>NZ_JBFUAB010000029.1:0-111245 GCF_056406535.1 Roseateles sp. P1_C1_2
GCCGTGTGCAGCGCCGCGGCGACCAGGGCGTCGCCGGGTGGGCTGCCCAGGCTGAGGCAGAGGTAGACATAGGGCGGCAGCAGCAGCACCGCCGGCGTCCAGGCCAGCATTGCCCAGCGCAGGCTGCCCAGCAGCGTCGGCACCAGCGCCAGCAGCCACAGCGACAGCCCCAGCGTGGCCAGGCGCTCGGGCAGGTCCAGCCCGGTGCTGCCCAGCGCGACGACGAGGCCGGGGCTGGCCAGCAGCGCCAGCAACAGCGCCACCAGCCCGCGCTGGGCCGGCGCAGGGCGAAACGGGGCTTGGAAGGGCGGCGCGGAGGGGATCAAGGCGATGGGCGGCTGATGGGCGCCGCGAGCTTAGCCTGCGGCCGTCTCCCCCTTTTGGGGGAAGAAGAGGGGAAGAAGGGGGATGCGGCGCCGCCCTCTCCCCCCTCGCTCCACCCTCCGGGTGATGTCCCCCAAAGGCCTCGGCCGCGATGCTGACGGCATGGCGTTGAACACGACGACGCCCCTTCAAAAACCCGGAGCCACCCCATGCAATTCTTCAACTCCTCGCAGTCGCCCTGGTCCCACTCCAAGCTGCCGGTGGCCGGCCTGCCCAGCCCGCGCACGGCGGCCAGCGGCGCCAATCGCAAGCTGGATTGCGGCTGGTACGACTCCAGCTTCGACCTGGCTCAGGGCCTGGAGATCGTCGAGCAGGACTGCGACACCCTGTACCAGCTCTGGGAGCTGTCCCAGAACTAAAGCGTGCAGGCCAGCTTGGTGCCTTGCAGGATGGCGCGTTTGGCATCCAGCTCGCCGGCCTCCAGCGCGCCGCCGATCAGGTGGACGTTGACGCCCGCGGCCTTCAGCGGCGCCTCCAGCTCGCGCAAGGGCTCCTGGCCGGCGCACAGCACGATGGTGTCGGCCTCGATCAACTGGGCGTCGGCCCGCTTCTCGCCATAGCTGACCCACAGGCCCTCGGCCGTGATCTGCTCGTAGTTGACGCTGGCCAGCATGTCGACGTTCTTCATCTTCAGTGCCGCGCGGTGGATCCAGCCGGTCGTCTTGCCCAGGCCCGCACCGGGCTTGCCGGCCTTGCGCTGCAGCAGCGTGATCTGGCGCGTCGGCGCCTCGGGTGCCGGCCGCAGCAGACCGGCGCGCACCTGTTCCGGGTCGCCCACGCCCCAATGGCGACGCCAGGCGGCCGGATCCAGCGTCAGCGAGTGGCCGGCCTCCAGCAGGTACTCGGCCACGTCGAAGCCGATGCCGCCGGCACCGACGATGGCGACCCGCCCACCCACCGGCTTGCCGTGCCTCAGCACATCGATATAGCTCAGCACCTGGCCGCGCGCCTGGCCTTCGTCCTGGCCCTTGATCTTCGGATCGCGCGCGCTGACGCCGGTGGCCAGCAGCACCTCGTCGAAGCCCTTCAGGTCGTCCGCCGCGACACGACGGTTCAGCTTCAGCTCGACACCGGTGACCTCGATGCGGCGGCCGAAATAGCGCAGCGTCTCGCTGAACTCCTCCTTGCCTGGGATGCGCTTGGCCATATTGAACTGGCCGCCGATCTCGGCCGCGGCGTCGAACAGCGTCACCGCGTGGCCGCGCTCGGCCAGCGTCGTCGCGGCGGCCAGGCCGGCCGGGCCGGCGCCGACGACGGCGATGCGCTTCTTCGCGCCATTCACCGGCTTGATGACGATCTCCTGCTCGTAGGCCGCGCGCGGGTTGACCAGGCAGGTCGAGATCTTCTGCGCGAAGGTGTGGTCCAGGCAGGCCTGGTTGCAGGCGATGCAGGTGTTGATCTCGTCGGCCCGGCCCTGGCGGGCCTTCTTGACGAACTCCGAGTCGGCCAGGAAGGGCCGCGCCATCGACACCATGTCGGCGCTGCCATCCGCCAGCACGCCCTCGGCCACTTCGGGCGTGTTGATGCGGTTGCTGGTGATCAGCGGCGTCGTGATGCCTTCCTCGCGCAGCTTGGCCCGCAGCTTCGCGGTCACCCAGGCGAAGCCCGCGCGCGGCACGCTGGTCGCGATGGTCGGGATGCGCGCCTCGTGCCAGCCGATGCCGGTGTTGATGAGGGTGGCACCGCCCTTGGCCACGCGCCGGCCCAGCTCCACGACTTCGTCCCAGCTGCTGCCGTTGGGCACCAGGTCCAGCATGGACAGGCGGTAGATGATGATGAAGTCCGGCCCGACGGCCTCGCGCATGCGCGCCAGGATCTCCAGCGGCAGGCGCATGCGGTTCTCGTAAGACCCGCCCCAGGCGTCCGTGCGCTGGTTGGTGTGTTCCACCAGGAACTGGTTGATGAAATAACCCTCGCTGCCCATCACTTCGACCCCGTCGTAGCCGGCCTCGCGGGCCAGCTTGGCGCAGCGGATGAAGGCGCGGATCTGGCGCTCGATGCCGCGGGCCGAGAGCTCGCGCGGCGTGAACGGGCTGATCGGGCTCTGGATGCGCGACGGCGCCACGCACAGCGGCGAATAGCCGTAGCGGCCCGTGTGCAGGATCTGCAGCGCGATCTTGCCGCCCTCGGCATGCACGGCGTCCGTGATGATCTTGTGGCGCCGCGCCGCGCCCGACGTGGCCAGCGTGCCCGCGAAGGGCTTGGCCCAGCCTTCGATATTGGGCGCGAAGCCGCCGGTGACGATCAGCCCCACCTCACCCTTGGCGCGCTCGGCGAAAAAGACCGCCATGCGCTCGAAATGCTTTCGTCCATCCTCCAGGCCGGTGTGCATGCTGCCCATGAGCACGCGGTTCTTCAGCGTCGTGAAGCCGAGATCCAGGGGCGCGAGGAGGTGGGGATAGTTCATGGCGGCGGATGCTACCGACGCGGACGCGCCGGAATTGGAGTGCTCTCCTCACCTGCAGCCTGGGGCAGACCCTGGCTCCAGCAACAGTTCTTCACCCGGTGCTAGGTGGCGGAAATGGCGATATCGCCGGCTTGGGTTCTAATCGCGAGTCCGCGTTCTTGGGATCGGCCCGGCGGTTTGGTTTTTTCGGAGAGTTCTCGATGCGATTCACCCCCTGGGCCACGCGACTGGTCCTGACGCTGAGCCTGTCGGCCACTGCATTCCTGACCGCCTGTGGTGGCGGTGGCGGCGGCAGCAGCAACACGCAGGTTCGCCTGCTCAATGCCACGCGTTCCTATGCGGCGCTGGATCTGTCGGTCAACGACAAGTCCATCAACACCAAGGTCGCCTACGCCAGCGTCGGCGCCTATGGCGACGTCGACACCAACGCCACGGCCACCAAGGTGCTGACCAGCGACGTCGGCACCAGCGTGTCGGCCACGACGCCCACGCTGACCTCGGGCAGCAACTACACCTTCATCACCTACGGCTTCGCCGGTGCCATCCGCACCACGCTGCTGCAGGAAGCTGAAGTCGTGCCCGACGCCAACAAGGCCAAGCTGCTGGTGCTGAACCTGGCACCGGACGCCGGCGCGCTGGACGTCTACGTGACGACGGCCACCGACCCCATCGACACCGCCACCGCGCTGACGACCAACCTCCAGGGCGGCGCCGGCAGCGGCTACATCCAGATCAACTCGGGCACCTTCCGCGTGCGCGTGACCGGCTACAACAAGCGCACCGACCTGCGCCTGGACATCCCGGCCATCACGCTCGACTCGGCCAGCGTCAACACGCTGATCCTGACGGCTTCGGATGGCGGCGTGCTCGTCAACGGCATCAGCCTGGTCCAGAAGGGCGCCGTCAAGAACTTCGCCAACACCCAGTCGCGCGTGCGTACCGTCGCAGCCCTGACCAATGGCGCCGCCGTCGGCTCCAACGTCAACGGCCAGCAGATGTTCAGCAGCGCCATCAGCCCGCTGATCAGCGACTACGTGACCACCGCCTCCGGCGCCAGCACGCTGTCCGCCACCGTCAACGGCGCTGCGGTCAGCTTCAACGCCCCGACGCTGACGGCCGGCAACGACTACACCCTGCTGGTCTGGGGTGACGCCGCTGCGCCCAAGATGTCGGTGCTGAACGACGACAACCGCCTGCCCACCGTCGCCGGCAACGTGAAGATCCGCCTCGTCAACGCCATCGCCGCCCAGACCTCGGGCGTGTCGCTGAACGTCGACTTCAGCTCCGTCGCGTCCAATGTGTTGCCGGGTACGGCTTCCACGCCCAACAGCATCTCGTCGACGACGGCGTCGCAGGTGGATGTGACCGTGCCGACCTCGGCCACGTCCATCTACACCAACACCGCCCTGGCCTTCCCGGCCAACAGCGTCTGGACCTTCTTCGCCGTGCCCAGCAGCTCGGCCACGCAAGGCATGACCGCCCTGCCCAAGCGCGAGCGCCCGTAAGCCTCGGCTGACTCCTCGCAAAGCCCCCGTGCCTACCGGCCGGGGGCTTTTTCTTTGGCAGAAGATAGCGGCATGCCCGCCCCTACCCGCTTTCATTTGCAGCGCCTGCGCCTGCTGTGGCGCAGCGCCGGCTGGCCCAGCCTGGACCTGGTCGAGATCGAACTGCTGGCGGCCGGCTGGGTGGAGCGCCTGCAGGAGGCCGACGGCCGCGAGCGCCTGCGCGTGACCGATGCCGGCATCGCGCTGATCGCCGATTCCCTGACCCGCAACCGCGCCGCCCGCGACGCCCATGAGACCCTGGTTGAGCGCGTCGCTACCGAGATGCAGCGCGCCGGCCGCATCGCCTGGCGCGGCCTCACCCTGCGCGCCGGCCTGCCTGGTCTGGATGGAGAGGATGGCGGCAAGACGCTCTGGGTCAACGCCATGCCCGACGTCTATTCCATCCGCCACAGCACGGTAGAGGACTACCTCGAACCCGCCATCCACGAGATCAAGGTCAGCCGCGCCGACCTGCTCGGCGAGCTGCGCCGCCCGGCCAAGTCCGCCGCCTACCGCGCGCTGTGCGGCCAGTGCTGGTTCGTCATCAAGGCCGGCATCGCCGAAGCCGAGGAGATCCCGCCCGACTACGGCGTGCTGATCGGCCACGCCAGCCACCTCGAGCTCGCCCGGCCGGCGCCCAAGCGCGCCTGCAAGCCCGATTTCGCGACCTGGATGGCCCTGGCGCGAGCGACGCCGCTGCTGCCACCGGAAGACCCGCAGTCCCACCTCGCCTGAGCCTGACCATAATCGCCGCGCGATGAGAGGGAGGCGCCAATGATGCGCGGATTGAGGGAGAAGCTGGCCGTTGCGGGTCTCGCACGGCTGGGCGGGGTTGTGCTGCTGTGGGCCCTGCTGCTGGGCGGGTCGGTCAATGCCTGGGCCCAGCAGGCCAGCGTGGCCCGGGGGCTCAGTTTTGCACCCGTGCCGGCCTGGGTGCAACCGCAGGCGGTGCCGCTGGATGCCGCGGCGCCCGCCGAAGGCCTGAACAAGGGCCAGCACTATCTGCTGGCGGACGAGCAGGTGCGCATCGTGTCCGGCACCCTGGTCAGCTATCACCATATCGCCAGCCGGGCCGTCAACGAGCGCGGCGTCGAAGAGATCGCCAGCGTGCAGCTGCGTTTCGATCCGAGCTACCAGACCMTCGTCATCCACCGCATCGACGTGAAGCGGGCGGGGCGCACCGTGTCCACCGTGGCACCCGGCGCCGTGAAGCTGCTGCAGCGCGAGTCCAGCCTGGAATCGCTGATCTTCGACGGCCGCCTCACCGCCCATGTCGCGCTGCACGACGTGCGTGTCGGCGACGTGGTGGAGTATGTCTACAGCCTGCAGGGCGACAACCCGGTCTTCGGTGGCCGCCATTTCGGCAGTTTCGACCTGGACTGGGACACGCCCGTCGCGCGTCGGCATGTCCGCGTGCTCTGGCCCAAGGGCCGCCCGCTGTACTGGAAGCTCCACAACCAGGCGGCGGCGGCCCAGGTCAGCGACCTCGGCGCCGAGGTGGAGCACCGCTGGGACCTGCGCAACGTGCCGCCCAAAGTGCTCGACAGCGACAGCCCCGGCTGGTACGACCCCTACAACTGGGTCGAGTGGAGCGAATTCGAGAACTGGGCGGCGGTCACGCACTGGGCGCAGCCCCTGTACCGCCTGCCCGCGGGCCCCATGCCGGCGGTGGATCGCGAGGTGGCGCGCATCGCGGCCGAGACGAGCGACCCCGAGCAGCGCCTGCTGTCCGCCCTGCGCTTCGTGCAGCGCGAGGTGCGCTATCTCGGCATCGAGATGGGCGTGAACTCGCACGCGCCGCATGCGCCGGAAGTCGTGCTGCAGCGGCGCTTCGGCGACTGCAAGGACAAGACCCTGCTCAGCATCGCCCTGCTGCGCGGCCTGGGCATTGCGGCGCGACCGGCCCTGGTGCACACCGGCCTGCGCCAGGCCGCTGCCGACCGGCTGCCCACCCCGGGAGCCTTCAACCACGTGCTCGTGCAGGCCGACGTCGGCGGCCGCCGCGTCTGGCTGGACCCGACCCGCAGCCCGCAGGCCGGCCGCGGCGTGGCGCAATGGGTGCAGGCCGATTTCGGCCGCGCCCTGCTCGTCGACGCCGACAGCCGTGAGATGGTGGCCATGGCCGGCCCGCAGGCGCGGCTGCACACGCGGCAGGTGCGCACGCTGCTGGACGCCAGCGCCGGCTTCGACCAGCCGGCCAGCTTCACCGTCACGACGACGGCGAGCGGCGCGGCCGCCGAGCAGCTGCGCGCGACGCTGGCGGACAACGCGCGGGACAGCCTGCAGAAGCAATACCTCGACTACTACGCCGCCAGCTACCCCGGCCTGACGGTGGAACAGCCCTTCAGCGTGCGCGACGACGTCGACGCCAACACGCTGGAAATCGTCGAGCGCTACCGCATGCCCAGCTACTGGACCCGCGATGAGAAGCAGGCGCGCTGGAAAGGCGAACTCGAGGTGCCCGACCTGCTGGAGTGGCTGCGCCGCCCCTCGGGCCTGAATCGGCAAGGTCCGCTGGGGCTGCGCCATCCGGTGGACTTCACCCTCGTCAGCGAATTCCGCCTGCCCGGCAACTGGGGGCTCAAGCCGGAGAAGCTCCATGTCGAGGACCCGGCCTTCGAGCTGCGCCGCGAAGAAGCCTGGCAGGGCGCCACCCTGGTGCTGACCGACCACTACCTCAGCCGTGAGGATCACGTCGCCGCCGCCGACATGGCGCGCTATGTCGGCCAGCTCGACAAGGCCCGCACCGGCGTCGGCTTCAGCCTGACCCACACGGGCGGCAGCGAGGCCGCGGGGTCGGCATCCGCCGGTGCCGGCACGCCGCACTGGCTGCCGCTCATCGCCGCGCTGCTGACGCTGGGCGGCCTGGCCGTGCTGGGGCGTCGCCTCTACCGCTGGGATCCCGAGCCGCCTGCCCTGCCGCTGGACCCCGCGGCGGCCAGCGGCATTGGCGGCTGGCTGCTGCTGCCGCCGATCGGCCTGGCCGTCACGCTGTATCGCGTCGGCAAGTCGCTGCTCGAATCCACGGGGGTCATGGACGTGCAGTCCTGGGTCGAGCTGACCAAGGCCCATGCCCTCTGGGCACCGACGCTGCTGTTCGACCTCGTGCTGCAGCTGGCCATCGGCGCCGGGGCGCTGCTGCTGCTGTGGCTGATGGTGAAGCGCCGCAGCAATCTGCCGCGCATCTATGTCGGCTGGTGGGTGCTGGTGATCGTGATGACGCTGGGCGACGCCATCGCCTTCCAGATCATCCCGGCGCTGCGCGAGCAGTGGGGCGCCAAGGACTCCGCCGAATCGGTCCGCGCCTGCGTGTTCGGCGCGATCTGGATCAGCTATTTCCTGCGCTCGGAGCGCGTGCGCCGCACCTTCGTGGAGCGCCTGGGTGCCCGCCAGGAAAGCCCTCTCGCCCCTCCCATCCCGGCCGTCGACGGCACACAATCGGCCTCTTCTCCCGTGGCCTGAGGGCTCCATGGCGACCGCCAACAAGACCGTCCCGACCGACGCCGATGTCCAAGCCCACTTCGCGGCCCAGCCCGAGGCGCGCGCGGCCGACTGCCGGGCGCTGGCCGCGCTGATGCAGCGCACCAGCGGCCAGCCGCCGAGGATGTGGGGCCGCATGGTGGGTTTTGGCGATCACCACTACGTCTACGACAGCGGCCGCGAGGGGGACATCTTCGAGATCGGCTTTGCCAGCGGCGCGGGCGGCAAGGGCGACATCAGCCTCTACCTGAACGTCGGCTGTATCCCCGCCGAACGCGCGGCCCTGCTTGCCAAACTGGGCAAGCACCGCGAAGGCAAAGGCTGCGTCTACATCAAGCGCCTGGCGGATGTGGACCTGGGCGTGCTGGAAGAGCTTTGCGTGGCGGCACTCAAGGAGAGGCGTTCATGAACGGCCCGCTGCTCGACACCAGCTGCCCGCGCTGTGGCGGTGGCTTCGAGTGCGGCGTCAACGCCGGCCACTGCGCCTGCTTCGGCATCCGCCTGACCGAGAGGTTGCGCGTGCAGCTCGCCGAGCAGTACAGCGGCTGCCTGTGCCTGCCCTGCCTGAGCGAGCTCATCGAGGCTGACCTGCGTCGTCAGCCCGTGATCGGTTCCGCCAAGGCCTCGGGCTGACCGGCTGCGGCCACCTCGGCCAGATAGCCCGCCAGCCGGGCCGTGTCGCAGTGCACCGTCAGCGCGCTGACGCGGCCCCAGCGCAGCTCGAACTCGTGCATGCCGCAGTTGCTGCCTTCGCGGCCGCCGGGCAGCTGGAAGCGGTCGCGCCAGGCCACGACGGCCCGCGTGCGCCAGGGCCAGCCGCTGACCCATACGCCGTCCACCTCGAAGCGCAGGCCCGGCAGCAGGCGCTGCAGGCGGCCATACCAGCGCGTCGTCGCGCCCAGGTCGCGGCGCTCGCCGCCGAGGGCATGGTCGCCCACCATGTGATGCCGGTGCGCGGCCCTGAACTGGGCCGGGATGCCGTCATAGCGCCCCGCATTCAGCTCGGCAAAGGCGTTCAACAGCTTGCGCCGGACGATGGCGTGATACATGGCCGCTCTTTCCTTGCTGTCCGTCCAACCATGCAAGCCAACGCATGATCTTGACGGTGTAAAGATGTCGGCAGTATCCACCTTGATCTTGACGATGGCAAGATGCGGCGCATGAGCAAGCCTGCTTCGACCCGACCGCCCGCCAAGACAGGCGCCGCTCAACCAGCGAGGGCGCCGCGAGCCACCCAGGCGGCGGCCAGGCCCGCCGCGGACCGCCCGCCGCGCCCGCGCGCCAAGGCGGCCGGTGCCTATCACCATGGCGAGCTGCGCGAGGCCCTGCTGGACGCCGCCGAGGCCCTGCTGGCCCAGCGCGGCGCCGCCGCCCTGAGCCTGCGCGACGTGGCGCGCGGCGCCGGCGTCTCGCATGCGGCGCCCTATCACCACTTCGCCGGCCTGCCCGAATTGCTGGCGGCGCTGGCGGAGCGCAGCTTCCGGCAGCTCGGCGCGGCCATGCAGGCCGGCGTCGACGCCCACCCGGCGGATGCGCGCGAGCAGCTGCTCGCCATCGCCTCGGCCTATGTCGACTTCGCGCGGCGCCGCCCGGCGCGCTTCCGGCTGATGTTCGGCCCCGTGCTGGCCTCGCGCAGCCACAACCCGGGCCTGGACCGCGCGGCCGAGGCGTCCTTCCGCGTGCTGCTGGACGCCGCGACGCGCTTCGACGCCAGTTCCGGCCCGCTGATCGCGCTGACCGGCTGGAGCCTGGCCCACGGCCTGTCACACCTGAGTTTGGATGCGGCCTTTGCCGGCCTGCCGCTGGCCGGGCCGCTGCCCGAGCCGGCCGAACTGGTGCGCCTGATGAGTGCCAAGGTCTTGGGTGCTTAGGCATGATGGCTCGATGTCCGCACTCGACCGCCTGGCCCCGCCGCTTTTCATCTTCATCTGGGCCACCGGCTATATCGTCGCCAAGCTGGCCGCGCCCTATGCCGACCCACTGACCTTCCTCGCCTGGCGCTATGTCGGCGTCATCGCGCTGATGCTGGGCCTGGCCCTGGCGGCGCGCGCGGCCTGGCCGTCGCCGCGCGCGATGGCCCATCTGGCGGTCGCCGGCCTGGGCATCCAGGCCCTCTACCTCGGCGGCGTCTGGGTCTCCATCCGCCAAGGCCTGCCGGCCGGCACGGCGGCGCTCATCGTCAACCTGCAGCCCGTGCTGGTCGCCGCGCTGGCGCCGCTGATCGGCGAGCGTGTCTCGCCGCGGCAATGGCTGGGCGTGGCCCTGGGCCTGGCCGGCGTCGTCCTCGTCATCTGGCACAAGCTCAACCTCGGCGCGAGCTATGGCCCGCCGCTGCTGCTGTGCCTGATGTCCCTGCTCGCCATCACCGGCGGCACGCTGTACCAGAAGCGCTTCGTGCCCCACTTCGACCTGCGCACCGGCCAGGTCGTGCAGTTCGCGGCGTCACTGGCCGTCACCCTGCCGCTGGCCTGGTGGCTGGAGCCCATGCACATCGAATGGAATGCCCATGTGCTGGTTGCCATGGCCTGGAGCATCCTGGTGCTGACGGCCGGCGGCATCAGCCTGATGTTCCACATGCTGCGCCATGGCCGCGTGACGGCCGTGTCAAGCACCATGTATCTGGTGCCCTCTGTCACCTCGGTGATGGCGTGGTTGCTGTTCGGCGAGACACTCGGCGCACAAGCCATCGCCGGCATGGGGGTGACGCTGCTCGGCGTCTACCTCGTCGTCGCGCAGAGGAAAACGGAGACAGCCGAATGACGACCCCCCGAGCACATCACAAGTTCTGGCCCGTCCGCGTGCCGCACGCCATCGAGCCGCCGGCCACGGCCCTGCCCGACAACCTGCTCGTCAGCGCACGCCGCTTCCCGCATCGGCCGGCGCTGGTCTTCCTGGGCCAGACGACGACCTATGCCGAATTGGCCGCCCAGGTGGCGCGCCTGGCGGGCTGGCTGGCCCAGCGCGGCATCAAAAAGGGCGACCGCGTGCTGGTGGGGCTGCAGAACTGCCCGCAGCTCGTCATCGCCCATTACGCCATCCTCAGCGTCGATGCCGTCGTCGTGCCGGTCAACCCGATGAACAAGGCGGCGGAGCTCAAGCACCTCATCGAGGACAGCGGCGCGGTGCTGGCCATCACCAGCGCCGACCTCAGCGCCGAATGGCTGTCGGCCGGCGTGGCCGCGCAGAACCTGGTCGTCACGCGCCTGGCCGAAGTGCTGCCGGGTGGCCACAGCGACGGCGCAGGCCTGCCCGCGGGTTGGGCCGACTGGCTGAATACCGACATCGCCCTGCCCGCCGGCGCCACGCCCTGGGCCGACGCCCTCGCCTGCACGGCCCCGGCACCGGCCATGACCGTGGGCGCCGACGACCTCGCCCTGCTGCCCTACACCAGCGGCACGACGGGCCATCCCAAGGGCTGCATGCACCGCCATCGCAGCCTGCAGCACAACATCTTCGCGGGTGGCCTGTGGGCCAATGTCAGCCACGAAGACGTCGTGCTCGGTGTCGTGCCCATGTTCCACATCACCGGCATGGTCGTCGTCATGCACGGCACGCTGGCGGCCGGTGCGGCGCTGGTGCTGATGCCGCGCTGGCAGCGCGAGTACGCGGCCCGCCTCATCGCCAGCCACCGCGTCACGCGCTGGACCAACATCCCCACCATGGTCATCGACCTGCTGGCCAGCCCGCAGGTCGACGGCTTCGACCTCAGCAGCATGGTCACCATCGGCGGCGGCGGCGCGTCCATGCCGCAGGCGATTGCCGAGCGGCTGTGGCAACGCTATGGCCTGCGCTACATGGAAGGCTATGGCCTGACCGAGACGGCCGCGCCCAGCCACAGCAACCCCTACGACGCGCCCAAGCAGCAATGCCTGGGCGTGCCCTACCTGAGCTGCGACTCGCGCGTCGTCGACCCCGACACGCTGAAGGAGCTGCCCGTCGGCGAAGCCGGCGAGATTCTCGTCCACGGGCCCATGGTCTTCGACGGCTACTGGCGCCGCCCCGACGCGACGGCGGCCGCCTTCGTCGAGATCGACGGCAAGCGCTTCTTCCGCACCGGCGACATCGGCTACGCGGATGCCGACGGCTACTTCTTCATGACCGACCGGCTCAAGCGCATGATCAACGCGAGCGGCTTCAAGGTCTGGCCCTCCGAGGTCGAGAACCTGATGCACGCCCACCCCGGCATCGCCGAGGCCTGCATCATCTCGGCGCCCGATGCCTACCGCGGCGAGACCGTCAAGGCCGTCGTCGTCAAGCGCGCCGGCCATGAGTCCCTGACCGAAGAACAGCTGCGTGACTGGTGCCGCGCCAACATGGCCGTCTACAAGGTGCCGGCCCTCATCGAGTTCGTCGACACCCTGCCCAAGAGCGGCGCGGGCAAGGTGATGTGGCGGGCGCTGCAGGAGCGCGAGAAGGCGCGTGGCGGTTGAGGGGGCCGGGCCTCATGCGACAGTCTGGCCGGTCGCTCCACGTGGCTAATCCAGCCGCCCCATGCCCCCTCCCTCCCGCCGGAGATCCGATGCATCGTCTGCTGATCGCTTGCCTCTTCCTGGTGATCATCACCGGCTGTTCCCGCCCGGATGAATCGGGCCCGGTCACGGGAGCCAAGGTGGTTTCGGTCGCGCGTGATGCGGCGGCCGACGGTGCGCGCCGCACGCTGGCGTACAGGCATGCGATCCAGCTCGACGCGCCGGAGGGCAAGGTCGCCGCACTTCATGAAGCGGCGCTGGCCGCCTGCACCCAGTCCGCGGCGGAGCTTTGCACCGTGCTGGAATCGCGCATCAGCACGGGCCGCTCCGCGACGGCATTCCTGCGCCTGCGCGCCAAGCCCGGCGGCATCCAGAAGCTCATCGCGACGCTGGGCAAGCAGGCCGATGTGACGGAGCAGTCCACCCAGGCGGAGGACCTCGCCGGGCCGATCCAGGATGGCGAGAAGAAGCTGGCCATGTTGACAAGCTACCGCAGCGAGCTGGAGGTCCTGCGCAAGCGCGCCGGCAACGATGTGGATGCCTTGATCAAGGTGACTCACGAGCTGGCGCAAGTGCAGAGCGAGCTGGAGGCGGCGAATGGCAAGCATGCCTACCTGCTTCAGCGCGTGGAGACCGAGACCCTCGACATCAACATCCGCACCGAGCGCAGCCACTCGCTCTGGAGCCCGGTCGCGCTCGCCCTGTCGGACTTTGGTGGCAGCCTGTCGCAGGGGGTCGCGACGGCCATCACGGGCACGGCCTATCTGCTGCCCTGGGCCTTCGTCATCGGGCTGGCGCTGTGGATAGCGCGCAAGCTATGGCGGCGGCGCGGGGCAAAACGCGCCTGAGGCTGCTGCATGAAACTCGTGATCGCTGTTCATTTCGATGGTGCGCAGGCGATCGTTGCCGCGGTGGCTTTCGACGCCTGGGATGCCGCGGACGCGAGCAGGACCTATGTCTCGCGCATCGTCCATGTGGAGAAGGCTGCAAGAGGAGAACTCGACCTGCGGGAACTGCCCTGCGTGATGCAGCTGTTGCGCGAGCACGGCCTGGAGCCTGAACTCGTCCTGCTTGACGGCTTCGTCCATCTGGATGCCGACGAAACGCCGGGCCTTGGCCAGCACCTGTACCACGCACTGGGCGGCATGGTGCCCATCGTCGGCGTTTCAAAGAGGAGCCTGCCAGGCCTGTCGGCGCAGTTTGAAGTCATGCGAGAAGAGGAAACGCAGCCGCTGCTGGTGACGTGCGCAGGCATCGACATTGGCGCGGCCAAGGCGCGACTGCGCGCCATGCACGGCAGGAAGCGAGTTCCTACGCTGATGAAGCTCGCAGCGCGCCTGGCGAAAAACCAGGACTGAGTCCGGGACCGCTGGCTGAGCAGCGGGCGGTCCCAGGCCGGAATCAGCGGCGGTGCGGATCGTTGGGCCGGCGGTCGGCGCCATTGGGCACGCCATCCCGGTCTGCGTCGCCGCGCGCCCAGCCGCCGCGCCTGAATTCCCAGCGGCCATCGTGTTCGGCCCAGGCCGGCTGGTTGTAGGAATAGCCATGGCGTTCCTTCATCCAGACACCGCGTTGCCAGACGTGGCGACGACCGTTCCAGTTCCAGTAGCCGGGCACCCAGACATAGCCCCGGCGCGCAGCGGGAACCACCTCATGCCGCGGCGCCGGTGGTGCCACCTGAACCCACACGCTGGCCTGTGCCGTCGCGGCGGTGGGCAGGGTGGCTGCGCCCAAGCCAAGGCTTGCGGCCAGGCAGGAAGCGAGGAGGGTCTTGTTGAGCATGGCAAATCTCCAAGGTAGAGGAGTCCATTCAACGCCCGCGCCCGGCGGCCCGTGGTCGGAGGAACGCCCATCGGCGTGTCAGCCGCTTCCTGCCCTTGGGCTGTGGTGTCCATCGTCCAGGCAATATCCGAGGTCAAGCCGCCCTAACATGGCCCGATGCTGACCCAAGCCCGCTATGTCCTCGCCGTGCCCGACCTCGCGCGCTCGGCGGCCTGGTACCGCGACGTGCTCGGCTTCACCGTGCACGACATGGGCGACCCCGGCTGGTGTTGGCTGGAGCGCGATGCCTGCGTCATCATGGCCGGCGAATGCGCCGATGCGCTGCCGCCCGCACAACTCGGCGACCACAGCTATTTCGCCTATCTGCAGGTCGACGCCATCGACACCCTGCATGCCGAACTCCAAGGCAAGGGCGCCGACTTCATCAAGCCGCTGCGCGACGAGCCCTGGGGCATGCGCGAGTTCGGCGTCAGGACGATCGACGGCCACCGCATGATGTTCGGCCAGCCGTCGGCATGAAGCGGGCCTGGACAGCGCTTGGCGCCGGTGGCGGCGAAGCCTTGCAGGCCGAGCTGCTGGCCCGCTATGCCGAGCCGCATCGCGGCTATCACACGCGGCAGCATCTGGACGAATGCCTGGCCTTGTTCGGCGAGTTCGCCCATCTGGCCGAACGGCCCGCCGAGGTCGAGATCGCGCTGTGGTTCCACGACGCCATCTACGACGTGCATCGCCATGACAACGAAGCGCTGAGCGCCGACTGGGCCCGCACGGCGCTGCTTGGCGCAGGTGCCTCGACCGACACCGGTGAGCGCGTTGCGGCCTTGGTGCTGGCCACCCGCCACAGCGTCGCGCCGCAGACGGCCGACGAGCAGCTCTTGGTCGACGTCGACCTCGCCATCCTCGGCGCCGCGCCGGCGCGCTTTGCCGAGTACGAGGCGCAGATCCGCCGCGAGTACGCCCATGTGCCGCCGGCCGTCTTCAGCGAGAAGCGAGCCGCCATCCTGGCCGGGTTCGTCGCGCGGCCGGCGCTCTACGGCACACCGGCCCTGCGCGAGCGCTTCGAGGCGCCCGCGCGGGCCAATCTTCAAGCGGCGCTCAACGCCCTGTCGCGGCCCGCGGGCTTGAGCAGCAGATAGAGCAGCGGCCCGAACGAACCTGCGGCCAGCGTGATCAGTGCGAACGGCCAGACGGTGCGACCCGTCTGCCTGGCGTCGCGCCAGATGAAGCCCAGCGCGATCCAGGACATGATGACCAGGTCCGCCAGCACCTGCCAGGCACCCACGCTGCTCATGCCGGCCTGCCAGATGCCGAGGTAGCCGACCTGCCACATCACATAGGTCGAGAACAGGCCGAAGGCGGCGAGGACGAGGATGAGGACGACTCTCATGACGATCTCCTTGGGGAGTGGTTGATGGCGTCATGTTCGGCAGCCGAGTGCGTCGCCGCAATGACCTCCGAGGTCATCGCAGCCGCGCGATGCATGGCCTATGGTCAGTCCTCATGAAGCTGCTTGTCCCCATCACATTGGCCCTGGTCGCCCTGCTGCATGCCCTGCCACTGGCCGGCGTGCTGGGCGCCACCAGGCTGTCCACCCTCTACGGCGTCGACGCCCGCGACCCCGCCCTCGAACTGCTGCTGCGACATCGCGCCGTGCTCTTCGGGCTGCTCGCGGCGCTGCTGGCCTGGGCCGCCTGGCAGCCCGCGTTGCGCGGCCTGGGCCTCGTTGCCGGCTTGGTCAGCGTCGCGTCCTTCCTGCTGCTGGCGCTGCAGGCGGGCCCGTTGCCACCGGCCCTGGCCACGGTCTTCAAGCTGGACGTCGCCGCGCTGCTGTTGTTGCTGGCAGCGGCTACCCTGCACCTGCTGCCCACGCCATCACCATGACCGCCACCCTCGCCGCCCTGCGCAAATCGCGCCGCGTCAGCCAGCTCGAGCTGTCGCTGCGCACCGGCGTCTCGCAACGCCATCTCAGCTGCATCGAGACCGGCCGCTCGCGCGCTGGCCGCGAGACGCTGATCGCCCTGCTCGATGCCCTCGGCGCCACGCTGGAGGAACGCAACCAGGCCCTGCTCGCGGCCGGCTATGCGCCTGCCCATACCGAGCGCGCGCTGGACGCGCCCGAGATGGCGCCCGTGCGCGCCGCGCTGGGACAGTTGCTGCACGCCCACGACCCGACGCCGGCGCTGGTGCTGGACGGCGAATACAACCTCGTCATGGCCAATGCCGGCCTGGTGCGGCTGTTGGGGCTGCTCGGCCTGCCGGCCGACCACCTGCTGGCGGGACCCTTCAACCTGCTGCGCGCCGTCTTCCGCCCCGATGGCCTGCGTGCCCTGTGCGTCAACGAGGCCGAGCTGTGCGGCGAGATGTGGGCGCGCGCCAGCCGCGAGGCCGAGCACCTGCCGCGCCTGCGCGCCCTGCTCGACGAGCTGAGGCCCTCCCTGCGCCCCTGGGGCGCCATCGAGCCCAGCGGCCTGCCCGTGCTGGCATTGCGCCTGCGCGCCGCCGACGGCCAGACGCTGAGCTTCTTCTCCGCCTTCACCAGCTTCGGCACGCCGCTGGACATCACGCTGGCGTCTCTGAAGGTGGAGCATCTTTTCCCCGCCGACGAGGCCACGCGCATGGCCCTGATGGATGAGGTCGGGGCGCCGGCAATTTCGGCCTGACGCGGCTTCGGCCGGCGCGCCGCAAACACCGCCAAGCGGCAATTCGCCACACGCCATGCGGGTTCGCACCCAGCCCGGGCCCGTCGATTGCCTACGATGCCGGGTTGAGTCAGGCGGGCTCCGGCTACGCGAGCCTTGTCGACCCCGCTGCGGCAATGGTGCCGCGCGATGCAGCCGTCATTTGTTGGTTGATGAAGCTTCCTACCGTCGTGGCGACGGACGCTGTCGTCCGCTCCATTGAACTGGCCGAGATCCAGGCCTCACGCCGGGCCGCCATGGGCTCGCAGCCTGTCATCAGCCAGATGCCTTTGCAGCAGGCCATCGCCGTCACCCACCTCGACGGCCAGACCACGCGCGCCGTCTTCGGCGTCGTGGGCGCGGCCCGCTACGAGGCCGTCAGCAAGCTTTAGCGTCGCCGATGCCAGCTCGGGACCGGCAGGGCGCGGCAATGTCCGCAACAGGCGGGCTGCTGCCGTTCGCAGCGCAACGGACGTGCCAATCGCACCCCGGATCGCAGACCGCGACGCCTTCAACACCTCTGTTCCCCTAACTACTTCTTGTAGGATGCCGTCCAAGCGACTGTTGTGAGCCTTCAGCTGCGCGGTAGCGCGCCGGGCCAGCACCCGCGACGCGCCGAACGTGCGCATGGAGTCGCCGCATACATGGAGCGCCACGAAGGTATCGCTGAATCGCAGGCCGAGAAACCTGCGGCATGGCCGCTTCACGGAATGGACGGCTTGCCGGCCAACCCCGTGCTGGCGACGCGGTACGACATCAAGCGGTTGATCGGCCGCGGCGGCGCGGGCTCGGTGCATGAGGCGTGGGACCGGCAGCTGGAGCGGGCCGTTGCCATCAAGCGCGTGGGCTGGGGCAGCGGCGACGCGCTGGTGGAGGCGCGGCTCGCGGCCGGGCTGAGCCACCCGGCCATCGTCGCCATCCACGACGTGGTGCAGCAGGCCGACAGCGTCTGCATCGTGATGGAGCTCGTGCAGGGCCGCACGCTGGCCGCCGTCATCGCTGATGGCCCCACCGAGCCGCAGCAGGCGCGGGCCTGGGTCGCCGAGGTGGCCGACGCACTCGCCCAGGCCCACGCCGCCGGCATCGTTCATGGCGACATCAAGCCGGGTAACCTGATGCTGGACGACGCCGGCCGTGTGCGCATCCTCGACTTCGGCATCGCCAGGCGCATCGACGTGCTGAAGACCGCCTCCGGGCCCGTCACGCCCGTCGGCACGCTGCGCTACATGGCGCCGGAGGTGCTGCTCGGCGCCCGGCCCGGGCCGGCGGCTGACATTTACTCGCTGGGCCTGGTGCTGTTCGAACTGCTGCAGGGCGGGCAGGCCTTTGCCGGCGAGGGCGACTTCGCCGTGGCGCATCGCAAGCTGTCCGAGACGGCTGGGCCTGTCGCGCCGGAGCTCGCCGCCGCTGATCCGCTTTGCGCGCTGGCCGAGCGCATGACCCGCCGCGAGCCGGCGCAGCGCCCGCCCGGCATGGCCGACGTCGCCCGCGCGCTGCGCCAAACCGGGCTGCCCACCGAGGGCCCGGCGCCGCCGCACCCCCGCCTGCCCTGGCGCCGGCACCTTCGGCGCGCTGTGCTGCCGATTTCATTGCTTGCCAGTGCCGCCGCGCTGTGGGGCGGCGTGATCATCGCCACCCGGTACCTGCCGGCCAACACCCAGGCGCCGGCACCTGCGCCGGCACTTGCACCCCAGGAGAGCGTCTCGCAGGCCCGGCGCCTGCTGATGCGCTTCGACGAGCCCGGCCACCTGGACCGCGCGGTGGCCTTGCTCAAGGGCGTGCTGGAGTCACACCCCCATGATGCCCCCGCCGCGGCGCTGCTGGCCATTGCCTACTGCCTGCGCGACGGCAGCGACGCCTCGGACGCGGCCTGGCTGGAGCGCGCCAATGCGGCGTCCCAGGTCGCGGTGCAGGCCGACGACCAGCTCGCCGTTGCCCAAGCCGCCCGCGGGCGCTACCTGGCGGCCGCCGGGCAGGCCGGGCCAGCGCTGCAGGCCTACGACCGCGCCCTCGTGCTGGACCCGCGCGACTTCCATGCGCTGCTGGGCAAGGCCGAGCTGCTGACCAAGCAGCAACAGGCCGAGCCCGCGCGTCAGGCGCTGGACGCGGCGCTGGCGGCCTACCCCGACGAGCCCGTGCTGCACAACGCGCTCGGCACGCTGCTCTACCAGGGTGGCCGATACGCCGAGGCCGAGACCGCGTTCCGCGCCGCCGTGCGGCTGGCGCCCCTGGTGGCCGCAGGCCACGCCAATCTCGCCGCCACCCTGCAGAGGCTGGGGCGCGGCGACGACGCCCTGCAGGTGCTGCAGCAAGGCCTCGCGGCGCGGCCCGAGGGGCGGCTCTACAGCAACCTCGGCACGGCGCTCTTTGCGCGGGGCCGGTATGCGGAAGCCGCCAGCGCCTTCGAGAGCGCGGTGTCCGAGAGCAAGGGCAACCCGAACGACTACCTGAAATGGGCCAACCTGGCCGATGCCCTGCGCTGGGTGCCCGGCCGCGAGGCCGGGGCGCAAGCCGCCTACCGCCACGCGCTGCAGCTGCTGTCGCCCCGCCTGGGTGGCGACAAGCCCGAGCCCACCCACCTGAGCCGGGCGGGCGTGTATGCCGCACGGCTGGGCGAGGCGGCGCAGTCGCGCGCCTGGACCGAAGCCGCCGTGGCCGCCGCGCCCAAGTCGCCCGACGTGGCCTTCAGGGCCTGCATGGCCTACGAACTCAGCGGTGACCGCACGCGGGCGCTCGCCCACCTGCAGCGGGCGTTGAAGCTGGGCTATCCCCTGTCGTCCGTCGAGCAGGAGCCCGACCTGCAGGCGCTGCGGCGCTCGCGTGCCTTCCACCAGACCATCACCCAAGGACTGCCATGAAACCATCCAGCCTCCTGAATGACCTGCTCCTGCTCAACGTCAGCTTCGACATCCACCAGCTCAGCCCCTTCCTGTGCTGGCAGGTGATCGACGAGAGCCAGGGCGGGCGCAACCTGATGCGCCAGGTCGGCCGCCACGCCGGCTCGGTGCACCTGGAGAAGGACGACACGGTGCACGTCTGCGTCACGGCCTTCAGCGGGGCTGAGGGCAACGCCCCTCCCGAGGACTTCGGTGGGTTCACCATCAAGAACTGCACGCTGCAATCCGTGCCGCGCCTGCGCGAACGGGACACCTTCTACTCACCGTCCCCGTTTCAGTACGGTCAGTCCGTCGACGGCGGGACCGCCATCCCGATCGGCCCGTTCAAGGTCGTCGATCACGGCAAGGACGACAAGCTCAATGCCTTCTACGAGCGACAGGTCAGCGAGGGCAGCGTGCTGGTGGACAAGGAGATGGGCATCTGGGAGATGTCGCTCGTGCTCGTCGTGGAGATCAAGCCCAAGGCCACGGCCGTGGGCTCGCACAAGAGGGTGTTCCGCTTCGACCCCGAGGCGGAGGTCGGCACCGGCACCAGCAAGAACCTCTGACCGCGGCCGCCCTCGGCGGCATCCAAAGGCGCTGAGACGAAGCGCCCGCTATTGAGACGCGTTGCCCTGCCGCCCGGCAGGGTGCGCCGACACCATGAGCCCCGTGTTCAACGTTTACGGGAGACCTCTCATGAGTGTCGTCAACATCGAGCGCAGCCAGGGGCTGAGTGCCCTCAGGCTGATCAGTGCGGTCGACGGGCTGGCGGGCGCCAGCCTGCTGGCCCAGGTCCGCGCCATGGTCGTGGAGCGCCAGCCCGGCGCCGCGCCCTTCAGCACCGACACGACAGCGCGGGCCATGCTGTCGGTGCGTCAGTCGCAGCTGCGGGCCCGGGCCCGCGAGCTGCTGAACGAGCTGCAGCCCTCGGCACTCGGCAGCATCACCGACATGCAGCAATTCGTGCTGCTGCTGCTGGAAATCCAGAAAGAGGCGCATGGCAGCGATGAAGCCGTCGAGGCCCTCCTGGGTGCGCTGACGGAGCAGGCCCGCGGGTTTGAGCAGCGCAGCGCGGCGCTGGCCGCCAGGGCCACGGCCGCGGCCACGCAGGCTGCCGAGGAACAGGCCGAACTGGACAAGCTCATCGACGCCGAGGTGAGCCGCATCGACGGCGCCGAGGACGGCGACGACGACGGCGAGCTGGCCCAGGCGCGTGCCCAGATCGCCAAGACGAGCGAAGCCATGTCGGCCGCCGTGCAAGCCACGGTGGACTCCAGCCGCAAGGTCGGCGGCGGCATCGGGCGCATCGTCACCTGGGTGTCTTCGCTGTTCTCCTTTCAGCCCGGCGACACGCCCCGGAAGCCCGCCAAGGACGACGATGGCGAGGAGGATGCCGACGACGGCGCCGAGAAGGTCAAGGCCGGCGACAAGGACAGTGGCAAGGCCGGCAAGGACAGCGACATGGCTGGCGGCAAGGACGGTGGCAAGGCCAGGCCCGACAAGCCCGGCCGGCCCCGCATCACGCCGGAGCGGCCGACTGCCGACTTCCCGGTCGAGACCATTGGCGAGATCGGCGACGACACCGCGGCCGTCTTCGACGCGCGCACCAAGCTCAACAGCCTGGTCATCCAGCAGCGCAACCTGTACCTGCAGCTCTACCGCGCCGAGGCGGGCCTGGCCGTGATGCAGGTCGTGGGTCAGCAGGGCAGCGACCTCGTCGCCGCGCTGCAGGGCCTGGGCAGCCGTGCCGAAGCCCTGCGCGCCGAATGGGAGCGCCTGGCCGCCGAGTGCGAACAGGCCAAGGGCTCCGGGCTGTCCTTCGATGACAGCTGGGCGCGCCAGCCCGCCAGGCTCGAAGCGCTGCTCATGTCTTTCATGTCGAGCCCCGCGTCCATGCCGCGGCTGACCCATATCGATTCCCCCACCGCCTGATCCACCCTCACCCCCCAAAGGAGATTTCCATGACCGACATCGCCATCGACCAAGGCGTGAAGGACAGCGGCAAGGCCGCTCTCGACCAATCCGCCGCGGGCCTGATCCTGCAGGCCCACTGCATGACCGTTGAAAAGCAGGCCACCGTCAACATCGCCAACGCGAGCGACAAGCTCAAGCCCATCCAGGAGCAGGCCAACCACCAGTTGGGCCTGGCCAAGGCGCGTTCCAAGAACTACCTCGACGTGCTGCAGCCGCGCATGCTGACCACGGCCACCGACGTCCAGCAGTATTTCCTGCTGCATCGGGAGATCAGCCACGAGTTCCAGAACGCGCCTTCGCGCCAGACAGCGCTGGCCATGCTGCGCGCCCTGCAGGAGCAGACCCAGGGCTTCCAGGCGCGCAGCATCAGCGTGCGAAATGACCTGGGCGTCCTGCGCAGCGGACTGGCCGAGGACGCGGCCGTCTTCCAGCGCGTGACGATCGACCTGAACACGCTGCTGAACGGCAACGAGGGCGTGCTCAAGGACATCAACGAGCAGCTCGGCGGCATCGACGGCAAGATCGCCGGCATGGCCGTGGGCATTGCGCTGGGCGGGCTGGCCGTGATCGCCGGCGGTCTGCTGTTCGTCGTCGGCGCCTTCGGCACCGTCTTCACCGGCGGCGCCGCCGCGGCCTTGTGCGTGGGCGGCGGTGCATTGGCCGCGGCCGGCGTCGCCAGCGTCGTGGGTGCTTCCATCGGCATGGCCGGGCTGCTGAACCTGAAGAGTGACCTGCTGATGCGCCAGGCCACCATCAGCGCCGAGACCACGCTGGTCAACAGCATGGCGGTCAACTTTGGCACGCTGCACAACAGCGCCACCGGCGCCCAGGCTTCGGCCCAATCCATGGCCAACGCCTGGAGCGTGATGGGCGACCACCTCGGCTCGCTGTACGACCAGTTGGAGAAGGGCAAGACGGACGTTCCGGTCCTGGCCCGCGTGTTCCTGGGCGCGGCCGACGGGTCCGTGAAGCTGGTGCTGGCCGACACGGAAAACATCCTCCGCAACGTCACCGGCGCAACGCGCACCGTGGACACGACCCGCCGCGTCGGCGACGTGGTGAAGGACGCGGTCAATGCCGCCGCGCTCGTGAACCGCATCGCGGCCTGACAACCCCAGCCGAGGAACACATCATGTCCATGACTCTGACCGACCAACTCACCGCGCTCGTCCAGCAGGCCGCAGCGGGCACCGCCACGCTGCCAGGCACGCAGCAGGCGCAGCAGCACGCCCAGGCAGCCGAGGCCTTCGGGCGCACGCTCAACGAACTGTGGAACACGGTTCGCGGCCACGCCCAGCGCACGCGGCAACGCGTGGCCCAGGTGCAGCTCGAGATCGCCCGCTGGAACCCGGCGACGCCCGGGGTCCTGCAAGCCCACGCCAAGGCACTGTCCGAGGAAGTGAACGCCCTGCTGCCCACGGTGCAGGCCAAGTCCGACGAAACCGCGCGCCACCGCTCCGTGCTGGCGGCCGACAGCGGGGCCCTGACGCAGCAGGTGGCCCAGGCACGCGCCCGGCTGAAGCAGCTGGAGCAGCAAAAGGCCGAGCTGCAGGCCAAGGCCAACGAGCTGCGCAACCGCTCCATCTGGACCTGGCTCTTCCCGCTGGCCAAGGCCATCGACGAGCTGGTGGCGCTGGGCCAGTACGGCAAGTCGACCGAGGCCGCCTTCGAGGACGCCCTGCGCCAGGTGGCCGAAGGGCAGCGCGAGGCCTCCGAGCTGATCCGTGCGTCCGACCTGGCCTCGGGCCAGGTGGCCGTGCTGGACCAGATGACCGCGCGCCTGCAGGCCCTGCACAACCAGCTGTCTGTCGTTGCCGCCCGGCTGCGCAGCGAGGAATCCCTCGCGAAGTTCGACAGCCCGCAGACCGCCGGCGTCTTCGCGAACGTGCTGATGCACGTCGCCCAGGCGCTGGAACACAGCGTCGACTGATGCACCGCCGCCGGCCCCAGCCGGCGGCCCTTCCCCCCGACCCACGAAAGGAAACCGACATGTTGCTCTTCTACGGAAAACCCAATGGCGGCAATCTCTCCAAGGACGAGAACGCCTCGCGCGCCGCACGCCTGGTCGCCCTGCGCGAGCATTTCCACGCCTGGAAGAAGTGGCCCGAGTTCGCCCCGGCGAACAAAGCCTTCAAGCCCGTTGCCATCCACTACCTGCAGGAGGAGATCCGCGCCGGCCGCCACAAGGGCCTCAAGGCCTACGGCGAAGCGGCCAAGATCCTCGTGCTGAACGCGCACGGCAACGAGTTCGCCTTCAACAACATCTCCACCGGCGCCGCCGAAGTGGCCGACCTGCTCATCGCGCTGGGCATCCGCGAGGCCGGCACCGAGCAGATCTGGTTGGCCGCCTGCGACAACGGCCTGCAGACCCAGGACAACAGCGGCCCACTGCCCCTGGTGTCCAAGCTGGCCAGCCTGCTGGCCACCCGCGAAGGGCTGCACCCCAAGGTCTACGCCCCCCGCGGCAAGGTGAGCTACCAGGAGAAGACGCTGCAGCGCGTCGGCACGGAGGACGTGATTCGCTACGGCAAGGTCATGATCCGCACGCAGGATGGCCCCGCCAACCCCAAGACCGGCAAGAAGACGGACTTCTTCTACCCGTTCGACCAGGGCTGGGTGCTGGCCCAGTAGCCACACGCCGCCCCTGAGCATCACCTGGCCGCCTCGGTCCCCAGTGGACGAGGCGGCCAGGTTTTTTCTATCGTTGTGAGTCCTGGACCCGAAGCGCGGGGCGCGGCATGCGCTCAAGCGGAGGCTGCCGCCGCAGCAGAAGTCCAGTTGCGCAGCCGCGCGTCCATAGGCGACAGCTGGCGCGCCAGCGCATGCGCCCGCCAGGCGCCGGCGCTCAGGCCGTAGGCCTTGCGAAAGCACCGGTTGAAGGTGCGCACGTCCTCGAACCCGCACTGGTAGGCCAGCGTCTCGATGGGCGTGCGAAATGGCGGCTGCGCCAGCAGCTCGCAAACGCGCGCGAGCCGCGCGCGGCGCAGGCAGCCCGCCACCGTGTCGCCCTGGCGCACAAAGGCGCGGTACAGCGTCGGCCGAGACACCCGCAGCTCATCCACCAGGCGCGTGACGTCATAGCTGCTGTCCGCCAGGTGCCGCTGCAACTGCAGGCAAGCCTGCGCGTACAGCCAGTCCAGCCGCCCGTGGCCGCCACGGTCCGCAGGGTGCGAACGGTCGGCAAGGGTGGCAGGGGCGGCGTGCATGGTGTCGGGGCGAGGCGTGCTCCCCTCAACACAACAAACGTGCCAGGCTTTTGACGGGGTATTGATGCAAGAATTCCTCCGCCAGCCGTGCTCTGGCATGTCAGCCGGGGCGGGCCGACATGTCAGCCCCTGTCAGCGGGCTGGCCCCATGCCATGACGCCCTCCGTACCGCCCCACCCTGAAGAACAGACCCAATCCGCCCGCATCGCCGGGCTCGACGCCGCGGGCGTGCCGGCGCCCACCCTGACCATCCTCTGGCACCCCGACCCGCAGCGCCTGGGCGAGCAGTGCGCCGTCTCCGTGGACGACGACACCCTCGTTCCCATCAGCCGCTTCACGCCGGGCTTCAGCGCGCCCGGCGCCCTCGGCGGGCGGCCGCTGGAGCATGCGAGCGTCTCGCGAACGCCCATCCACCTGCTGGCGTCGCGCGACGGCAGCGTGCGACTGTCGTTTCCGGCCGGCCCGGTCTGCCATGAGGTGGACGGCCTGCCCGCCGGCGGCGAACTGCTCCTGACGCGCGAACAGGTCGCCAGCGGCGTCGTGCTGTCGCTGCGCGGACGCGTGCTGCTGCACCTCGGCCATCGCACGGCCCTGCCGGACCGGTTGTACGGCCGCCTGCTGGGCGTCAGCGGCGCGATGGTGCGCGTGCGGCGGCAGATTGCGCAGGCCGCATCGACCGAGCTGCCGGTGCTTGTCCTCGGTGAATCGGGCACCGGCAAGGAACTCGTCGCGCAGGAGATTCACGCCCGTGGCAGCCGCGCGGGCCGGCCGCTGTGCACCGTCAACATGGCCGCGCTGACCGAGTCCATCGCCACCACGGAGCTGTTCGGCTGCGTCAAGGGGGCGTTCACGGGCGCGGACGCCGCGCGGCGCGGCCTCTGGGCCGAGGCCGACGGCGCAACGCTCTTCATGGACGAAGTGGGCGACACCCCCGCCCTCGTGCAGCCCATGCTGCTGCGGGCCGTCGAGACCGGTCAGTACCGCCCCGTGGGCAGCAGCCGCGTGGAGCGGGCCGACGTGCGGCTCATTGCCGCGACCGACCGGCCGCTGCAGGAGCGCGGCTTCAACGTGCCGCTGCTGCGCCGCCTGGAGGCCTTCGTGATCCGCATGCCCGCCCTGCGCGACCGCCGCGAAGACCTCGGCGTGCTGCTGCGCCGGGAGTTCGACGAGGCGGGCGATGTCGCAGGCTGGCTCGGCGAAGTCCCGCCCGAGCTGGCTCGCGCCCTGTGCCTGCATGACTGGCCCGGCAACGTGCGCCAGCTGCGCCATGCCGTGCACCGCCTGGTGCTGGCCGCCCAGGACCGCCAGTGGCTCAGCGTGGAAGATCTGCTGTCATTGCCGCCGGCAAGCTCCGCCCCACGAGCTGCCGGCAACGGCCTCCCGCCCCATGCCGAATCCGCCCCGGCGCCCTTCACCGACGACGAACCGCAAGACCCGCCCCGCACGGGCTGGCGCGCGCCGTCGTCGGTCACACCCGATGAGTTGCTGAAGGCGCTGGAGCAGCAAGCCTGGAGCCTGCGGGCCACCGCGACCAGCCTGGGCATCTCGCGCAGCTCCCTCTACGCCCTCATCGACCGCCACCCCCTGATCCGCTGGCCCGACGACATCGCCGGCGACGAGATCGCCGCCGCGGTGACCGAGGCGCCAGCCGGCGATGTGGCGGCGCTGGCGTCGAATCTGCGGACGCCGAGGGAAGCGCTGCGGCGGAGGTTGGTTTCGCTGGGGATCAGCCACTGAATGCAGGGCGTGTCCAGAGGGCAAAGTTGCCTGACGCAAGGCCTGGCCCTCGCCATCGTGGGCAGCATCCACGAGTTGCTGCCGGCGCGCGTCGAGGCGGGCGAGACGGCGGCCATCGGGGAGCTGGCGAGGCATGCGGAAGCGTTTGTGTTGAGGGTGGCGGGGAGCCGGGCGGCCTGAGTTCCACAGCACGCCGACGCGCCCTCGGATGGCGAGGGCCAACCTGCTAGGACGGGTATAGGCTGAACACGGTCCGTCAACGAAAGCGCTTCGGGCGGTCGTGTCGACCCAGAGCGGAAGTTGGGGCTGGATTAGCAAGCCTCGCAGAAGCAGTCATTCGACGTCTAAATTGAGCTGAGCCGCGAAGCGGCTTCGGCTTGAACGATTTGTTAGCCGCCACCCCGCTCAACGACGAACGCGATAGCGGATGTGCGTGGCATCCAATGTGTCGATCACCCGAACGATCTCCAGCTCGATCCGCGAAGGCAATACCTCGAATAGCCGACGGCCGCCGCCGAACAGCACTGGAATCTGATGGATCTGCACCTCGTCCAGCACACCGGCCTCAAGTGCCCGTTGTGCTGTGTACGCGCCGAGCACCAGCACGTTCAGGTTGCCGGCGGCGGCCTTCGCTCGAGCCATCGCGTTCTCGATGCCGTCGCGCACATACGTCACCAACGGATAGTTCGCGACGGATGGGCCGGGCGGCCGGTGGCTGGGCACGAAGATCGGGACGCCGTGATTGTCACCGCCCCAGTGATCGATTTGCTCCACGGTACGCCGACCCGCCAATATCGAACCAGGCGTGTTCCACTCGTCCCACAACTCTCCGACGGCCCCAGACGGCCGGGAGAAGTCCCCGTACCACTCGTGTAGCCGGTCGAAGGCATCGCCTCCGGGATTGCCAACTTCGTCGTTCGGACCAGCGATATATCCGTCGAGCGACATTGACATGAATAGTACCGATGCAGACATTGGAGTCTCCTTCGCTCTAGCAAGAATGGTGTGATACCTGTACGACGAGCGAGGCGCAGCAGAATCGACATGGGCACTTCAGCTTTTGCGCCTGTACCCAACTACTGGGAGGCTTCCATGGCGCCTCACGTTCGACGTAAGGGACCCGCCGAAGGCAGTCTCTCTTGTGTTCACGGATGGGCAACCATGGATGTGCGCAGGTTTTGCGGGTCTGGCGGGCCCTGCAGCGCGAGATGAGTCCCGCGTTGGACCGCCAACATTGGCGATGACGCTCAACAAGTGATGGCACAGCCGCGATGGCCAGCCGCAAAGCGACCCTTAACGAGCTTCCGCTTATGGCCGAGACCTGACCTCTGAGGCGATGCACGCGACCGGCAGCAATCGCTGCAAAGCGAACTAGACAAGTTTCCCAGCCGCCGTCGCGCTCCCGGCCGCGCCATGGGCCACGGCCCGCAGTACCAGCCCCGCAGCGACGATGGACAAACCCAGGCTTGCCCACCCCGCCGCCTGCCAACCCCAGTGCTCGACGACGCTGCCGATCAGGGGCGGCCCGAGCAGGGCGCCCGACGCGCCGAACTGCGTCAGCCGCCCGCTCGCGAGGCTGAGCCGCTCGGCGCTGCCCGCCACGCGGGGCAGCAAGGCGAAGACCAGACTGGCGAAGACGCCGGACACGAGGTTGACGAGGATGGCCATGACGACCAGCCGGAGCGGCGACGCACCCAGCTGATAGACCAGCGGGAACAGCGCGCCGGTCGCCAGCAGGCAGAGCACCAGCGCGCGGCCGACGAGGGCTTCGTGGCGCATCAGCCGGGCGCCGATGACGCCCGCGGGCACATTGGCTAGCGCAGCCAGCGCGGTCCAGGTGCCGGCCTCGGGCAGCGACATGCCGGCCTCCTTCAGCAGGCTGGGCATCAGGGCCAGCTGCCCCACCTCGCTGATGGCGTAGACGCCGAAGGCGGCCACCAGCATCCAGAGCGTTGCGCCGGTGTGCTGCTTCTTCTCGAAGCCGGCTGGCGACGCGGCCGGTGGCGCGGCGGCCTGCATGCCGACCAGGCTGGCGCCCAGGGCCAGGCCGGCCAGCACGCTCAGGCCTTGCGCCCAGCGCCAGTCGCTCAAGCCCGCCGCATAGGCATAGGCCGCGGCGCCGACCGCCATGCCGACGGGCACGAAGGTGCCCCACAGCGTCATGGCCGCGGCCTGGCGGTGGGCGGGCGCGGCCAGGGCGATCAGCACCGGCGCGGCCACCACCGTGACCAGATAGCCCATGCTCTCGATGAGTCTTGCAACAGCGGCCATGGGCATGTCCTGCGCCAGGGCCGCCCCGGCCGAGCCCAGTGCCAGGCAGAGCATGGCGACGGCCAGGCTCCGCTGCAGGCCCAGGCGCGGCAGATGCCTGCCGGCAGCGCCACCCAGCAGGGCACCACACACTTCCAGCAGCGAGGTCAGGGCCGCCATCGCGGCCAGGCCCAGGTGCAGGTCGCGCGAGATCAGCGGCGCCAGCGCGGCGAGCTTGCCGAGCTGGGCCGCCGCGAAGACGCCGCAGAGGTAGTAGACGAAAATCCGGGTCCGCGCCCTCATCATGATTCGACCCGCTGCCGTTGATGAACCACGCCCTGATTCCCGACACCCGCCAGATCGGCCGCAGCCTGCGCCTGTGGCGCTCGCTGCGTCGCCTCAAGCAGGCGGCGGTGGCCGAGCTGATGGGGGTGTCCCAGACCACCGTCTCGCGCTGGGAAAGCGGCCAGGCCGCGCCGTCGCTGCAGGAGCAGCAGGAGCTCAGGGTGCTGATGGCGGCCAGGCTGGACAGTGCCGCCGACTTTGCGCTGGGCCGCCTGGTGCGCACGGCCCAGACGCCCATGCACCTGGTCTGCGACTTCAGCCATCGCCTGCTGGCGCTGTCGCGACCGCGCGAGCTGCACTGCCGCGTGCCGGGCACGCAGTTGATGGGCAGCGCGCTGTGGCGTTATGCGACACCGCAGATCGTCGCGCACGAGGCGCGGCTGGACGAGCTGGGCTGGTACGAGCCCGGCCCCGAGGCCGTCGAGTTCGATACCGAGGGCTCCGACGATGCGGTCATGCCCATCGAGCGCAGCCGCATGCGCTGGATACGCATGCAGCTCTCCGACGGCAGTTTTGTTCGGCTGACGGAGACCGTGGCCGTTTGAGTTTGCTTTCACGGCGGCGAATCTAGCGGGCCGCCGCCGTCCCCCACAAGGAATGATTTATTCAGCGCCCCTCAGCGAGAGGCTCTGCCCAGGCTGGCGACAAAGGCCGAGCAGGCCTGGCTGGCGTCCGGGTGGCTGCGCCAGCCCTGGGCCAGCGTGCGCAAGGCAGCGCGCACCTCGCGCGGCATGGTGCCGTCCAGCGGGTCGTCGGCCACGGCGGCGAGGTGGTCCGCGTAGAGCCGGCGGGCGTCGGGGTCGCAGTCCAGCAGCTCCATCACCGCGCTGGCCAGCGTCTGGAACTGCTCGGCAGACAGCTCGGCCGGCCCCCTGGATTCGCCCGCGCGGGGCCAGGCGGCCAGGCAGAGGTATTCGATGGGGCCCAGGCTGCGGCGCAGCGCGCCGCTCTGCTGCGAGCCCCAGGCGGCACGCGAGCCGCTGGGCAGCCGGCCCTGGCTGAGGGCCTGGGCCAGCGTCTGGGCGACGGCCGCGCGGGCGGCATATTCGCCGCGCAGATTGACCTCGGCCAGCACGCGCAGAAAGGCCGGGTAGAGCTGGTCACCCAGGCCGGTGCAGACGGCCTCCAGCAGCGCGACGGCCCCATCCTGCCGGGGGCCGAGATCGAGGCAGCCGCCGATCAGGGCCTGCGCGGCCTCGACCCAGCGCGGCTGCGTCAGCAGTTCAGCCAATGAGGGCCGTGAGCACGCGCTCGGCGTGCTGCTGGACCGACAGCCCGCGCTGATCGACGGCCACGTCGGCACGCAGCGTGGCAGCGCCACGGGCACCCAGTCCGTCCAGCCATGCCGGGCCACCCGGCAATCCCGGCGCCGCAGGCGTACTCAGCGGGCGTAGCGAGGTCGCTGAGAACAGCGAGGTGGAGGATGACAGCGGAGCGCCGATCATGGCGGTAAGGGTGTGAGATGAAGAATGGTCGCCAGCCTAGCGGGGGGCGGCCGCCAAGGCGATTGCGGCTGCCCCTAATTCGTCAATCGTCAGCCGAACAAGTGCTTCATCAGATCCTTGACCACGCTGGCCCGCGCCAGCATTTCTTCGTTCATCAGCGCCACCAGGCTGCCCAGCTGCAGCAGCAGCACCAGATGGCCCACCACGGCCTTGATGGACATGGACAGGCTGAACACATTGAGTTGCTGGGCATAGCGGTTGATCAGGCCGAGCACGCCGTCCACCAGATACAGCAGCACCAGCGACGGCGCCGCCACCATCAGGGCCAGGCGCAGCATGCGGCCGAACTCCGCCTCGAAGGCCAGCATGCCCGCCGGCAGCAGCTGCCAGGCGCCGTGGACGGGCCACAGCGCGAAAGTGTCCAGCAGCAGGGCCGCGAACAGCATGAAGCCGCCCGAAGCCATGAAGACCCAGCTCGCCAGGCGGGCGAGGAAGGCGCCGGTGAGCGAGGTCTGGTGGCCCGACAGCGGGTCCAGCACCTGGGCCTGGGACGAGCCGACCTTGGTATCGATGAGTTGGCCGGCCATCTCGAAGGACCACATCAGCCCGGCGAACAGAAAGCCCAGCGCCGCACCCAGCATGGCCTCGCGGCCGTAGAGCAGGGTCCACTGCCAGCCGCTCAGTTGCAGCGGTCGGACCTCCTGCACCAGCAGGCCCAGCAGCGCCAGGGCCAGGAAGAGGGCGTTGCGGATCAGCGTCGGGATCAGGTCCTGCGTGAACAGCGGCACCAGCAGGAAGGCCACCGCCACCCGCATCGTCGACAGGCCGAGCAGCAGGACGGCATCGGTGGGATGCCCGATCCAGAACTCCAGCATCAGTGGTGGATCTTGACCAAGCCGGGGAACTCGCTGAACACCTTGTCGCCGAGGCGGTAGAGGCTGCCGCCCAGCAGCGAGGCGGTGATGAAGATGGTGACGACGATGGCGAAGAACTTGGCCACGTATTGCACCGTCTGCTCCTGCAGCTGCGTGGCGGCCTGCACGAAGGCGATCAACAGGCCGACGATGGCCGCCACCAGGATGGGCGGCGCCGACAGCAGCAGCACCAGCCACAGCGCCTGCTGGGTGAGTTGGATGACTTCGCTGTTCATGTCTGGTACGTGAGAACCAAGCCGTGGGTCAGCTTCACCCAGCCGTCAATGAGCACGAAGAGCAGCAGCTTGAAGGGCAGCGACACGGTGGTGGGCGACAGCATCTGCATGCCCATGGCCATCAGGATGTTGGAGATGACGAGGTCGATGACGAGGAAGGGCAGGAAGATCAGGAAGCCGATCTCGAAGGCCACCGTCAGCTCGCTGACCGTGAAGGCCGGCACGACGACGAGGAAGTCGCGCTCGCTCAATTCCTTGGCCTGCTCGGGCTTCAGGCTGCGTTGCGCCGTCTTCAGGAAGAAGGCGCGCTCCAGCGGCCGGCTGTGCTTGATGAGGAAGTCGCGCAGCGGCTCCTTGGCCACGTCCGCCGCCGCCAGCATCTGGCTGGTCGACGCCTTGCTCGTGGTCGGCATGGCGCTCAGGCTCTCCTGCATCTCCACGCCCACGGGGTACATGACGTAGATGCTCAGCACCAGGGCCAGGCCGTTCATGACGACATTGGGCGGCACCTGTTGCAGGCCCATGGCATTGCGCAGCAGGCTGAGCACGACGACGAGCTTGGTGAAGGACGTGACCATGACGGCCACGAAGGGCGCCAGCGCCAGCAGGACGACGGTGATGAGGGCCGAGGCCGGGGTGAAGGTGCTGAGATCCATGGCTCAGATTGCGTCGATGCGAAAAGCCTGGCTGCTGCCCCAGGGCAGCAGGCGGCCGCGGGCACGCACCGCGTCGGGCCGCGTGGCGTCGATGAGCAGGCATTGCGCCGGCAGCGCGGGCTGCGGGCCGCGCCAGCCCATCACGGTGTCCAGCGCCAGCGGCTGATCCCAACGCGCCACGAGCTGCCAGGGCGCGCCCGCTGTCGCTTCACCGCGGGCTCGCAGGAGGCGGGCCGGCGCAGCATCGAGCAGCAGCAGGCCGCCGGGCTCCAGCGCGGCGAGCTCTTCGTCGCTGAGCTGCCATTGCGCCAGCAGGCATTCCGCCGCGGTCGCCTGCCATTGCAGGCCGGGCACGTCGGGCGCCTCGGCCAGCGCCCGCAGGGTCGACCAGGGCAGCGACAGCTGCGCGTGGATCTCGGCGCCCCGCCAGCTGGCCTGGGCGCCGCCCGCGCTGATGCCGCCAGCCTGCGCCACCCATTGGCCGTCCGCGGCTGCGACCAGACCGACGGCCGCCAGCGAGTCGAGCAATTCGCCCGCCAGGTCCAGCACGACGGCGGCCTCGGCGGCGCAGGACGCCAGATCCGCCGCTTCGAAATCGTCGGCCGTGATGCACAGCCGGGCCTGGCCGCACAGATAGTGCCAGGTCGAACCCTGCGTCAGGGCTTGCGGAAAAAAGCTCATGCGCGGCGGCTCACCATGATGCGAGTCAGCTCGGTGACCGACTTCGCCTTCATCTTGCGCATGCCGCGCGAGCGGTAGAGCTCCACGCTCTTCAGCGACAGCTTGATCTCGTCGGCGATGTTCTTGTTCATCAACCCCTTGACGACCAGGGACAGCACCTGGCGCTCGCGCGGCGACAGCGTCTGCGAGCGGCGCTCGAACTCCTCGCGCGAGCCTTCCACCTCGGTGTCGATGCCGCTGTCCACGTCGGTCGGCGCAAAGGCCCGGTCCAGCGCAGCGCTCAGGGCCACGTCGTCCAGCGGCTTTTCCAGCAGCGAGACGGCGCCGCGCTTTTGCATCGCGGCCACCGCCAGCGGCACGTCGGCATGACCGCTCATGTAGATGACGGGCAGGTGGATGCCGCGCTCGCGCAGCGCGTCGTGCAGGTCCAGCCCCGACAGCTCGGGCATGCGCACGTCCAGCATCAGGCAGGTCGATTCCGGCCAGGTCGTGCCCACGGCCACGCGAGCCAGGGACTGCAGCGCGTCGCGCGGGTCGCCCCAGTCGCGCACCTGGCAGCCGAAGCCTTCGAGCCAGAAGCGCAGCGAGTCGCGGAACTCGTGGTTGTCGTCCACCACGTAGATTTGCCGAGGGGTCATGTCGTCCTCTCCAGAGTGGGGGTGGATGGCGCCGCCGCCATCACGGGCAGCGCGAAGTGGAAGCAACAGCCGCCGGCGTCGCGCCGCGTGAACCAGAGCCGGCCCTGGTGCATCTCGATCAGCGAACGGCAGATGGACAGGCCCAGGCCCATGCCATTGGGCTTGGTGGAGCTGAAGGGCAGGAAGAGGCGGGCCTCGGTCTGCGGCGTGATGCCGGGGCCGTTGTCGCTGACGCGCAGCTCGGCGCGGGGGCCGTCGACGACCAGCTCGATGTCGATCTGCGGCTCGGCGGGGCTGTCCAGGCGCAAGGCGTCCAGCGCATTGCGCAGCAGGTTGATCAGCACCTGCTGCAGCATGACGGCGTCGCCCTGAACCCGCACCGGCCGGTCCGGCAGGCGCAGCAGCAGGCGCACGGCTTCGCGCTGCAGGTCCCAGTCGAGCAGGGCCAGGCTCTGGTGCACCAGGGCGACGAGGTCCAGGCTCTCGGTCTTGGGCTGACGCGACTGCGTGTACTCGCGCACCCGGCCGATGATCTGGCTGGCATAGGTGACCTGCTGCACGGCCTTGTCCAGCGCGGCGAGCTCGTCGGTGTCGTCGGGATGGCGGCGCGCCAGGCGCAGCTTCAGGCCGCGCAGCAGATTGGCCGTTGCACCGATGGGCTGGTTCAACTCATGCGCGAGCACGCTGCCCATTTCGCTGACGGTCAGCGAGCGCGACGTGAACAGCAGGCCCTCGCGGTCGTCGAGTTGGCGCTGCAGATGGTGCAGGCGCTCGCGCTCGTCATCCAGGCGCAGCAGCACATGGCGGGCATCCAGCGCGACGCGCTGCGCCACGTATTCGCCACTGACGCCGCAGCGCGTGCGCGCGCCCAGCGGCGCCACCAGCGCGCTGGCCAGGCCATGCAGCGGCTGGGCCCAGTCCTCGGCCAGGCCACCGACTTCGCCGGGCAGCAGGGCCTGCATGGGCGCATTCAGCGCGACGAGGAAATCACCGTCGAGGATGGCCAGGGCTTCGCCGAGTTCACCCAGCGCGTGCAGCAGATCGGCATCGACGCGGATCACGCTTCCTCCCGAGGCCACAGCGCCTGGTTGCACAGCAGCCAGGTCATGGAGGGCCGCGCCGCCAGCAGCGCGCGCAGGCTGGCGCTGGCGGGTGCCTGCACCAGCACCTCGGCCCAATGCGCGATGCCGGGTGCGACGTCGTCCAGGCGCAGCTCGCAGCTGACCTGGCCGGGCGGCAGGACGGCACCACCGGTCAGGTCGCGCAGCGTGCGCGGGCGGCCCTGGGTGCCCAGCGCCAGCCGCACGGCCCACCAGCGCTCGGCCGTCGCGGGGCGGGCGCTGCGCCAGCGCGCCGGCCAGCGACGCCATTGCCAGGCCGTGGCATCGCGGCTGGCTTGCAGGCTGGCCAGGCCGGCGGGGCTGGCCAGCAACACCGGCAGGCCGACGCGCCAGGCCTGCAGGCACGGGCGCATGGCGGCGGCGGCGTGGGGCGCGGTGGCTGCCTCGCGCAGGCGCTCGAGCAGCGCCTGCGCCCAGGCGGGTGCGGGTTCCGGTGCGGCGTCGGGCTGATCGAGGGCAGTCTCCTGCTCGCCCGGGGTTTCATCGCCGGCGTCGTCGAACAGCAGGCGCCATTCCTTGGCGTCCTGCACGCGCCAGCGCAGCTCCGGCCCGTTCTGCAGGCTCAGCGGCTGCATGAGGACGGGCGCCATGGGCAGCACGGCCGATGCGGCGTCCGCGAATTGCAGGGCGGCCATGGGCGGTTCGGCGGGCCGCGTGGTGGACGGGCTCAACAGCGCAGAGGGCGCCGCGACCTGCTGGGGCAGTTCGGGTGTTGGCTCGGCTTCGACGGCGGGCTGGGCCTCGGCCTCGTTCGCGCTGGCCTGCAGCCAGGCCTGCCAGGTTTCGGCCGGCGTCAGGGCCTGGATGGCGGTGATGCTGCTCATCGTTCGATCTCGTCAATGGGGCGGAAGCGCTCGCCCGTGCGTGCCGTGTCGCGCAGACGCAGCTTGAGGACGTCATGCCCGGCGTCGCGCAGGCGCTTGTCCAGGTCGCTCAACTGCTGGCGGGCCTGGGCCTGAACGACCTGCGGCACGCGCAGCTCCAGGTTCAGCGGTGCCAGCGGCTGCACCTGCTCGACATGCAGCTGCCAGGCGGGCCCATGCAGCGCGGGCAGCTCGACCTGCCAGCTGCGCGCCGCCGGCGCCGCTGCGGCGTCGGGCTCGGCGAGCTGGCGAATCGCCTCGATGCGCGTCGCCGTGGGCGCGTCCGAGACGCTGCGCACTGCCGTCGTCTCGGGCGCCGCATCGCCCGCCCTCGCGGCAGGCAGCGGCAAGGGCGGCTGGACTTCGGTCGGCTCCTGCTCGCGCAGCCGCAGATAGGCACTGCGCCAGTCCGGCGCGCCGGCATCGGGGTGCGACTCCGGTGGCGGGGCTGGCTCGGAGGTCGCCATGGCGTGCCGTGCTCGCAGCGGCATCGCCACCAGGGGGAGAAGGAGGGGCAGCAGCTTCACGACGGTCTCAGTGCCGGGGCCGGCAGGCGTCTTCGGTTTCAAGCTCCGCCTGCCGCTCGCGGGTTTGCCGGGTCTGGCGGCGCTGGTCCTTCAGCGTCGCATCCACGGCGTCCTCGCGCGCCTGGGCGCGGGCGAGATCGGCGCGGCGCTGGCGCACTTCCGCCTGGGCCTGCTCCAGCGTCTCGCGTTCGTCGAGCAGGGCGTATTCATCGCGCTCCAGCCGCTCGGCCAGCACTTCGCCATGGACCTGGACTTGATGCACCCAGCGCGGCATGTCGGCACTGCCCGGACCACCCCAGTGCAGGACCAGCTCGGCGATCAGCGCACGGCCCTGCTGGATGCGCAGCTCGCGATCCTGGACCGCAGCCAAGGCTTGGCGCTCCCCGGCCTGCGCCAAGGCCAGCGCCAGGCGCGCGCGCTGCACGCGCAACTGGCGCAGCCGCAGCCACTGGCGGGCGTCGGTGTCGGACAGCAAATTCACGACACGATCTCCCGCAGATGCTGGAGGCCGCCTTCCCAGTCGCTGGGCTCGTGGTTGGCCTGCTGCAGCAGGGCCTTGATCTGCGGCATGCGCTCGATGGCCTGGTCGGCCAGCGGGTCGCTGCCGGCCTGGTACTCGCCCACGCGCAGCAGGAACTCGACCTCCTTGTGCCGCGCCATCAGTGCCCGCAGATGAGCGGCGTCGCGCTGCTGCTCGCGGCTGGTCACGCGCGTGAACACGCGGCTGGCGCTGGCGAGCACGTCGATGGCGGGGTAGTGCTGGCCTTCAGCCAGCGCGCGTGACAGCACCAGGTGGCCGTCGAGGATGGAGCGCACTTCTTCCGCCACCGGGTCGTTGCCGTCCTCGTCCTCGGCCAGCACCGTGTAGAAGGCGGTGATGGAGCCGTGGGCGTCGTTGCCGGCGCGTTCGAACAGCCGCGGCAGCTCGGCGAACACCGACGGCGGATAGCCGCGCCGCACGGCCGGCTCGTTGGCCGCCAGGCCGATCTCGCGCAGGCCGCGCGCGAAGCGCGTCACCGAATCCATCATCAGCACGACGCGCGCGCCCTGGGCCCGGAAGCCCTCGGCGATGGCCGTGGCCGCATAGGCGGCGCGCACGCGCTCCAGCGCCGGCCGGTCCGACGTGGAGACGACGACGACGGAGCGGGCCAGGCCCTCGGCGCCGAGGCTGTCTTCCAGGAATTCGCGCACCTCGCGGCCGCGTTCGCCGATCAGGCCGATGACATTGACCTCGGCCCGCGTGCTGCGCGCCAGCATGCCCAGCAGCGTGGACTTGCCGCCGCCGGCCATCGCGAAGATGCCGACGCGCTGGCCTTCGCCGACCGTCAGCAGCGTGTCGATGGCGCGCACGCCGCACACCAGCGGCGCGTGCACCGGCCGGCGCTGCAGCGGCGACGGCGCGTCGCGATACAGCGGCACGCGGGGCAGGTGGTCGAGCGGCGGGCCGCCGTCCAGCGGCTGACCGAAGGCGTCGATGACACGGCCGAGCAGGCCCGGCCCGCTCGGTAGTTGCGCGGCCTCGTGCAGCACCTCGACGGCGGCGCCCACGGGCAGGCCCTGCAGCGAGCCCAGCGGCGCGAGCACGGCCTCGTGGCCCTGGAAGCCGATGACCTCGGCCAGCAGGCCGTCGTCCTGCGGCCGCGAGGGGTCGAAGACGCGGCAGCTCTGGCCGACGCGGGCCTGCACGCCGGTGGCGCGCATCAGCGTGCCGCCGGCCTGCACGACGCGGCCCAGCGTGGCCACGGTGCGGGTGCGCTGCAGGCTGCGGCGCAGCGTGTCGGTTTCGGCGTCCAGGCTCAGCGTCACGGCTTGAGTCCCCAGGCGCGAGCCAGGCGCTCGACTTGCGTGGCGAGGCCGGCATCGGCTGTGCCGAACTCCGTGACCAGGCGGCAAGCGGCGTCGGCCATTTCGGCATCGGCCACGATCTCTGCGCCGGCCAGGCCGGCTTTGTCATCCGGGTCGATGGCGCGTAGCGCTTCACGCAGACCGGCCAGCTGGCTGGGGTGCACCTGCAGCCGCCAGGTGCGGGCCGGCAGCAGCTCGCGCGCCGCCTGGACGGCCAGGCGCCCAAGGCGCTCGTCGTCGGGCACTTGGCCGAGCAACTTCTGGAAGACCTCCAGCGCCAGGCCTGCCACCTCGCGCTGCAAGCGGTGGCGTTCGTCTTCATGGGTGCGTGTGAGACGGGTGAGCGCATGACCCAACTCGGCGCGGGACTGATCCTTCGCCTCGGCCAGCCCCTGGCTCAGCCCTTCGACGCGGGCGCGCTCGCAGGCCTCGTCGACGCGGATCTCTTCCTCGACGAACAGCGCGCGCAGGTCGGCCAGCAATTGCTGCGCATCCTGCAAGGCCGGCACCTCGGCGGCGCGCAGCACGCGGCGGTCCGACGCGATGCCCAGCTTGGCCTGCGGGTCTCGGTGCCAGAGCATGAAGCTGTTGTTCATGTGGTGACCTGTGACTGCAAGCTCAACGTTTCACGCAGCACGGCCAGCGCCGTGGCCTGGGGCATGACCCAGGCGGCGACCGGCCCGAGGCGGCGGCTGGCGGCGTGGCGCAGGGAGCCGTGCGGCAGGCCGGCCAGCAGCACGGCCGCGCCGGCCTCGGTGAACTGCCGGCTCAAGGTCTCCGGCGTCGACACCTCGGGCCAGTCGCTCAGGCCGGCAGGCAGGCCCGCCGGCAGCGGCGGCCAGGCCTCGGCGCTGCGCAAGGCCCGCCACCAGGGCACGCCCAGCGCGGCGCGTGCGAGCTCGCGCAGCGGCCCGGCAATCCACAGGCGCAGCGCCGGCGCCGCCAGCACGGAGCCGCAGCGGCGCGCCAGCACCAGCAGCTCGTCGCGCTCCAGCGCCAGCCAGGCGGGCGCCGCGTCGAGCTGGGCCCAGGTCAGCGTGCGTGCCTCGGCCGGTGCGTCCTCGAGCAGGCGTCTTGCGACGTGGGCGCGCAGTTGGCGTTCAGTCATGGCCGCCCCCTTCGAGTGCGAGCTGGGCGGTGGCGCGGCGGCGGCGCCAGCCCAGCCAGCCCGCCGTGCCCAGGCTGGCCGTGCCCAGCGCGATGGCCAGCACCAGCGGCACGCTCGCCTGGGTCTCGGCCAGCGGCGGCGCAACGGGCGTGGGCTCGGCCGCGAAAGCGACGACCGAGACGCTCTCATAAGGCAGGCCTTCGACGCTGTTGACGACGAGGGCGCGCACCTTGGGCAGCAGGGTGTCGATATTGAGACCGGGACGGTGCTTGAGCATCACCGAGGCCGACGAGGGCTGGACCTTGTCGGACAGCGGATGGCGCTCCGGCACCACCAGCGTCACGCGGGCCTGCAGCACGCCGTCGATGCTGGTCAGCGTGTGCGACAGCTCCTGCGACAGCGCGTGCATCAGGCGGGCGCGCTCCTCGACGGGCGTGGACACGAAGCCCTCGCGCTTGAAGACCTTGCCCAGGCTGTCGTAGTCCTCGCGCGGCAGGCCCTGGGCTCTGAGGATCTGCACCGCACGGGCGAAGTCGGCCTCGGCCGTCAGCACCTCGAAGCCGTCCTCGCGTGCATTCTTCTGCGCCGGCACGCCGGACAGGCGCAGCGCCGAGACCATGTCGTTGGCCTGGCGCTCGTCGAGCTTGGCGTAGAGGGTCTGCTCGCCACAGCCGCTGAGGAGAGCGGCCAGAGCAAGCGGAAGAAGGCTGCGGGCGACTTTCATTGGTGGTCCAGTTCGCATTCGTGGCGGCCGTGATGCATTTGCGGGCCGAGCGCCGGGCCGCTCCCTAGCCGGCCCGCGCTGGCGATGTGCTCGCGGCTCGATGCCGCGGGCATCGCCGTCCCCTCGGGGGCTGAGGCCGGACACATGGCGCCCAGTGGGCGGCATGTGCCTGCCGAAGAGCTGCGGCTCATGCCGCAGCGCGGTCTGCAAGACCGACCGGGTGCGCCCGCGTTCAGCGGGGCGAGACTGGGCGAGGGGCTCCATTTCATGACTGTTGACGGAACAGTTGCTGCAGGCCTTCTGACGTCCGGTTGGCGATGTTGGACGTCAGCTGGCAATGGAACATGAACTCCTGGCAGCGCACCGTCAGGTTGACCAGTTCGCCCGGCGTCAGTTCCTGGCCCGACGCGGCGGCCGCCTGGGCGTCGCGCCCCAGCGATGCCGCTTCGGCATTGATGTGGTCCAGCGGCTGGACGATGCGCTGCATGGCCTGGGCGGACGACTCGGTCGGCCCCAGGCGCTGCACGGCGCCGGCCATGGCGCGCTCGAAGCCCGCCACGTCGGCCGCGGGTGCGACCAGGCCGAGGCTGGACAGCGACGCGCCGGCGCCGAGCTGGACGTCCGCCACCGGAGCGGCGATGGCGAGACCGGGTGTCACTGCTTGCGCGCCATCGTTTCGAGGGCGGAGCCGACCGTCGACACGGCGGTGTGCGAGCTGCTGGCCAGGAAGCTCATCTTCAGCGACATGGCGGTCAGCTCGGTGACGGCGGAGGGCGTGTCGCCGCCGTTGTTCATCGCGTTGGAGGCGGTCTCGATGTCGCCGGCCTGCTTGTCCAGGGCCTTGCCCCAGGCGTCGGCCATGGCTTCGAACCAGGAGCCGCCGCTGCTGTTGGTCTTGCCACCCGTGGTGCCGGTGACGGGGGCGGCGGCGAGGGTGTTGAGAAGCGTGTTGGACATGGGAACTCCTTGAGGGAGGTTGAGGGAAATCAGAGGGTCAGCCGGGTGCGCTGGCCATCGCGCTCGACGATGACGGCGCGCTCGGCGATCTGCACGACGCGGTGGCCGCTGGGCAGCAGGGCGCCGCTGAAATAGCGGCTGCCGTCGGCGGTGATGAAGTAGGGGCTGTCGGCGTTGTCGACCACCGCGACCAGGCGCTTGGCCGGGTCGTCCGGCGCCGGGACGGGCGCCGCCGCGGCCAGCGTGGGCGGGCGGTTGTCCAGGCGCAGTGCCGGCAGGCGGGCGATGTCGCGCTTGGCGGCGGCGGCGGCGGCCTGCAGCTTGGCGGCGTCACGCTCCTGCGTCTGCAGCACCAGCTCGCCCTCGGGTGACCACGCCGCCTGGGCCGCGATGCCGTACAGGCGGAAGACCTCGACCGCACTGGCCAGGAAATCGGGTGCGGCCGCGGGCGCGGCGGCCTGCGCCGGCGGCACGACCTTGGCCACGACCTGGCCGGCCTCGCGCAGCGTGCCGCCGCGCCAGGCCAGCGCCGCGCCGCCGATGACCATGACCAGGCCGAGCGCCGTCAGCACGCCCTCGAGCATGGGTCGGGGGCGCGGCGGGGCGATGGCGGGGCGCAGCCCCTGGGCGCGTTCGCTGGCGGGCAGCTCGGGGCCGTCGTGCAGCACGGGCTCGGGCCAGTAGTCCTGGTCGGCCGGGCCATAGGCCACCCGCGTGTCGCCCAGCTGCAGCGGCTGGCCCGGCAGCCAGGCGTGGACGGCGGTGCCCGGCAGCAGCGCCTTGTCGTCCAGCACCGCCTGCCCGGCGACGAGCTGCAGGCCGACGCGGCCCGGCGCGGCCGGCACCAGCCGCAGCTGGAAGTCGATGTCGCTGGCGAGCAGGATGTCGGCGAACTGGGTGTCGGCCTGGTTGGACGCGTTCAGCCCGCAGACCAGCAGCTCCTGCTGTGCATCGAGCCGCGCGCGTGCGCCGGCCTGGCGGCCGGCCAGCACGCGCAGTTCGAGCATCGAGGCGGGGAGGTTGGGCTTCATGGCATCACTCCTGCTGGACTGCACCTTCGCCACCCGCCGATCCCGCCGGGGCGGCCGGATTCACGAGAGGCTGGCGGGCCTTCTCCATCACGTCGGCGGCGGCCTTGCTGCTGGCCAGGCGCGGCGTGATGAGGAACATGCGCTCGATGCGCTGGCCGCCCTTGCGCTGGGTCTTGAAGAGATTGCCCAGCAGCGGGATGTCACCCAGCAGCGGCACCTTGTCGACGCCGGCCGTCGAGCTGTCGCGCACCATGCCGCCGATCAGCAGGCTCTCGCCCTCGGAGATCAGCGCCTGGGTGTTGATGCCCGAGCGCTCGACGATGGGCAGGTTGTCCACGCTCTGGCCGGTCAGGCCGCCATCCTCGATCTGCACCAGCAGCTTGATGCGCGCGCTGCCTTCGCCGTCGGCGCCGTCCTTGAACACATGCGGCGTGACGCGCAGCCGCGTGCCGGCGGTGACGTTGAAGAGGTCGACGTCCTCGCGGCCGGCGACGCGGACGTAGTAGGTCGAGCTGTTGTCGAACACCGCCTCGACGTTGGACAGCGTGACGACCTGCGGACTGCTGACGACCTTGGCCGCGCCGTCGCTCTGCAGCGCCGTGATGCGGGCCACGAAGGGGAAGCGGTCGCCGATGACGGCGGAGATGACGCCGCCCTTGGCGCTGGGTGTCGGGTCGACCTGGCCGTTGAGGCGGTTGTCGCTGGCCGTGCCGTTGCCCAGCATCAGGCTGGACAGGCCGTGGTTGTAGCGCCAGTTGATGCCGAGCTCGCGCATGCGGTCGGTGTTGATGTCGATGATGGTGGCCTCGATCTCCAGCGACTGGGGCTCGATGTCCAGCGACTTGATGAGGGCGGCATAGCGGTCCAGCCGCTCCGGCAGGTCGCGCACGATGACGGCGTTCAGGCGCGGGTCGGCCTCGATGCGCGGCGCGAAGTCGGGTGGCGCCGCGGGGTCGGCGGCCTCGGGTGCGGCCTGGCCATAGCCGACCTGCGTGAGGGCGGCGACGAGGGTGTCGGTGCCACGCACATTCGGCGCGGCTTCGTCGACGAGGCCCAGCGTGGTGGTGTTGCGCGCGCCGCCGCCGCGCACGCGCTGGCTGCCCTGGGCGCGCGTCGGGTCGGTGCTCACGGCGGCCGCGCGGGCCTTGCTGGGCTGGCCCGTCAGCGAGCGCAGGATGCTGGCCACGCCGGGCAGCGTGGTCTGCTGGCCGCCGAAGCTCATCGGCACGTCCTGGGCCCAGGCATAGCGCAGGTAGAAGATGCGGTAATCGGGCAGAGGCTGCTGCTGTTGCGGCGCCCAGGCGCGCATGGCCGCGGCGGCCGTGGCCGGGCGCACCTGGCGCACCAGCTCGTCCACCTGCTGCACGAAGCGCTTGGCGCCGACGGCCAGCAGTGCGCCGTCCTCGCCGAACTTCAGCGTGTTGCGCGCGTCGGGCAGCTGCAGGGCCTGGGCGGCGCGCTGGATCTGGCTGGCCGCCGCGGGGGTGAGCAGATAGCTGCGCGTCTGCGTGTCGCTGGCCGGCGCGATGTAGAGCACGCCGCCGTCGTAATAGCTCAGCAGGTTGTAGGCGCGGCTCAGGTCGCGCAGCAGTTTGGCCGGCGTGCCGTCGAAGCGGCCGTTGACCTGGCCCTGCAAGCCGCTGGCGACGACGGGGATGTCGCTGCCCGAGAACAGCCCCTGCAGGAACTGCTCGATGGGCTGGTCGCGCGCTTCGAGCTTCACGACGCGCAGGCCTTCCGGCAGCGGGGCGGCCGACAGGGGCAGAGCTTGGGCCAGCAGCAGCGTGGCGGCGGCCGCGATCTTGAGGGTGGAGGTCATGCGGCGAGCAGCGCGGCTTGCGGGGGAAGCGCGTCCAGACGGGGTGGGGGCAGATGCAGCAGCGGCGTGAGTCGCAGCGTCGGCAGCAGTTCGTGGAAGGACAGTACGGGGGTGTCGAAGCACTCGTTCTCGATGAGCTTGCGCAAATGCCAGCGCAGGTCGACGGCGCAGACCAGGGCCTGCGGCCGCAGCGCCTGCACCTGGGCCTGCACCTCGAGCGCGAACTGGCGGGCCACGTCGGGCGAGACGGCGAGCTGGGTGACGCCGCCGCTGACATGCAGGTTCTGGCGCAGCAGCGTCTCCAGTTCGGGCGACAGCAGCAGGGCCTGCAGCTCGCCGCTGGCGCAGACGCGGTGGTGGGTCTGGCGGCGCAGCGCGATGCGCGTCATCTCCGTCAGCGCCTGCACGTCCTTCTCGCGCTGGCTGGCATCGGCGAGGGCTTCGAGGATGTCGCGCAGATTGCGGATCGAGACCTCCTCGGCCACGAGGCGGCGCAGCACCTCGGTGACCTTCTGCACCGGCAGGGCGCGCAGCACTTCCTTCACCACATCGGCCAGCTCGGCCTGGGCGCGGGTCAGCAGTTCGCTGGTTTCCTGGATGCCGATGAAGAGGGCGGCGTTGCGGCGCAGGGCCTGGTGCACCTGCGCGGCCAGGGCTGCGGCGTCACCGACCTGGGCACCTTCCGACAGCGGCACCTCGTGGGCGAGCAGCCGCCAGCCGCCGGTGCCCAGGCGGCCGTGCAGGGCCACGCGCGGCAGCGGCAGCCCCTGGTCGAGCTGCAGTTCGTCCAGCGTGGCCTCGATGGCGCGCGTCACGGCCAGACCGCCATCGCCGAGCAGCGACTGAGGCAGCTCCAGCAGCAGCGGCACGGAGGGGCGCAGGCGGGGTTGCGCCGTCTTGAAAGCGGCGGGCTCGGGCTTGCGGCGCGTGGGATTGAACCGGGGCATGCGCCGGGTCAGCCAGTCGCGGCCCCGGGGCATCAGCAGCACGCCGGCCGCGCCGAAGACGACGGCCAGCAGGCCGAACACCAGCGGCGGAAAGCCCGGCACCGTGGCCAGCAGCAGGCAGATGGCGGCGGCCATCAGGTGCACGCGCGGCTTGGCGCCGAGCTGCTTGCGGATGGCGTCGCCGAGGTGGCGGTCGTTCTCGTCGTCGTTGGTGCGCGTCACCAAGAGGCCCGCGGCCATGGCGCCGAGCAGGGCCGGGATCTGCGCCACCATGCCCTCGCCGATGGACAGGATGGAGTAGCGGTGCACCGCGTCGCCCAGGCTCAGGTCCTGCTGCAGCACGCCGATGGCCAGGCCACCCAGCAGGTTGATGAGGATGATGATGATGCCGGCGATGGCGTCGCCCTTGACGAACTTCATCGCGCCGTCGAGGCTGCCGTGCAGCTTGCTTTCCAGCTCCAGCGTGCGGCGGCGGCGCTTGGCCTCGTCCTTGTCGATGAGGCCGGAGCGCAGGTCCGAATCGATGGACAGCTGCTTGCCCGGCATGGCGTCCAGCGAGAAGCGCGCCGCCACCTCGGCCACGCGTTCGGCGCCCTTGGCGATGACGATGAACTGCACCACCGTGATGATGAGGAAGACCACCAGGCCCACCACGAGGTTGCCGCCGGCCACCAGCTTGCCGAAGGTCGCGATGATGTGGCCGCCGTCGGCATGCAGCAGGATCAGCCGCGTGGTGGCGATGGACAGTGCCAGCCGGAACAGCGTCGTCATCAAGAGCACGCTGGGGAAGACCGAGAACTCCAGTGGCCCGGTCACGTAGACGGCGATCAGGATCAGCACCAGCCCGGAGGCGATGTTGACGGCCACCAGCATGTCGATCAGCCACAGCGGCAGCGGCAGCACCATCAGCGCGACGATGGCCACGATGCCGGCGACGAGGAAGAGGTCGCTGAAGCGGGCGATCAGGCCCTCGCGCGGCTGGTCGGCCGCGGCGAAGTAGCCCGAGAGGCCGTCGGGACGGCTGCTCATGCCTGCACCCCGAAGCGGCGCCGCAGTTCGGCATACACGGCCATCACATTGCGCACATAGGCCTGGGTCTCGGCAAAGGGCGGCACGCGGCGGCCATGGCGCTCGACCGCGCCTTCGCCGGCGTTGTAGGCGGCCAGCACCAGGCGCAGGTCGTTGCCGAAGCGGGTCTGCAGCTGCTTCAGGTACTTGGCCGACGCCTCGAGGTTGGCCTGCGGTGTCAGCAGTTCGCGCTCCGCTTCGGCCAGCCCCAGGCCGCGGCCGGTGGCGGGCATGACCTGCATCAAGCCCCGCGCACCGGCCGGGGAGATGGCCTGGCTCTGGTGGCGCGACTCGATGTGGGCCACGGCATGCAGCAGCAGCGGGTCGATGTCGTGGCGCTGCGCCACCTCGGCCATCAGCGGCGCCAGCGCCCGGATGCGGGCCTGGCCGGCGGCGTCACGGGACGATGCGGGCCGGGTCACGGCGACGGGCGGCGCCTGCGGCGCGGGTGTGGCAGGCAGCACCTCGACGGGCATGGCCTCAGGCTCGGGCGGATCGACCAGCGCCGTGCGAGTCCTCACCAGGGTGGCCAGGCACAGCCTCTCGGTCAGCGCAAAGCCGCTGGCGCCCGCGGCCGGCGCGCTGTCCAGCAGCGCTTCGGCGGAGGGAGAGGAAGAGGGGCAGTTCGGCGCGGCGGCGAAAGCCCCCATCAGCGGGGCTGCGCCTAACGCACCGGTCGCCATGACCTGGCAGATCCGTTGGAGTCCGAACACTTGTCTTCCCTGCTTTTTGAACCGGGCGGACTATGGGGGCAAGCCTTGCCTGCTTGTTGACCATTGCAAGCAGACGTAACTGACTGACCCGTAGACATTGCTCCTTTGTATGTAGACCAGTGCCCCCCACGTTTACGCGTGGAAACATCTGCTGCACCGCCGCAATCCGAGACCGGGCATCGTTCGGTCCCGCCATGCCAACCACCCTGTGGACGACGTGGTGAATGGCCCCCTAGAAGTAGGGCTGGCCTCGGCACTGAAAACAAGTTTTCACAAACCCCGTTTGCACCCCCTAGAAATAGGTGTTATGGACCCATGGCCGACGACAGCGGCGACAAGACCGAGCAACCCACACAGAAGCGCCTGCTGGACGCCCGCAAGAAGGGCGACATCGCCAAGGGCAAGGAGCTGACGACCACGCTGACGCTGCTGGTCTGGCTGGTGATGGGCGCCCTGTGCCTGCGCATGGCCTGCGAGCGCGTCGCGGCCCTGTGCGAGGGCCTGTTCGCGCGCGTGTCGGTGGGCTGGCGCGAGGAGGGCTTCGGCCATGTCGCCGTGCTGCTGGGCTGGCAAAGCGTCGAGCTGACGGTGCTGCTGGTGGCCCTGCTCGTCATTCCGGTGGCGGTGCTGGGCACCCTGGTGGAGTTCCTGCAGGCCGGGCCCGTGCTCGCCTTCGAGAAGGTCGCTCCCAAGCTCGAGCATCTCAACCCGGCGGAGGGCATCAAGCGCATGTTCTCCATGGACAACCTGGTCGAGCTGCTCAAGGGCATCTTCAAGACGGCGCTGCTGCTCGGCATCGGCTGGGCGGTGGCGCGGCTGCTGCTGCCCGACGCGATGCGGCTGGCCTCGGGCACGGACCGGCCGGTCCAGCATTTCGGCGGCCTGGTCTGGGAGGGCACGGTCAAGGTGCTGGCGTGGACGGTGGGCGTGTTCGCCGGCGTGGCCTTCCTGGACACCGTGTGGACGCGTCACCGCTTCACCAAGAAGCTGCGCATGAGCATGCGCGACATCAAGCAGGAGATGAAGGACAGCGAGGGCGACCCGCAGCTCAAGCAGCAGCGCAAGCAGGCCCACGCCGAATGGAGCCAGCGCAACCAGCAGGCCGCGGCGCGCGGCGCCAATGCGCTGGTCGTCAACCCCACGCATGTGGCCATCGCCATCGACTTCGAGCCGGGCCGCTGCCCGGTGCCCACCGTCAGCGCCAAGGGCGAGGACCATGTCGCCCGCGCCATGCGCGAGGCCGCCGAGGACGCCGGCGTGCCCATCGTGCGCAATGTGCCGTTGGCGCGCGAACTGCTGGCGCGCTGCGAGGAGGGCGAGGTCATTCCGCCCGATCTGTTCGACGTGCTGGCCGAGGTCATCGTCTGGGCCGAGGGCGTGCGCGAACAGCTGAAGTGGGAGGCCGCCCGCGCCGACCCGCATCGGCGCGGTGAGACACCCGCCGAGCCGCCGCGCGCGCGGCAGGCACCCGGTGAAGACCTGACGCGCCATCCCGACGTGGACCCGCGCGTCGTGCCCGCTGGAGCCCACTGACGCCATGCAGGCCCTGATGCTCAACCTCGCCAGCACCGTGGCCGCCCTGGCCTTCGTGCTGCTGCTCGCCTGGGTGCTGATCCGCGGCTGGCGGCGCCTGCAGAACCTGGGGGGCCGCGGCCCGGCCGACGATGGCCAGGCCCTGCGCTTCGTGCGCGCCCTGCCGGTAGGTGCGCGCGAGCGTGTCGTGCTGCTCGACCATGCCGGCGAGCGCTGGATGCTGGGCGTCACGGCGGGGGGCATCAGTGTGCTGGCGCGCTGGCCGGTTACCGACGCGACGGCGGAGCGCCAGCCATGACGCCGTTTTCCCACCGCAGTGACAAGCTGCTGCTGCGCGAATTCGTCCCGGGCGACGCCGCCGACGTCATGCGCCTGCACGCCGACCCGCGGGTGCGCGCCCTGCTGCCCGACGAGCAGCCCCTGCACGAGGCGCGCTGGGCCGAAGCCTTTGCCGATTGCCTCACCGGCTTCTACCGCCGCCACCCGGGCCTGGGCATCTGGCGCTGCGCCGTGCCGACGGGGCGGACGGAGAGCTTCGCCGGCTGGTTCAGCCTCATGCCCCTGCAGGCTAGTCCCGGTGTCGACGTGCGGCCTGGCGACGTCGAACTCGGCAGCCGCCTGCGGCCCGAGCACTGGGGCAGTGGCCTCAGCCTCGGCGGCGGCGAGGTGCTGCTGCGCCATGCCTTCGAGACGCTGGCGCTGCCCACGGTCTGGGGCGTTTGCCACCCCGACAACCGCGGCGCGCGCGTCTGCCTGGAGGCCCTGGGCTTCACGCCGCGCAGCCGCGCGCTCTACGAGGGCCAGCCCTCGGATTTCCACGCCCTGGATGCGACGACCTGGTCGGCCGTCCAGACCCTCAGCCGCCGCGAACGCCTGCGCCAGGTCCGGCGCGCCGGCGGCACTTCAACCCTCGCCACGCCATGACCACTTCCGCCTCACCCAACCCCTGGCAATCCGCCCTCGGCCGTCGTCTGGCGCAGGCCCTGGAGCAGTCGCGGTTTGCGCACGCCCCGCTGGCCGACGACGCTGCTGAACGCGACGCCAATGCCACGCGCTGGCGCCTGCCTTCGCGCGTTGCCGAGCCCGTTGCGGCAGCGGCCGCGTTGAACGAGATGCTGGGCCTGGCCAGCCAGGCCGGCCTGGTGGCGCGCTGCCTGCAGCACTACCGCAACCAGCTGGCCGCGGGTCGCGCCGAGGACGACCTGGGCGTGGCCCTGGCCGCCTATCTGGGCGCCTGCCGCCAGGCCTTCGATCACGAGGCGCTGACGCCGCAGCGCTGGCTGTCCATCACGCAATGGGTCAAGGCCTGGGTCATCGATGAGCTGCCCTGGGAGGACGCATCCCTGCTGCAGCGCCAGGATGCCTTCGAGCGTTTCGCCGTACTGACCGTGGCGTTAGGCGAATGGACGGTGCAGGCCAGCCGCCAGGGCACGGCGCAACAGGCATCGGCCACCTGGATGGCCCGCAACAGCCTGCGTGGGCAACTGGGCCTGGACCTGCCGGCCCTGTGCGCGCTGCTGCGCCAGCTGGACGGCGCGACTGCGGCCAACCCTAGCGCGCCGGGCGCAGAAATAGGAGCAGCCGCATATAGGCAGCCCAAGCAGGACCCCGTTTAATGAAACCTGTCAGCGCCGCAGAGTTTGGTTCGAAACCTTAGCGACAAGACACGCAGCGGATCCGGTGTTTTTCAGTCGCCACCTGATCCAGATGCCTCGCAAATTCAATCAATCACTGCGGCAGGGTTTGCCGCAAACCCCTCACATTTTTGGAGATCGACATGGGATCAGCAGTTAGCAGCATTTTCGGCGGCGGTGGCTCGGGTGGCATCCTGGGTGCCCTGGGCGGCATCGTCGGCGGCATCTTCGGTGGCCCGATCGGCGCCATGATCGGCCAGGCCATCGGCGGCATGCTGCAGCAAGCCGTCGGCAACGCCTTCAACGGCGCCGTCGACAACATGGTCAAGGAACACGGCATGCCCAAGTTCCTGGGCGACGAGGTCAAGGCGCGGGCCGGCGAAGTGCTCGGCGGCATCGGCAACGGCAGCCCGAGCCACGAAGCGCAGCAGATCGCCCATGACCGTTTCGGCGGCGCGATCAACCGCTTCGAGCAGAACCTCACCGACACGCTGACGGGCCTGATGTCCGATGCGATCGGCAAGAAGGGCACCGCTGGCAAGACGTCCGCCAAGGGCTGGATCCAGGCGATCGCCGAAGCCATGGGCAAGGCCCTGGGCGACAAGGCCAAGGAAATGGTCAAGCTGTCCGACGAGATCAGCAGCCTGGCCGGCTCGGGTGCTGAAACGACGGCCCAGATGCAGGGCAAGAAGGGCGAGGAACTCGGCCAGCTGCAGTCCAAGAAGCAAGACCAGGCTCAGGAATTCAACATGAAGATGACCGAATTCCAGGCCACCAGCCAGGAATACAACATGCTGAACAACGTGTTCTCGACCGCCATCAAGTCGATCGGCGAATCGATGTCCTCGATGGCCCGCAAGCAGTAAACCTGCTGCGTTCCCGGGAAGCCGCGCTGGAAATGCCAGCGCGGCTTTTTGCCCATCAAACGCAGCGCCCCGACGTGTCGATCTTGCTAACCGCCCTTCTCCCCCCTCCAGGACCGCGCCGTCGGCCAGGGATGCTGGTGTGCGTGGGGCTGGCATTGGTCGCCCAGCTCGGATGCGCCGGCGACGCCGCGGCGGCAAGGCTGGGCAGCCTGTTGATCACCCTGCCCGACAGCGAACTGCCCCAGGTCGTGAACCTGGACAACCCCGAACGCCTGACCGTCCACGCCGACAGGAATGCCGGCGACGCGCGCTTCTACGGCGGCAACAGCCACTACTTCAAGATCCGGAACATCGGCTTCAAGCAGGACGCCTTCACGGTGTACTCATCGGCCACCGGGCAGGTCGAATACCTTGCCAGGAGCGTCCCCAGGGTCTCGGAAGCCCAGCCGTCACCCACCGCTGCCGGCGTGTTTTCCTTCGTCTTCCTCGACACCGCCGGCGACACCGGCCTCTTCGCCGTCGTGGACCTGTCCCAGGAGCAGCGCGTCCTGGCCAGCTACAAGGGCCAGGTGGGCAAATACCTCCACTGGTGGATGCCGGATGGTTCGATCAGGCGCCTTCACGCGCACACCGGCGAGCTGTCGACCTGGCGCGGCAATCTCCAGGGCGCCAACGAGCGTATCGAATGGCAGACGACAGGAGCGATCCCCCCGCCGCTGCCCGGCGTCATCTTCGGCATGGCGTCCCTGTCCCCCACCGGCGATGAGCTGGTGCTCTCCACCGTGGATGTCCGCACGCGCAGGGTCGACCTGTGGATGACGGACTTGCGTGGCGCCGGTCTGCAGAGGATCACGAACGACGGCTTTGTTTCCTTCGTGACCTGGGCTCCGGACGGCAAGCATTTCCTGCTTCAGCGCAGCAATGTGTCCTCCATCAACACGAGCTTCCGCGGCCAATGCTCCTACTGGATAGCGCCCGGCAGCGTCCGCGATGCCGCGGGCATCGTTCCCGGCGTGCCGCATCCCGCGCTCAGGCAGGTGTTCTACGGCAGCCAGCAGGCCCCCAACTCGCTGCCATGCGGAAAAGTGGCCGCGTGGATCAAGTAGTCATGGGCGGCGATCCCGCCGCCGTTGCATCAACGCGCGTCCCGCGCATCCATCCATTCCGTTGAACATGAATATCCAGCTCTTCTCTCGGTCGCCCCGGTTGTTGATGAAGCGGGCCTGGCAAGCGGGCCTGGCGATCTGCCTGGCGGCCAGCCTGGCTGCCTGTGGTGGTGGCGGCGGTGGCCCCAGTGACACAACGCCGTCCACGCCGGGCACGCCGCAGGTGCCTCCTCCCGATCCGGTGCACCCGTCCGGCTGGCTATGGCATGACAACTACGCACTGGATTCCTGGGACGGCATGCAGATGGCCTCGCTGGATGGACAGGCGCCGATCCACGTCACCAACAAGAAGCTGGCCCTGACGCCATGGTCCGACGGTCGCCAATTCGTGACGACGGAATGGAATGTCGCGGGGGGCTACACCGATCTGTCGGTGGTCGAGCGGAGCAGCGGCAACACGCTGTACGCACTGCGCGCCGATGGCTACCTGCGCGGCGCGCTGCCATCGCCGACCGACAAGAAGCTGGTCAAGGTGATGCTGGGAACGGACTCGGTGTCCGCCTTCAGCGAATTCATCCTGGATCTCGACACCCGGCGCGCACGCCACCAGATTGCGGCACAGGATTGGTTTGCCTGGATGCCGGATGGCAAGTTCCTGCTTGTGAACCCCGAGGCCGGCACCATCCGGGTCGGCAGCGTGGATTCCAGCGACGAGGTGACGGTGGGGCAGTTCCAGCTGCCGGCCGACCGGCGCATGGGGCCGATCTGGGTCAGCCCCTCGGGCAAGCAGTTCGTCGTGCGCCTGCCGCGCATCAGCGCCACCGGGGAAAGCGATCTCTGGATCGCGAACATCGACGGCTCTGCGCTCGAGCAGCTGACGGATTCGAAGCGGAGCTTTGAAGCGCAGTGGTCACCCGACGGGCGCTATGTCGCCTACGACACCGATTCGAGCCGCGCCTGCACGGGTACGGTGTGTTCCGGCACCTGCCAGCTCTGGTACACGACGCCGGATCTGCGCAAGGTGCAAGGACTGAATGGCACATCGGGCAGCGGCGCGTTCCGCGTCAACGATCGCAACGGTGCTGCCGCGACGCCCCTGGGCTGCCGGCTGGTGGGCTGGACGCCCTGAGGAACGGTGCGCGCCAGCCGGTCTGGCAATGATGGCCGGATATCTCGCCCTCATGGCGGCCGCCTGCAGCGCCGGCCTGGCGCTGGCCGCCACGTCGCAGACTGACCTGGCGGCCAACGCCGCCGCCCTGACCGAACTCGTCAATGCGGTCAGCCTGGACGTGATGTCCGAGGCTGCGCTCGAGGCCTGCGACGACGTCGGCGCGCCGTCCACGCCGCAGATGCGCGCGGCCTGGGTGGCCTGGCGCGACAAGCACCAGCTCGCACCGCTGCGCATGGTGGTGATGGAGCTGAAGCGGCGCCAGGGCAGCAGCGTGCCGCCGTGGACGACCATCACCGAGCCCATGCGCCGCCGCGTGCTGGGCGACCCGGCGCCCGACAGGGTCTGCGCCGGCCTCATCAACGACTGGCAGGGCCCGGCCATGGATGCGTCGGCGCAGTTTCCGCAGGCGCGTGCCGCGGCCATGGCGCTGGTCAAGGCCAAGATGGTGTCGGCCCCGGAGATGCCCGCCGTCGCGCCGGGTGCCGTGCGGGGCCAGTTCTTCCTGCCCAGCCAGATGCCAGCGCTGGCGGCGCAGCAGAAGCACACCTGGAGCGCCATCTCCGATGAGGCCGCCGAGCGTGCGCTGGGCCAGATCTACATCAAGGGCCGCGTCGAGCGCTGGGGGACGGAGAGGGACCGCTTCCAGCTCGCCCAGGAGCAGGGCGACCGGCGCGCCCCGCTGAGCATCAACCTGGGCATCGATGCCGAACCCTGGGTCGGCCGCGAGGTCGTCATGCGCGGCCTGGTCACCTCCTTGAGCGGCGGCTACGTCAAGCTGTCGGCTGCCGCCGTGGTCAGCGACCCCTCGGGCCTGACACCCTCGCCGCTGCCGCAGGTGCCGCTGGAGCGCAAGGAGGTCCTGCTGCAGCGGGTGCTGAAGGCGCCTGGGCAGGGCTTGCCCGAGAAGGACCTGGCGGCTGTCGTCATCCATGGCGAGAGCAACTTCAACAACGRCACGCACTGGGACGAAGACGTGCGCTTCCTGCTGCGCGACGGCACGGTCTACCGCCGCACCGAGATGCCGCCCGACCAGCTCAACGTCGCCGCGTCGCGCCAGCTCGAGCCGCAGCGCTGGGGTCGCTGGCGCGCCAACGGCAAGGGCTATGAGATGCAGGCCCAGGACGACAACGGCCGCCCCGCCGGCGACTGGAAGGCCGAGAAGCATCACGCCGTCAGGCCCTGGCCCAAGGACACGCGGCTGGAGGGCAGTTTCAGCCGCGGCAGCTTCAGCGGCAGCCTGGTGCTGGGCGGCACCTCGGCCACGCGCACCATCCGCTTCACGCGCGACGGCCGCTTCGAGCGCAGCCACAGCTCGTTTTCCGGCTCGGGCACGCTGGCCGCCACGCTGAACAACACCAACATCGCCGCATCGTCGTATGGCGACGGCAAAGGCAGCAGCAGCACCGGCGGCGGCGCGGTGGGCACGCCCTTCGGTACGGCTGGCGCGGTCAGCTCGCGCAAGCAGGACGACGGCGCCAGCCGCCGCGGCCGCTACCAGCTCAGCGGCCATGTGCTGCTGCTGGACTACGACGACGGCCACCAGGAGCGTCTGCTCAGCTTCCCGGTGCACGACGACAACAAGACCGTCTATGTGGGCAGCGGCAGCCTCAGCCTCGACAAATGAACTTCAGGAGATTCAAGTGATGCAACTTTCCCGCACCGTCGTCCTTGCGCTCGCCTGCGTCGCCGCTCCGGCGCTGGCCCAGGTCGCGCCTTCGCTCAGCCTGGCCGACCAGATGCGCGGCATGCTGGGCAAGCCCGCCGCGACCCCGGGCGCGCCCGCCTTCAGCCCCGCGCCGGCGGTCACCTCGGCCAGTGCCCTCGCTGCCCTCAATGCGCCCATCGTCGTCAACGGGCCGGCCCAGGTCCGCCAGTCCGCCACCGAGCTGGCGCAGCGCTTCCCAGCCCAGCACCGTGGCGCGATGACCAAGGCCTACGAGGAATCCTTCGTGTTCTGGCAGAAGCTGGAAACCCAGCTCGGCCTGACGCCCAACGACGTCGCCGCCGGCGTGGCCGCCTTCATCGCCGGCAACTACAGCGCCTTCATGCAGCAGCAGGTGCCGGACGAGGACTTCAAGTCACTGATCCTGCAGATGCAGGGCATGCTGGCGCGCAACCCCGCCTTCACGCAGAGCAGCCCGGCGGCCAGGCGCTCGATGTTCGAGCAGCTCGCCATGGTGGGCACCTTCATGGTCGTTTACCGCGAGCACCTCAACCGCCAGCCCAACGCCAACGAGGAGATCAATTTCCGCAATGCCGCCAAGGCCAACCTGGAAGTGGCGCTGGGGCTGCCGGTGGAGCGCATCCAGATCGGCCGCCAGGGGCTGGTTGCGCGCTAGCGTTCGGGACAGCTGGAAAAGACGTCGCGGCTGGCGTTGAAGCCGGCCATGCGCCAACCCTGCGGCGTCCATTTCAGGTCCATCGCGCCGGCAAAGTCGATGCGCGCCTCGCCCTTGCGCGACAGCGGCGGCATGTCCAGGCGTGGCGGCGTGTCGCCGGCGATCATGTCGCGGATCTCCAGGCGCTGCGTCGTCGCCGTGATGCGCGGCAGGCAACGCGCCGCGCGGCGCATGACCGACGCAGGCGCCTTGACGATGTCGGGCCCCTCAACGAACTCCAGTTGCGGCAGCGACAGCTGTTGCAGCAGCTCGCCGTCGCCGCGGGCCAGCGCATCGCGCAGCTGGCGCCAGAACTGCGCGAAGGCACCGTCGCGGTCCACCGACGTGGTGCAGCCCTTGGCGGTGGGCGTGAGGGTTGCCGTGGCCGGGATCTTCAGCGCGCCGCAAGCGGCCGGTTCGAAGGCAAGGGTGTAGCCCTCGCTGCCGGCGCGCTTCACGTTCACGCGCTGCTGCTGGCCCAGGGTCTCGTCCTTCCACTCGAAGCGCCAGGTGCCGTCTGCCTGTGCGGTCGGCGCGGCGGCGCTGGAAAAGTCGCATTCACGCGCGCCTGCGGCGATGCTGAAGCTGACCTGCAAAGGAGCGCCCACGGCGTCGCGGCTGAGGCGGAAGCGATGGATGCCGTCGGGGGTGCAGACGAGCTGCGTGGGCGGCGCTGGCAACGCCTGTGCTGCGAGCGGGAACACCAGTGCGAGGAAGGCGAGACGCATGGCCGGCATCATCGCCCAGGGGTCGGGCATTTCAAGGTGCGCGACGCACGCCGATGGCGGACGAGAGCGAACGATCTGAATAGGTCACGCCGTCATAGTTCTCGCCGCGCACGCCCTGGTTGCCGCCGACGACGCGCACCAGGCCGTTGTCCAGCACCTCCGACACGATGGCCACATGGCCCTGGGCAGGGTTGTTGCCGCGCGGGAAGACGATGACGTCGCCCGGCTTCACATGCGCCGCATCCTTGGGCACGGCCTGGCCCCAACTCAGCCAGCTGCGCGCCGCGGCGCTGTTCGTGCCGCGCACGCCGGCCTGCTGCATCGTCCAGTTGACGAAGGACGAGCACCAGGAGGTCTCGTCGTTCCCGGCCTTGAGGCTGGTGGCCTGGTGGTATTCGATGACGCGCGGGTTGTCGCGGCCGCCGCGGATCTCGTGGGTGCCGAGCTCGCCGCGGGCGATCTGCAGATGGCGCGGCACGCCGCCGGTCGCTGCGGACGCAGCGGCCACGGCAGCAGGCGCCTGCGCCAGCAAGCCCTGGCGCTGCAGCGCGCCTTCGACGGCATTCGTGCGGCGCAGCTGATCGGCGCGGATGACGGCTTGCACCTGGGCCTCCGTGGGTGCGCGGCCGTGCTGCTGGCGCTGCGCGATGTTGGCGAAGCCGCTGCCGGCCAGGCCGCCGCTGTCCAGGCGAAATCGCTGGCCGGTCGAAGCGTTGACGAAGCTGCGAAACCGCAGGTTGGCGATATGGGCCACGTCCAGGGGCTGGCCGCGCAGCGTCTCGAGTTGGCCGACGAAGCGCCCGGCCGCGCTGGGCGACTGGTTGAACAGGTCCAGATAGGCCGAGGCGAGGCGGGCGTCGGCGGGGTCGAGTCCGGCGCGGCGTGCGGCGGCTTCGTAGGCGGGGAGATGGTCGCGCAGGGTCTGCAGCTGGCGCCGGTCCGCGTCGGCGGGGCTGGAGGCTGCGTGCTGGTAGGAGAAGGAGCCTCGGTTGTGGGCCGCATTGCCCGGGTCGGTGTGGCCGCCATAGGCTGCCGTGAAGCCGCCATCCGGCCGGCGTGTGCCCTCGGCGGTGCCGATGACGATGGCCGCGGCGGCGTTGGACGCCAGGGCCGGGTTGGTGAACTGCTGCAGATCGAGCCAGGCCTGGCGATGCCCGGCAATGGGAGCTGCCGCCTCCTGGGTCGCCCGGTCCGCTTCAAGGCGCACGCCGAATCGCACGGCGGATTCACCCGTCCCCTGCGGCGCCGGCTTGGGACGGTGGATCAAGTCGCCGATATGCAGCAGGTCGGGGTCCTGGCCACGGCCGTGGCCGGCATGGGCGCCGAGCTTGCCGGCGTTGAACTGCGGGTTGGCGGCCAGCAGCTCCTTCACGCTGACGCCCCAGCGGTCGGCGATGCCGGCCAGGGTTTCGCCGGCGACGACCTGGTGCTCGCGCTCCAGGCCCGGCGTGGCAACGGGAATGACGAGCTGCTGGCCGACCTGCAGCCGGTCGGGGTCGTGGGCACCGCGGCCCATGCGGCCGTCGGCCTGGGCCGCGTCCATGTGATTGGCGCGCATCAGGGCCTCGGCCGACACGCCGTGGCGTTGGGCGATGCCGGTGACGGTGTCGCCGCTCTGGACGCGATAGTTCTGCACTGCGCTCATGGGGATGTCCTTCACCGCCGACGCCGGCGGGTTGACGCCCATTTCAGACGCAACGCGCGCCTCGCGCCAGCTGCGGCTGCCCGCAATTCGGGGCAGCCGCAGCTAGGGTTGGCCGCAGGCGCCGCCTCAGGTGAACATGCCGGTTGCGGACATGTGCAGCCGCCAATGCGCGTCAGCCAGCCAGTTCGATCGGCGGGCGCCGCGCAGGGCGCCGTCGGCCTGCATGCCGCGGGCCCAGGACAGCATCTCGCGGCGGGCCTCGTCGGCATCGCCGCCAAACAGCTGCTGCGTGAAGATCCAGAAATCCGCGTCGCTGAAGACCTCGGGCGCCGGGCTGCGCAGCAGCACCCGGGCCTGGGTCCAGGGCGTGGCCAAGAAGGGCCGTTCGGGGTCGAAGAGATTCTGGGGATAGGACGGACCGTCATGCCCCTGGGGCTCGCCGCGGGCATCGCCCAGGTGCGCGGCGAAGAAGGCTTTGTCCCGCTGGCGGCGCTCGCGTGCCCAGCCGGGCCGCCACCAGCGCGCGGCGGGCCGCCACGGCCAGAGCTGGTCGGGCCAGATCGGGGCTGCGTCCAGGCGGGCGGGTGCCAGCAGTGCGCGCCGCTGGGCCTCGGGGCAGCCCGGCCAGGCGCGTTGCAGCGCGGCTTGCAGTTCGGGCGGCAGGGCCTGCAGGTCCAGGTCGGGCACGACGCTCAGTTGGCGTGGTAGCCGCCGGCGATCGCGTCGGCGACCATCGTGGTCCAGGGGTCGAGGTGAACGAAGTCCACCGAGTCCGGGAAGCGGTGGGCGGCGAAGAGCAGGGCCTCGGGGTCCAGCACGGCCTCGCGGGTCTCGGGCGTCGGGTGCTTGAGATCGGCCAGCAGCACGACGCGGCGTGCCGTGGCCATGTCGTCGGCGAGATCGGTGGCGTCCAGGTTCAGTCCCCAGTGCCAGTCGGGGTTGCCGTGGCGGATGGCCTCGCCCAGGCTGGTGCCCAGGTCGCCCAGCAGGCTGTTGACGATGAAGGGGCCGCTGCGAGTGCAGTCCGGCCAGGGCTTGTGCCGGGGCAGGCGGCTGAAGGCCGGCAGCTGCGGCCAGTGGGCCTTGGCCCAGGTGTTCAAGGCCTTGGCGTAGGCGGTGCCGTGCAGGGCCTGCGGGTCGGGGCCCTGGTGGGCGACCAGCCAGTCGCGCAGCTGCCGCTGGCGCTCGCCCAGCGTGGCCTCGAACCAGTCCAGGTTGGCCTGGGCCTGGCTTTCGCTCAACGCGCGGCCGGAGCCCGTATGCGGCAGCTCCCAGGCGGGGTAGTCGCTCAGGTCCCAGGGGGCTGCTTGGTCGCCGGCAAGCCAGCGCTGGATCAGGTTCAGCATGGTCACTCGCGCAAACGAAGATGGGCGGCCTCTTGCGGCCGCCCATCAGGAACAGGCCGAAAGCTTAGAACCAGCCTTTTACCGTATCGAAGACGCCGCGCCCGGCCGCATCGCCGGCGAGGGCGCCGCCGATGCCACCGATGATGCCGCCCACCACGGTGCCGACACCCGGGAAGATGGCCGTGCCGATGGCGGCCCCCGCCGCTGCCCCGCCCCAGCCGCCCAGCGCGCCGCCGGTGATGCCGGACGCCGTGCGCCCGGTGTTCTCGCCAATGCGGCCGCCGTCGGCCTGGTAGGCCTGGCCCAGCGAGATGGCGTCCAGCACGAGGCCGACCGGCCGCGCCACCTTGCCCACGCCTTCGAGCACGCGGCCGGAGCCGCGCAGCATGCGGTTGGCGCCCAGCGCCTCGGCATCGCGCGCCACCTGGCCGCGGATCTCGCTGTCCAGGCCGGTGCGGCCGACCTTGGACTCCACCTCGATGCGCTGGCGCATGCGCGGGTCGGTGGCGGTCGGCTCGGCCACCACGTCCACGCGGCGCGCGCCGCCCAGCACCGGCACCTCGGTGCGCGCCGGCACGCCGGCCGCGCGGAAGCGGTCGGCGATGGCGTCGCGCGCCAGGGCGCCGTTGGTGTTGTTGGCCACGGCCGAGCGCACGCCCGAGCTGCTCGTCAGCGAGCCGGGCGGCGACGGGTGCACGGTATGGGCCACGTCGATGCCGTTGGCGTTCAGCAGCTCGGTCAGCCCGCGCGTGAAGCCGCCCTTGCCCGTCCACGCGCTGGTGGTCGCTTCCCAGCGCTTGACCAGGATGGGGTTGTCGGTCAACAGCTGGCTGCCCTGCCGCGCCCAGGTCTGGCCGGCGGCCCAGAGGCCACCGGGCGCATGGTCGGGCACGAGGCTGAAGGGCTGGGCCGGCTGCTCGCGAGCGGCCTGCAGCAGGTCCTGGTGGTAGTGGGCGACGTCGCCCGGGTGGCCCGACGCCAGCAAGTGCTGCTCGATGGCGGCATGGGCCGCCTCGGCGCTCTGCGGGTCGCTGCGGCGCGCGTCCACCACCCAGTGCGCGAGGCGCTGGGTGTCGACGACGCCGCTGCGCGGGTCGGTGGCGCGGGCAACGACGTCCGCGGCGGGATTGCTGGCGGGCGGCGTTGGCCGCGCGCCCGAGACTGAATCAACGGCAGCAAGCATGGCGGCCTCCCGTCAGAACTCCAGGCGCGCCACCGTCAGCGAGAACCGGTGAGCATCGCGCGAGGCGTGATCCCGGTTCTCGCCGCCGTGGTTGCCCAGGGCATGCAGGAAGGCGCCGCTCAGCGAGGCCGACAGCAGGCCCGAGAAGGCGCTGAAAACCTGCTGCAGGAAGTTGCCGGCCTGCTGCTGAGTGCTCGGGTCCAGGCCGGGGTTCTTCACCAGGTCGGTCTTGTTGATGTAGTTCTGGTCGACCTTCTGGATGGTGCCGTTGCCGTCCACGGCCAGGAAGCCTTTGCCGGCCGGGTTTTCCTGAAGCACATTGCCGTCGTCATGCACCCAGTCCAGCGTGCTGCCCCAGCCGGCGGCCTCGTTGATCTTGAGGTCGCCGACGGTGTTGGTATCCACGCCGCTGATCTCGACACCGTAGTCGCCGTTCGTGATGGCGACCTTGCTGGCGAGGGTCATGCCGTTGCCGGCATTCCAGGGCGTGGTTTCGATGGTGACCTTGGTGCCGTCCTCGAGCGCGAAGGTCGTGGTGCCCCAGAAGTCGAAGGCGTGCTGGCCGTCGATGTTGACGTGCGGGTCGCCCCAGATGTTGTAGTTCTCGCCGGTCTTCTTGTTGAAGATGTTGACGGTGTTGTTGTCACCGGCGGTGATGCGGTAGTTGTCGTTCTCGAACACGGCCTGGCCGCCTTGCATCGAGGTGCTGGCGTGGGTCGGGTTGGTGCTCGGCAGAGCGGAGGTGGCGGTCAGCGACGTGGTGCTGGCCGTCTGGATGGTGGTCATTGGGAGCTCCTCGGAAGGGGTGTTTTCAGTCGCTTGGCCATTGCATGCGGACTCGCCCGAGCCCGCTAGCTGCGGCCACCCGCAATTCGGGGCAGCCGCAGCTAGGGTCGGCCGCAAGCCATACTCCGTCCCCATGCCCCGTTATGTCGCCTTGCTGCGTGGCGTCAGCCCGATGAACGCCAAGATGCCGGAACTCAAGCGCTGCTTCGAGGCCGCCGGCTTCACCGACGTGAAGACGCTGCTGAGCAGCGGCAATGTCGTGTTCTCCACGGCCCGCTCGGCCTCGTTGGCGGCGCTGCAAAAGCGCGCCGAGAAAGCCATGCTGGACGGCCAGGGCCACAGCTTCACGACCTTCGTGCGCTCCACGGCCTATCTGCAGCAGCTGCTGGCTGCCGAGCCCTTTGCCCGCTTCAAGCTGCCGCCCGGCTCCAAGCGCGTCATCACCTTCCTGCCGGAGCCGCTGGCGGCCAGCCCGGTCGCGCTGCCGGCGCTGTGCGGCGAGGCACGCATCCTGGCCGTGGACGGCGGCGAGGTGCTGTGCAGCTATGTGCCCGAGGCCAAGGGCCCGGTCTTCATGCACCTGCTGGAGAAGACCTTCGGCAAGAACATCACCACGCGCACCTGGGACACCGTCTCCAAGTGCGCCTCGGCTTGAGGAGATTCGCCATGCCCGCCGTTCTCGACCACCTGCTGATCCCTGCCCGCGACCGCCGCGCCGCCGCCGAGCGCCTGGCCGCCATCCTCGACGTGCCCTGGTCGGCGCAGGCGGCCGTCGGCCCCTTCAGTGCCGTCTATGTGTCGGATCAGCTGACGGTGGACTTCGATCAGGTCGAGGCCGGCGCGGTGGTGCCGCTGCAGCACTACGCGTTTCGCGTCAGCGAGGCGGAGTTCGATGCGCTGCTGGCGCGGCTGCAGGCCCTGGGCATCGCCTGGCGCAGCACGCCGATCGGCCCGGACGACTTCCAGGTCAACACCTCGGTGGGCGGGCGCATCGTCTACTGGCGCGAGCCCGACGGCCACGCCTGGGAGGCGCTGACGCAGAGCTACGCGCGCGAACCCAAGGCCCCGCGCTGACGCTGCGGCCTCAGGCGGGCTCGTCCGACTCCGGCAGGTGAATCAAGCCGGTGTGGAAGTCGTACTCGAAGACCTCGCCATAGCGCGCCCACTCGATGGCCACGCGCAACACGCGCTCGGCCTCGGCGGCGTCCATGCTGTCCATCAGCAGCTTCAGGAATGGCTCCTCCTTCAGCTCGCCGTGGGCCTCCTGCTCGAGGCTGGCGCGGATGAAGGTGGCCAGCGGCACGTGGGCCAGCAGCTGCTGGCCGAAGATCTCGCGGCGGAACTCGTGGCCGCCCTCGACATAACGCTGGCCCAGCGGCGTGACGATGAGATCGCCGCCGCTGAGCTCGGCCAGGCCCAGGCGGTGCAGGGCGTCGGCCAGCGGCAGCATGGCCTCGTCGGTGAGTTCGCTCTCCTCGGCCAGTTGGGGCAGGTCGGCGCGGCCATTGAAGCGTTCGTCGGCCAGCAGCTCCAGCAGGCTTTCCATGCGGCCGACGTCGGCATCGGGCAGGCGGTCGCTGAGATGCGGCCGGGGCGCCTCCTCGACGGTGCCGGCCACGTGAGTGGCGCTCGTCATCAGCCGATAGACCTCGTCGATGAGCAGGCGCACCTCGGGGCTGTCGGCGCGGCGCGGGCGCGGCAGCGTGATGGGCAGCTCGGCGCGCACGCGGCCCGGATTGCTGGCGAAGATCAGCACGCGGTCGGCCATCATGACGGCCTCCTCGATGTTGTGCGACACGACGAGCATGGCCTGGGTGGGCATCTGGCCGCCGTCCCACAGCGCCAGGATCTCGTTGCGCAACCGCTCGCCGGTCAGCACGTCCAGCGCCGAGAAGGCCTCGTCCATCAGCAGCACCGCCGGCTGCATGACCAGGGCCCGCGCCATGCCGACGCGCTGGCGCATGCCGCCCGACAGCTCGCGCGGCAGCGCGCCCTCGAAACCGGCCAGGCCGATCAGCTCGATGGCATCGTTCGCACGGCGGGCGCGTTCCACTGCCGGCACGCCGGCGGCCTCCAGGCCCAGCTCGACGTTCTGCTGCACGGTCAGCCAGGGGAACAGCGCGAAGCTCTGGAACACCATCGCGATGCCGGCCGCCGGCCCGAACAGCGGTTGGCCGCCGTAGTGAACGTCACCGGTGTCGGCCGGGATCAGGCCCGCCATGATGCGCAACAGCGTGCTCTTGCCCGAGCCGCTCTGGCCCAGCAGCGCAACGATCTCGCCCTTGTCGAGCCGGAAGTCCACGCCCTCCAGCACCGAGCGCAGGCTGCCGTCGTTGGACTTGAAGCCTTTGGCGACGCCCTTCAGTTCGATCAGCGTGGTCATCAGAAGTGCATCCTTTCTTCAGCTATTGCGTACAGGCGCCGCCAGACCCAGTGGTTCATCGCCATGACGAAGACGCACATGACGCCGATGCCCAAGGCAATGCGCGGAAAGTCGCCCGCCGTCGTCATCTGCTGGATATAGCTGCCCAGGCCCTGGGCCTGCAGATGCGTGTCGCCCCAGCTCACGTACTCGGCCACGATGCTGGCATTCCACGACCCGCCGCTGGCCGTGATGGCGCCGGTGACAAAGCTCGGGAAGATGGCCGGCAGCAGATAGCGCCGCCAGGCCAGCCAGCCCTTCAGCCCGAGGTTCTTGGCGGCCATGCGCAGCTCGGTCGGGATGGTCGACGCGCCGGCCACGACGTTGAAGAGCAGATACCACTGCGTGCCCAGGATGATCAGCGGCGACAGCCAGAGGTCGGGGTCGAGCTTGTACTTGACGATGACGAGGACGGCGACCGGGAAGACGAGGTTGGACGGGAAGGCGGCGAGGAACTGGGCCGCCGCCTGCACGCGGCCGGCAATGCGCGGGTTCAGGCCAATCCACACGCCGATGGGCACCCAGATCAGCGAGGCCACGGCGATCAGCACCAGCACGCGCGCCAGCGTGTACAGGCCCAGCTTGAACACATGCGCCGCCTCGCCCCAGCCGACCTCGGTGTGAATGAAGCTGACCAGGCGCCAGACGGCGAACAGCACGGCCGCGGCCAGCAGCGCATCCCAGGCGCGCGTCCACAGCGGGTTGGGGGCTTGAGGTCGGGCGCGGATGGAGCGGCCGTCGTAGCTCTTCTTCAGCGGCGCGAAGCTGGCCGTGATCCAGCGCCCTGGCCACTCGCCCAGGCGCTGCAGCAGCTGGGTGCGGCGCAGCCAGGTCAGCAGCCAGGACTGCGGCGCCTGCTCGCTGCTGCCTTCCTCGAAGCGGAAGCGGTCGGCCCAGGCCAGCAGTGGCCGGAAGAACAGCTGGTCGTACAGCAGGATGCCGACCAGCATGCCCAGGATGGCCCAGGCGATGGCGCCGAGGTCGCGCGCCTCGATGGCCACGGCGATGTAGGAGCCCACGCCGGGTAGCTTGATGTCCTGGCCGGCCACGGAGATGGCCTCGGACGCGACGACGAAGAACCAGCCGCCGGACATGCTCATCATCATGTTCCACAGCAGATTGGGCATCGCAAACGGCAGCTCCAGCCGCCAGAAGCGCTGCCAGCCCGACAGCTGGAAGATGCGCGCCGCCTCCTGCAGCTCGCCCGGCACGGTGCGCAGCGACTGGTAGAGGCTGAAGGCCATGTTCCAGGCCTGCGACGTGAAGATGGCGAACAGCGCGGCCAGCTCGACGCCGAGCAGATTGCCCGGGAACAGCGCGATGAAGGGCGCGACGGCAATCGCCTGGAAACCCAGGATGGGGATGGACTGCAGGATGTCCAGCAGCGGCACCAGCACCTTCTCGGCGGCGCGCACCTTGGCCGCCAGCACGGCGAACACGCAGGCGAACACCACCGAGGCGGCCAGCGCCAGGAACATGCGCAGCGTCGTGCGCAGCAGGTAATAGGGCAGCCAGGCGACGTCCAGGCTCAGCGGCAGTGCCTCGCCAACGTGAAAGGGCCGCGCCATCGCCGCCGCGGCCATGGCCAGCAGCACCAGCACCGCCAGCACGAGGGGCAGCAGCGCCCAATCCCAGCGATTGAAGGCGGCCTCGACGGCGGGGCGGGTAAAGAAACGACGATCGGACATGGCGGGGACTGCAGGAGGGCTCGCAGGCTAGGGGAGCCATGTCTCTGGCTCGTGAAGCGCCTGTCGCCAGGCTTGCACGGGACTGGCGGCAGGCCACACGGCAGGTTGCAGTTGTAGCCGCTTGGGCGGCCCTCGTCGCCTAACGGCACAACTCGTCTCCGCGGCTTGCGATTCGGGGATGTATCCGGCGCCTTCTCCTACAGGGATCCGCCCTGTGCGGCCTAAGGTTGTGAACGCGACGGCGCAATGGGGTGCCGTCCAGGCTTCACAGTGAAGGAAAAGCCATGTCCAACCAGCAACGTCAATCCGGCAAGCAGCAACAGCAGCCCGAAAGCGGCCAGAACATCCAGCAGGGTGGTCAAAGCCGCGATCAGAGCCCGGGCCAGCAGAGCCAGTCCGGTGGTGGCAGCCAGACGCCCCAGCAGGGCGGTGGTCAGGCCAGCCGTGACCAGCAGCAAGGCAAGCCCGGCAATCAGCAGGGTTCCAAGAACCGCTGACTGCGCAAGGGCTTGCGGGTGAAGCGCCGTGAGGCGCCGACCATGATTTGACCGAACACCAGGCCAGGCGCCTCTGCAACGGCCCTGGCCTGTCTATTCGAACAAATGACCCAGGTCGTGGTGACCCATGGACTCGGCCTTGGTGCGCAGGTATTTCTCGTTGTCCGGACCCGGCTCGGTCAAGGACGCCTCGCGCTCGACGACATCGATGCCGAACTCTGCCAGCGCCGCCATCTTCAGCGGGTTGTTGGTCAGCAGCCGGATGCGGTGCACGCCCAGGGACCGCAGCATGCAGGCGGCGGCGTCGTAGCGGCGCGCGTCGATGGGCAGGCCCAACTGGGCATTGGCCTGGATGGTGTCGGCGCCGGCATCCTGCTCGGCATAGGCGCGCAGCTTCTGCACCAGGCCGATGCCGCGCCCTTCGTGGCCGCGCATATAGACGATGGCACCGCGACCCTGCGCGGCGATGAGCTTCATCGCACCCTGCAACTGCGGCCGGCAGTCGCAGCGCAGCGAGCCGAACACCTCGCCCGTCATGCATTCCGAATGCACGCGCACCAGCGGCGGCTCGTCGCCCGTCAGCTCGCCCATGCTCAGCACGACATGCTCCTGCCCGCTGTCATCCTCACGGAAGCCATGGATGGCGAACTCGCCATAGGGCGTCGGCAGGCGGGTGGAGACGATGCGTTCGATCTTCATGGTGTGGGGCGTCAAGGGGGCCATTGTCGCCCTCCCGGGGAAAACCCCGTGTCGCGCAGGTTAGGCTGTCGCCTCCACCCCCCGAGGAGACCTGCATGGCCCAGACCGTCCAGTTCACGCGCCCCGATGGCGCACAGGTGTCCGGCTATCTCGCCGAGGCCGCCCAGCCGCTTGGGGCCGTGGTCGTCATCCAGGAGTGGTGGGGCCTGAACGACCAGATCCGCGGCGTCGCCGAGCGCTTTGCCAGCGCCGGTTTCACGGCCCTGGTGCCGGACCTGTACCGCGGCAAGACCACCGTCGAGGCCGAGGAGGCCAGCCACCTGATGGGCGCCCTGAACTTTGGCGACGCGGCCGCGCAGGACGTGCGCGGCGCGGTGCACCACCTCAAGGGGCTCAGGCTCGGCAGCGGCAAGGTCGGCGTGACGGGCTACTGCATGGGCGGCGCGCTGACGGTGCTGTCCGCGACGATGGTGCCCGAGGCCGATGCCGCCGTGATCTGGTACGGCATGCCGCCGCTGGAATATGTGGACGCCAGCAAGATCAAGATGCCGCTGCAGGCCCACTGGGCCACGCAGGACGAGTCCTTCCCGATTGCCGGCGTGGACGGCCTGGAGGCCAAGCTGAGCGAGGTCGGCGTGCGCTACGAAGGCCATCGCTATCTGGCCCACCATGCCTTTGCCAATGAGACGGCGCAGGGGCCGGGGCGCATCGCCAAGACGCAATACGACGCCGTCTGGGCCCAGCAGGCCTGGGACCGGACGATGCGCTTCCTCGGCCAGCACCTGGTCTGAGCGTCTGGCGCTCAGCTTGCAGGGGCGGACTCAGTCCGCGCGATCAGGCTTGACGGCCTGGCAGCGCGCGATGAGCTCCCGGACCCGGCCGTCATAGGCCTCGCGAGCCGCCGGGGCCTGCAGCACCTGGCGGGTGAGCAGGGCCTGGCCGGCCGGCGTGGCCGCGAAGGCTTCGACGGCCTTGGACTCGGCGAGCAACAGCGCGGGTGCGGGTTCGGGCGGCGTCTCGCCCAGGGCGGTGTAGATGCCCAGCAGACCCTGGGTGGCGTATTTGCGCCCCGGCACGGAGCTGAAGAACTGCTCGGCGGCGGCGAGTTCGCTGGCGTTCAGCGACGTCGTGACCACGCGCTCGGTCGTCGCGTGGAACTCGCTGGGCTGCAGGGCCTGGATGCAGGCGTTCTGGGCCGCCGGCAGGGCGCCCTTGGCCTGGCGGTGCTTGGCCGACAGCTGCAGGCCCAGCAGCACCGATTGGGCGGTGATCTGCGCCGTCGTCGAAACCGCCTCGGCGGCGAAGCTGGTGGCCAGCAGGCAGGCCAGCAGCGCAAGGGAGCGGGGTGTCATGGGCAGTGCGGTCTTGAAAACGCGCATTGTCCGAGCCGGGGGCCGGCGGCCGACGCGCGGTTTACCCGCCCTCGGAAACCGTGACCGGTTCCCGGGCGCTGCGCTGCACCTGCAGGCGCGGCTCACGGGGCCAGGCCAGGGCGTCGGGGCCCAGCTCGTCGGGCTTCAGGCCGTCGGCACGCAAGGCGCCCACATAGCCGTCGCGGCCCTGCTTCTTGGCCGCATACAGGGCGGCATCGGCCAGGCGCAGCGTGGCGTCCCAGTCCCAGGCCCGGGGCGCTTCCGGGTCCAGCGGGAAGACGGCGAAGCCGATGGACACGGTGACGGGCAGGGTGCTGCCATCCGGCAGCGTGAAGGGCTGCTCGCGCACGCTGGCATTGAAGCGCGCCGCCAGCTCGGCCGCGCCACCGCGCGCACCGCCGCGGGCCAGGGCCAGGAATTCCTCGCCGCCCCAGCGCACCAGCACGTCGCTCTCGCGGAAGACGGTGCGCAGCCGGCGCGCGAACTCGATGAGGACCTGGTCGCCCGCGGCGTGGCCGTGGCGGTCGTTGATGCGCTTGAAGTGGTCGAGGTCCATCAGCATGACGAGCAGATCGGCCTCGTCATCGGGGTTGTGGTGGCGTGTCTCGGTGTAGTGGCGCAGGCAGAGCTGCAGGTCGGAGGCGACGCGTGAATCCAGGTAGCGGCGGTTGCGCAGGCCGGTCAGGGAGTCGGTGGTGCTGGCCTCGCGCAGCTCCGTGGTGCGTTGTTCCACCAGGGCCTGCAGCGCCATCTCGCTGCGGCGCAGCTGCGCGGTGCGCCTCGCCACGCCCCAGCGCAGCAGCACCCAGGCCAGGCCCAGCAAGGCCAGCAGCGCGGCGGCCTGGGCCCAGCGCGTCTGCCACCAGGCCGGCAGCAGCTCGATGTCGAGCAGCAGCGGCCGGTCGCCCCACAGGCCGTGGTGGTTGGTGGCATAGACCTCCAGCCGGTAGCGGCCCGGCTGCAGGCCGCCGTAGCTCGCAAAGCGGGCGCTGGCGTCGGTGAAGGTCCACTGCTGGTCCCAGCCGGCCAGCCGCATCATGTAGCGCAGCTTGGCCGGGTCGATGTAGTCCAGTGCAGCGAACTCGACGGCGAAGCTGCGCGTGCCGGCCGGCAGCTTCAGGCCTTTTTTGAGATCCTGCTCCGGCTGGAAGGGCTGGCCGTCGCGGCGCAGGCTGCTGATGACGACCGGCGGCGCATAGCGCGAGGGCATGAAGGCCGTCGGCTCGACGACGAGCAGGCCGCGGCTGCCGCTGAAGAGCAGGCGGCCATCGGGCAGGGCGGCGTCGGCGAAGAAGCGCGGCGTGCCCATGGGCGGGCCCTCGGAGCCGCTGAGCTCGTCCAGGCGCTTGGCGACGGGGTCATAGACGGACTGCTGGGTCCACACGCGACCCTTGCTGTCCTCGTGCAGATTGACGCCGAAGGGCCGGCCCGGCGCACCCATGCGCTCGCTGATGCGTTCGAAGCGTGCGCGGCCCTCGGCGTCATAGCCCTTGAGCCGGTGCAGGCCGCTGACGGCGGTGTCTACGTAGAGGCTGCCGTCGCGGGTGTGCAGCAGGCCCAGCACGGCGGGGAAGCCCAGCGTCTCGCCGGGTGCACCCTGCACCTCGACGAGGCGCTGGCCATCCCAGCGGAACAGGCCGGCCAGGGCGCCCACCCAGATCTCCTTGCCACCGGGCCCCAGGCGCAGCGCGTGCACGCCGCCGCGCAGCGGCTCGCCATCGGCGCGCTTCACGCGCTCGATGCGGCCCTGGGGCGAAGCCAGGCGGTAGAGGCCGTCCTGCATGCCGACCCAGACCTCGCCCCCGTCACCGCTGGGCAGCACCAGCACGCGGTGGGCGCGGCCGCCCTCCAGCATCCAGCTGGCGAGCAGGCGGGCGCTGCGCGGCTCGCGGCGCTCCAGGCGGCCGTTCGCCACCAGCCAGACGCTGCCGTCCGGGCCCTCGGCGAGGTTGTCCACCGGCGTGTCGGCCTCGCGCGGCCAGCGGCCGACGGTGCGCAGCTGCGCGTCCAGCAGGGCCACCGGGCCGCTGTGCGTGGCCACCATCAGCAGGCCGTCGCGGCGCGGCAGCAGGCCGCGCAAGTCGCTGCTGGCCAGCGGGCTGTTCGGATCGGCGTCGGGGCCGCGCACGGCCAGGGCCGGGTGCTGCTGGTGGCGCTGCAGGCCCACGCCATAGCCGCCTGCCCACATGGCGCCGGTCTGGTCGCGCAGCAGCACGTTGACGTCGTTGCCGGCCAGGCCGCCGGGCAGGTGGGGGTTGTGGCGCAGCTGGCGCAGCAGCGTGCCGTTGCCGCCATCCAGCCAGGCGATGCCATCGGTGAGGCCGGCCCAGACCGTGCCGTCCAGTCCTTGAGCCAGGGCCTGCACGCCGCCCTTGAAGCGGACCGCGAGCCAATGCGGCTGGCCACCGGCCTCGAGGCGGCCGACGCGGCCGTCCACGCTGCCGAACCAGAGCCGCCCATCGCGGTCTTCCAGCAGCGTGCTGATGCCGATGGCGCCGTCTTTGTCGGCGCCGGGCAAAGCCAGCGCCGTCCACTTGCCATCGGCGCCGCGGCGTGCGAGGCCGCGCCAATGGCCGGCCCACAGCGAGCCGTCGCCGCTCACGGCCAGGGCCAGCACGCGGCGTTCGGCCTCGCCATCGACCAGCAGCGGCTCGGTCTCGAAGCGGCCGGTCCTGGGTTCATAGCGCAGCAGGCCCTGGCCCAGCGTGCCCACCCAGACGTGGCCGGCGCCGTCCTCCGCCAGCGCGCGGATGGGCGTGGCGCGCTCGCTGCCGCTGCCAAGCATCTGCACGCGGTCGAAGGCGGGTTCGTAGCGGGCCAGGCCGTTGACCTCGGTGCCAATCCACATGCCGCCGTCGGCCGCTGCCGCCAGTGAGCGCACCCAGCCCAGGTTGCGCTGCACCGGCGTGGCGCCTTCGCGTTCGATGGGGCGCAGGCGGTAGCCGTCGAAGCGCGCCAGGCCGTCGCTGGTGCCTATCCAGATCAGGCCCTGCCGGTCCTGGGCCAGGCTGCCCACGACGTCACGCGGCACGGCCACGGTCGCGAACTGCGGCTCCAGCGCACTCGGCACCGGCGGTGCCGGCTGCGCCATGGCCGCCCGGGCCAGGACGACCAGCAGGCAGGCGGTCAGCGCAGGGAGGCGGGGGATCATGGGCGACGCGGTCTTGAAAGCGCGCATTTTCCGAGCCAGACCCGGGGCGCTCGCGCCATGTTTACCCGCCCTCAAAGCGGCAGCGCCGTCGGCGGCGGCGAGTTGGCGAGGTGCTAGATTGCAGCGGGATATGCCTTCACCGACCCCACCCTCCGCCCCGCGAGAAATCAACCAAGTTCGCGGGCGCTGCGCCTGCGGCCAGCTTCGCTATGAAGTCGCCGGCCCTCCCTTGCAGGTGGTGGCCTGCCACTGCGATCTTTGCAAGCGCATGAGCGGTGGCCCGTTCTCCGTCTATGTCGTGGTACGGGAAAAAGACTTCCGCCTCGCCGCCGGAGAAACCAGCAGCTACAGGGCCACCGATCGCACCACCAAGCACTTCTGTGCTTCATGTGGCACGCCGGTTTTCAATGCCAACCCGGCCACCTACAAAGGCCTGGCCATGCTCTACCTCGGCACGACCGAGCACCCCGAGAGCTACGAGCCCAGGATGAACATCTTTTGCGAGAGCAAGCTGGAATGGGTCACGCCCAACGTTGGCAGCCAGCTGTTCAGCCGGTCGCCCGGTGAGGGCCCCTAAGCTGGATTGAGCCGGCGAGCTGCGGCGTCAGATCGGCAGCGCGCTGATGGACAGCGAGTAAAAATGCAAGTCCGGACTCGGGCCGATCAGCGTCACGGCATGGCTTGGGCCCGAAACAGGGCGGCAGAAGTTCCTTTCCATCTGCGGCTGGATACGCAAATCCAGACAGCGGATGAAAAGGCGAAGGCAGCTGCGGCCCATCGTGAGATTGCGCCCGACTGCATCTAACCGCCGGCGAGCGCCAACGCCAAGAAGTGGCCTGCTGTGGACTATCGAATCTGGTTCCCTCTCATCGGTCTCGCCGTGCTCTCAGTCCTTGCGGGATTGCACCGTGCCGGCAGGGCCGCTGCGAACAAACGAATTCTTGAAAGAGGCCTGAAGGTAGAAGGGCAAATAGTGGAAAACCGTCGGGACGGACGAGTGACTACCGTCGTGTATCGCTATCAGCCCGAAGGTGCTTCACTGCCCATCACCGTGGAGCGCCGAATGAGCGGAATGGTGAACTTGGTCTCGGGCCAACGTGTACACGTCTGCTACCTGCCGTTGCACCCGCAGGTCTCCATCCTGGTCGACTTCGCGCACCTGCACGACGCTTCTTGACGCCATCAATCGGCCCAGTCTGCCTCGCTGTCAGATCGGCAGCGCATTCGTCGACTTCACCTCCTCCATCACCGCATATGTCCGCGTCTCCCTCACCCCCGGCAGCGTCCAGATGACGCTGCCGATGAACTCGCGGTAGGCGCCCATGTCGCGCACCCGGGTCTTGAGCAGGTAGTCGAAGCCGCCGGCCACCAGATGGCATTCCAGGATCTCGGCGCGGGCCTGGACGGCGGCCTTGAAGTTGTCCATCACGTCCATCACCGTGCGGTCCAGGTGCACCTCGATGAAGACCAGCATGGCGGCACCCAGCTTGGCAGGGTTCAGCCGCGCCTCGTAGCCGAGGATGAAGCCGTCGCGCGTCAGGCGCTTGACGCGCTCCAGCACGGCCGTGGGCGACAGGTGCACCGTTTCCGCCAGCTTGAGGTTGGAAATCCGCCCATCGGCCTGCAGCACGCGCAAGATGCGCTCGTCGATCTTGTCGAGTTTGGTTTCGTCGTCCATCTGGATTTTTGTCGGCTGCTCTTGCAATCCTTGGAATTTAATCCAAGTCGAGCGTCGATAAAGTGCAGATCCTCACCAGGAGACCCGCCATGCCCACGCCCTTCGCTGCCCCGACCGAACAGCCCCGCCTGCCCGATCCCTACCGGGCCGAGCATGGCGTCGTGCAGGCCCTGGCCGAGCGCGTCGGCGGCGCGCTGGACTGGCCCGGCGTCATCGCCATGGCCGCGCCCTGGGTCGATCAGGTGCGCAAGAACCCGGCGCCCTTCTGGGCGATGGAATCGCTGCTGCGCGAATACCCCATCACCAGCGCCGAAGGCCTGGCCCTGATGCGCCTGGCCGAGGCCCTGCTGCGCGTGCCGGATGCGCCCACGGCCATCGCGCTGACGGCCGACCAACTCGGCCGCGCCGACTTCGACGGCGCCAGCGAGGGCAGCCCGCACAAGATGCTGGCCGCGCTGTCGGCCTCGGCCATCTCGATGTCCAAGCGCTTCCTGCCGGGCGGCGAGGACGACAACGGCCTGTTCAAGCGCCTGGGCGCGCAGACGGTCGTCGCCGCCACCGTGCGCGCCATCCAGCTGCTGGGCCGCCAGTTCGTGCTGGGCCGCAATATCGGCGAGGCCATGAGCGAGGCCGACAGCGCCCGCAAGGCGCAGAAGCAATTGCGCTTCAGCTACGACATGCTGGGCGAAGGCGCCCGCACCGAGGACGACGCGCGCCGCTACCAGGCCGCCTATGTCGGCGCCATCAAGGCCATCGCCGCCGGCCAGCGTGCGGACTCGCCGGAAGCCTCCGACGGCATCTCCATCAAGCTCAGCGCGCTGTTCAGCCGCTACGAGGTGCTGCAGCGCGAGCGCGTGTTCGCCGAACTGCTGCCGCGCGTCTGGGCCCTCATCGAGCTGGCCGCCAGCGCCAACATCAACCTGACCATCGATGCCGAGGAGGTCGACCGCCTGGAGCTGTCGCTGGACGTGCTGGACACGCTGGCCGCCAAGATCGCCGTCGTCTACCCGCAGTGGCGCGGCTTCGGCCTGGCCGTGCAGGCTTACCAGAGCCGGGCGCTGGCCGTCGTCGACGAAGTGGCGGCCATCGCGCGCAAGCATGGCCTGCGCTTCATGGTGCGCCTGGTCAAGGGCGCCTATTGGGATGGCGAGATCAAGCGCGCCCAGGAGCTGGGCCTGGCCGATTACCCGGTGTTCACGCACAAGCAGCACACCGATGTGAGCTACCTGGCCTGCGCCCGCGCGCTGATCCAGCATGCCGACGTCATCTACCCGCAGTTCGCCAGCCACAACGCCGGCACCATCGCGGCCATCGTGCAGATGGCCCGCGCCACCGGCGCCCCCTTCGAGATGCAGCGCCTGCACGGCATGGGCGAGGGCGTCTACCGCGAAGTGCTGAAGGACGGCAGCATCCCCTGCCGCGTCTACGCCCCGGTCGGCGAGCATCGCGACCTGCTGGCCTATCTGGTTCGCCGTCTGCTGGAGAACGGCGCCAATTCCTCCTTCGTGCATCAACTGGCCGACCCCAGCGTGCAGGTGCCCGAGCTGCTGGGCTCGCCGCTGGCCGAGGTGCGCAACACCAGCGCCTTGCCGTTGCCGCCGGCCCTCTACCTGGACAGCGAAGGCCGCGGCCGCGCCAATTCCACCGGTGCCGACCTGACGGCCCCGGCCCAGCGCGCACCGTTGCAGGCGGCACTGGAAACGACGCCCGTGCATGCCGTGCCCGAGGCGTCGGCAGCTGAAGTCGATGCCGCCGTGCAGCGCCTGCACGCCGRCTTCCCGGCCTGGAACGGCACGTCCGTCGCCCAGCGTGCCGCCATCCTGCGCCGCGCCGCCGACGACCTCGACGCCCGCCTGGCCGAGTTCTGCGCCCTGCTCGTCAAGGAGGCTTTCAAGACGCAAGCCGACTGCGTCGCCGAGGTGCGCGAGGCCGTCGACTTCCTGCGCTATTACGCCGACCAGGCCGAGAGCGACGCCACACTGATGCAGGGCCGCGGCGTGTTCGTCTGCATCAGCCCGTGGAACTTCCCGCTGGCCATCTTTGCCGGCCAGGTCGTTGCCGCGCTGGTCGCCGGCAATGCCGTTGCCGCCAAGCCCGCCGAGCAGACGCCCTATGTCGCGTTGAAGTTCGTCGAGCTGCTGCACGCCGCCGGCGTGCCGGCCGATGCGCTGGCGCTGTTGCACGGCCCCGGCGAAACCGTCGGCGCTGGCCTGGTCGCCCATGCTCACACGGCCGGTGTCTGCTTCACCGGCTCCACGGCCGTCGCGCAGATCATCAACAAGGCGCTGGCGGCCAAGCCCAACTCGCCCGTCCCCCTCATTGCCGAGACCGGCGGCCTGAATGCGATGGTGGTGGACTCGACGGCCCTGCCCGAGCAGGTCATCGACGCCGTCGTGCAGAGTGCCTTCCGCTCGGCCGGCCAGCGCTGCTCGGCACTGCGCCTGCTGTGCGTGCAGTCCAGCATTGCCGAGGGCGTCATCGAGATGCTCAAGGGTGCGCTGCAGCAGCTGCACGTCGGCCAGCCGGCCCATCTGGCCACCGACGTCGGCCCCGTCATCGACGACGAGGCCCACGCCAGCATCAGCAAGCATGTCGAACGCCTCAAGCGCGATGCCAAGCTGCTGGCCGAGGCGCCCGTGGCCGAGCCCATGCCGCGCCAGATCCGCCCGGTCGCCTTCGAGCTGCCGCGCATCGCCCACCTGGGCGAGGAGATCTTCGGCCCGGTGCTGCACGTGGTGCGCTTCGAGGACTCGGTCGACGACGTCATCAAGGAAATCAACGCGCTGGGCTATGGCCTGACGCTGGGCATCCAGACGCGCATCGACAGCCGCGCCCAGCGCCTGGCCGAGGAGGCCCGCATCGGCAACGTCTACGTCAACCGCAACATCATTGGCGCGGTGGTGGGCGTGCAGCCCTTTGGCGGCGAAGGCCTGTCGGGCACCGGCCCCAAGGCCGGTGGCCCCGACTATCTGCGCCGCTTCTGCGCCGAGCCGCAGATCGACGCACCGCTGCCGACGCTGGCCATGGATGGCCGCAGCGAGGCGCTCGCCGTGGCCGCTGACGCGGGCTGGCGCGACACGCCGCTGGCCGAGCGCATCGCCACGCTGCGCCGCGCCGCCGACACGCTGGACGCGCCCGCGTCGCTGACGCTGCGCGGCCTCTTCACCGCCGCGCAGACGCAGCTCGCGGATGTGGTCCTGCCGGGGCCCACCGGTGAGAGCAACACCTTGCGCCACCATGCCCGCGGCGTCTTTGTCGTGATCGGCCGCGACGAGGCGGGGCTCGCCGCCGTCGTCAGTGCCTTGCTGGCGGGTAACAGCGCCATCTGGCTCGGCGGCGACGAACGCGCCCGCCAGGCCCTGCTGCGTGCCGGCCTGCCCACCAGCGCGCTGACCCTGCTGCCCGACGCGACCTTGACGGGCCTGCTCGCCGCGCCCCAGCTGGCCGGCGTCGCGCTGGCGTCGTCTGACGCTGCGGCCGCCCATGTGCTCGCCAAGAGTCTGGCCACGCGCTCTGGCGCCATCCTGCCGCTGGTGACCGCGGCGGGCCATGTGCGCCAGCTCTATCGCTTCACGGCCGAGCAGACGCTGACGGTCAACACGGCGGCGGCGGGCGGGAACGCAGCCCTGCTCGCGGGCGTTCACTGAGGTGCCGGTGCTCAGGGCGGGCTTATCCTCGGCGGCACACCCGCCCCGAGAGAAGAGGCCCGTCGTTGAGTGCCCTGTCCGTCCCCGCCAATTGCTTGTTTGACGAAGCCCGGCTCGGGCGCCGCGGCCTGCTGGGTCTGACGGCCGGTGCCCTGCTGCCCGCCTGGGCGGCGGCCGAGCCGCTGCTGCCGGCCCTGATCCCCGACGATGTGCTGCGGGACTACCAGGCCTTCCTCGCCGGCCGCGACCCGGTGGCCGTCACCGACTACGGCGGTCCGCTGTCGCGGCGCGACGTCGTCGAAGTGGTGCTCATCCACCAGGCCCTGGCCCGGCAGGACCGCAAGCTGCGCCTGAGCATGTCTCCCATGCCCACCAGCCAGCGGCTGCAGACGGAGTTGCGCATCGGCCATGCCGCCTGCAGCGCCACCACCTACTGGCGCGAAGACTTCCCCCAACCTGACGGCCTGTTGTTCAGCGAACCACTGCTGCTGGAAGGCGAGTTCGAGGCCGGGCTCTACACCACGCCCGGCAATGCGCAGGCGCTGGCAGCCCGCCAGCTGCGTGATGTGCAGCAGCTGCGCGTGCTCAGCAACAACACCTGGCGCGTGGACTGGCTGACGCTGGAGCAGCTGGGCATCGCCAACCTGCAGCATGTGGCCAGCTGGAACCTGATGCCGCGCATGCTGCAGCAGGGGCGTGCAGATGTGCTGCTGGCGCCCTTCCAGCCCACGCCCGACCTGTCCCTGCTGGTGGACGGCGTGCGCCTGGTGCCCATCCCGGGGTTGARGGTCAGCATGAAGGGCACGCGGCATTTCCTCGTGTCCGCCACCCACGCGCTGGGGCCGCGGCTGCGCGACCAGCTCAACGCCGGCCTGGGCTGGCTGCGCCAGCAGGGGCTGGTGCGGCGGGCCTATGAGCAGAGCGGGTTCTTCAATGCCAAGGTGGCGGGGTGGACGAGGCTCTGACGCCGCAGGGTTAACTTGCTGGCTTCCCGGGTGTGAGCCACGATGCCGCCAGGCGCTCGCTGTCAGGGCGCTTGGGAGGACARGATGTTTCCATGGTTCTGGCTCTGGGCGCCCCAGTTGCGCCTGCCCTTCAGCGGCGACGTGATGCAGGACATCGAGCCGCGGCTGGACTGGTTCTTTGCGGGCATCAAACCGCAGGCCGGCAATGCGCGCATCGAGGCCCGCGCCTTCGATGTCGCCACCTATGGCGACCAACTCGGCGTCATCACCAAGCTGTTGATCGAAATGGCCGAGCGCCAGCCGGCCGAAGTGCAGGCGGCATCTCAACCCCTGCAAGAGTTGCGCGGCATCCGCGACCGCATCGAGGCCATCAAGGACGAGGAATGCGAGCGTGAGCTGGCCATGCTGGAGGCGCGGGTGCAGCGCCTGCGCGAACGTCAGAAATAGCCGTCCAGGAAGGCAGCCGTCTCGTCACTGAGGCCGACGATCTTGTTCGTCGCCTGCCGGTAGAACTTGAAGTTGAGCTCCGTCTCGGGCCGGCCGTCATCCCAGTTGGCAAAGGGCTTGAGTTCGGCGCGGCCGAGGCGGCGCTGCGCCGAGGCCGTGCGCTTGACGGTGATGCTGACGCGCGGCGTCTGCCTCTCCACGTCCGGCAACCGTGGCGTGTCCTCAGCCGACGTGACGACGCCGCGCGCCACCAGGCCGGTGCCGCCCTCGTTCTCGCTGGCGAAGAGGTAGATCACGTCGCCCACGGCGATGCGTTTGCCGTCGTACATGGTCTTCTGCGCGGCAAAGGCCCAGCCGCCGGCCCGCGGGTCGGCGATCTCGGTCTTGATGGCATAGCTGGAACGCTCAGGCATGCGGGTCGGGTTCGTAGCGGCGCTCGCCGGTGCGTGGGTTGTACAAGACCTGGACCGTCTGTCCAGACTCCGGATCGACAAAGCGCTCCTCGGTCTTCTGCCAGTCACCACTTTCCTTCGCGTTGCGTGACCGATAACGCCAGCGCTCCACCAGCACGGCCGCGGCGATGAAGCAGCCCCAGATGGCAAAGGGCGCCGCGTCGCGGTACCCGGCCAGGCGGGCGCCCGCGCCGATCAGGCCGATGGCCAGGGCCACGACGAAGAGCAGCTTGCGCAGCATGGCCTCAGCCCGGCAGCTTCTCGACCACCACGGCCGTGCCGTAGGCCACGATCTCGCTCATGGTCTGGCCCATCTCCGACGAGTCGAAGCGCATCATGACCACGGCATTGCCGCCCATCAGGCTGGCGTTCTTGACCATGCGGTCGATGGCATGGCGGCGCGCCTCTTCCAGCAGCTGGGTGTATTCCGTGATCTCGCCGCCGATGATGGACCTCAGCCCGGCCAGGATGTTGCCGGCCAGGCCGCGGCTGCGCACGACGACGCCGAAGACCTGGCCCTTGACCTCGGTGACGCGGTGGCCGGCGAGGTTCTCGGTGGTGACGATGAGCACGGGGCTCTCCTTCTGAATGGGGTGGCGTGATCCTCGGCTCGCGGGCATCAGGAAAACATAAGTGCAGCCCGGTATCACGCCACGGCCGCACCGGGCGGCACGACATGGGCAAACATCCAGAAGTCGCCGGGCCGGCCCCCGACCAGGCGGTAGCTGTGCAGCAGGCCCTCGCGCTGGAAGCCGCAGCGCTCCAGCACCCTCATGGAACGCGCGTTGGAAACCAGCGCCGTCGCCTGCACGCGCAGAACGCCGACATGGCCATGCGCCCAGTCGACCATCGTGCGGGCCATGTGGCTGGCAATGCCCTGGCCCCAGACGGTGGGCGAGAGGTCGTAGGCCAGCTCGGCCGTGCGGTTCTCGGGCGAGACGGTGTGAAAGCCCATCGAGCCGACCATCTGCCCCGTGGCGCGGTCCGCGATGGCCAGGCGCAACACGGAAGCCGGCGTGTGGGCGGGCTGGGCGTGATGCGCCAGCTCGGCCACCGCCTGCGGCCGCCAGCTCGTGTGCTCGTGGACGAGGGGCAGGGACAGATAGCCGAGCCAGACCGGGAGGTCGGCCGCCGCTATCGGGCGAAGCATCACGAACGGGTGATCGGATTCGGGCAGGGTGGTGAACTGCATGGGGGCATTCTGCTCACCCGCACAATGGCTGGCGATGCTGCCGATGACACCGCCCCCCGTGCCCAACGCGGACCCCAGGCCCGAGCCGCCGCCGGAGCCCGATTTCGATGCCTGCTGCGGCAACGGCTGCGATCCCTGCATCTTCGACCTGCACGACCTCGCGATGGACGACTACCGCCAGAAGCTGCGCGCCTGGCGTGAGCGGCATCCCGAGGCCGTCTAGATGTCGTGCGTCGGGTTGCGCCCGCTCAGCACCTCGTAGCCCGAGCCGCGGCGGCGCAGGACCAGGGTTTCGTCGACGAGCCTGACCGCCGGCTTGCCGGTGCGGGCGGCCACCGCGGCCTCGCGGCCGCTGAAGCGCACCACGACATCGGCCGTTTTCCGCCTCGTGGGCGTCGCGAGATGCCAGCGGCCGGCGACCCGGTAGCAGAACTCCGCGTCATAGCGTTCGGACAGGGCCCGCAGCCGACCCGCCAGCCAGTCCCGGCATTCCTCGGTTGCGATCGTCGAGTCGGAGCGGATCATCAGCTGCAGGACCGATCGCGCCCCTTGGGGCGTGACGGCGTAGAGCCCCAGCCATTCGCCGCAGACCCCTTGCCAGCAGCTGCCGTTCTCGACGGCCAGACCGGCCTGGCCCGGTCCGAGCTTGACCGCACGCAGCGCGCCCACCTCGCCCGAGAACCCGGTCCAGGCCACCGAATCCTGGGCGCTGGTCCTGACCCAGCGTTCGCCCCGGCGCGTGAAGCCGTAGAGGCCCAGGTTGCCCGCGGCGGCATGCCCGGCCGATTCGGTCTTCGTGCCGTTGTTGGGCACGCCGCTGACGACAAGGCTGCGGTGCCGATCATCCAGCTGGAGCACGAGGCGCGGCGTCACCGCGATGCGCACCGGGCGCGAGTCGCTGTCCGTCACGGTGATCGCATGGAACTGGCCTGGCGCCCAGCCCGGCAGGGCTTCGCGCGCCAGCGCCTCCAGGCTGTCATCGGAGGCGCCCGAGGCCCAGGCCATCGAGGTCGACACGAGGAGGAGTGAGGCCAGGGTGCGCTTCATGCCAACACGATAGCGGCAGTCGCGCGGGTGCATCGTTAGGATGGATCGCCCACCGCTTCCTCGCCACGCCATGTGCCGCAACATCCGTACCCTCTTCAACTTCGAGCCCCCGGCCACCGAGGTCGAGATCCGCGACGCGGCGCTGCAGTTCGTGCGCAAGCTCAGCGGCTTCAATGTGCCGTCGCAGGCCAATGCGGCCGCCTTCGACCATGCCGTCGCGGCGATTGCGGATGAGGCGCGGGCGCTGATTGCGTCGCTGGTGACGACGGCCGAGCCCAAGAATCGTGAGGTCGAAGCCGAGAAGGCGCGGGTTCGCTCGCAGGCGCGTTTCGGCCAACCGGGCGGATGATGCGCCGCGCGTCGAGTTGACGCCGCCACTTCGGAGGAGATCCCATGCCCAAGCTGCTGTCCCTCGTCGTCTGCATGACCCTGCTCACCTGGCTGACCGTGCTCGCGGCAAGCCTGGTCCGCGCCCAGGCCTGGACGCCCAAAGGGCTGATGCTGGCCTTTGGCAACCGCGACAACCTGCCCGAGGCGACGCCGCTGGCCTGTCGCCTGCAGCGCGCGGCGGCCAACAGCCTGGAGAACCTGGTGTTCTTCGCGGCGCTCGCCCTGGTTGCCCAGGTCGCGGGGGCGACCAACGAACGCGTGCTGCTCGGCGCCCAGGTCTTCCTGTGGGCCCGTCTCGTCTATGTGCCGATCTATGTGATGGGCATCCCCTTCGCGCGCACCGGCGTCTGGGCGGTCAGCATCGTCGGCCTGGCCATGATGCTGATGGGCATGCTTTGAGCGACCTCTGCCTGACGCACAATCGCCGCGCCCCGGCTTCCCTGACACCGCCATGCGCTTGAAGCTCTCCCTGTTCTTCGTCGCCCTGCTGCTGCTCGTCGCGGCCTGGTTCGCCTTTGCCTGGCACTGGAGCTACTCCGACGGCGAGCGCGCCGGCTGGGTGCAGAAGTTCTCGCGCAAGGGCTGGGTCTGCAAGACCTGGGAGGGCGAGCAGGCGCTGGTGTCGCTGCCGGGCACGGCCAGCGTCGAGAAGTTCTACTTCACCGTGCACGACGAAGCCACGGCCCTGGCCATCAACAAGGTCATGGGCCGGCGCGTCAACCTGCACTACGAGGAGAAGGTCGGCCTGCCGGGCTCCTGTTTCGGCGAGACGCGCTACTTCGTCACCGGCGTCACGCTGGTCGACGAGATCTCGCTGTCGCCCGGTGTCGTCGTGCCGGTTCCGCCGCCTTCGCCGGCCTCCGCAGCCAGCCAGTAAGCGCGAGGCTGTTGCCACGCCTTGGCAGCGTTGTCAGGCGAAACTAGCGGGATGGCTTCGCTGTTCCAACCGCTGGTGGCTCGCTTCGAGCGCCTCGTCGACCCTTATCCCGAGACTGCCGGCACCGCCCCGCCGACACGCTTCTTCGCCTTCCTGTGGCGCTGCGCCGATGGCGTGCGCCGGCATCTGTTCGCCGTCACGCTGTTCACGGCCGGCATCGCGGCGGCCGAGGCGCTGCTGTTCAGCCTGATGGCCTCGCTGGTGGACTGGCTGTCCACCATCAAGCCGGCCGAGCTGTGGGCCAAGCCCCAGCCCGTCGTGCTGATGCTGCTGGGCGTGCTCGCGGTCAGCATCGTGCTCGCCTCGGCCCAGGCGCTGCTGAAGTACCAGGGCGTGTTCGGCAACTTCCCGATGCGGCTGCGCTGGATCTTCCACCGCCGCATGCTGTCGCAGAGCCTCGCCTTTTTCGGCGACGAGTTCGCCGGCCGCATCGCCACCAAGGTCATGCAGACGGCCCTGGCCGTGCGCGACACCTGGCTCATCGTCGTCGACATCCTCGTCTACGTGGCCGTCTACTTCGGCACGCTGGTCGCCATCGTGGCGAGCTTCAACGCCTGGCTGATCGCCCCCTTCGCCGGCTGGCTGGCTCTCTATCTGCTGGCGCTGCGCTACTTCGTGCCGCGCCTGGGCAAGATCGCCCAGGCCCAGGCCGACGCGCGCAGCCTGATGACGGGCCGCATCACCGACGCCTACACCAACATCGCCACCGTCAAGCTGTTCGCCCACGGCCGCCGCGAGGCCAGCTATGCCAAGTCGGCGATGCAGGACTTCATGCTGACGGCCTATGGCCAGATGCGCCTGGTCACCGGTTTCGAGGTCGTCAACACGCTGCTGTCGGCGCTGCTCGTCGGCAGCACGGCGATGTTGTCGCTGTGGCTGTGGGGCGTGTCGGCCATCGGGGTCGGCGCCGTCGCGGCGGCCACCGCGATGGGCATGCGCCTGAACGGCATCTCGCACTGGGTGATGTGGGAGATGGCCTCGCTGTTCGAGCACATCGGCACCGTGCAGGACGGCCTGGCCACGCTGTCCAAGCCGCAGACGATTGCCGATGCGGCCGGCGCGACGGAGCTGACCGTGCCGCGCGGGGAAGTGCGCTTCGAGAACATGCGCTTCGCCTACCCCAACGGCAAGGTCGTCGTCGACGAGCTGAACCTGACCATCAAGCCCGGCGAGAAGATTGGCCTGGTGGGACGCAGCGGCGCGGGCAAGAGCACGCTGGTGAACCTGATGCTGCGCCTGTACGACCTGCCCGCCGATGGCGGCCGCATCACCATCGATGGCCAGGACATCGCCAGCGTCACGCAGGACTCGCTGCGCCGCCACATCGGCATGGTCACGCAGGACACCTCGCTGCTGCACCGCTCCGTGTCCGAGAACATCCTCTACGGCCGCCCCGACGCGAGCGCGGACGACATGCAGCGCGCCGCCGTGCGCGCGCATGCCGACGAGTTCATCGCGACGCTGTCCGACCCCAAGGGCCGCACCGGCTTCGAGGCCTTCGTCGGCGAGCGTGGCGTCAAGCTGTCGGGCGGCCAGCGCCAGCGCATCGCCATCGCCCGCGTCATGCTGAAGGACGCGCCCATCCTGCTGCTGGACGAAGCCACCAGCGCGCTGGACAGCGAGGTCGAAGCGGCCATCCAGCAAAGCCTGTACACGCTGATGGAAGGCAAGACCGTCGTCGCCATCGCGCACCGGCTCTCCACCATCGCGGCGCTGGACCGCCTCGTCGTCATGGACGCCGGCCGCATCGTCGAGCAGGGCACGCACGCCGAGCTGCTGGCGGCGGGCGGCATCTATGCGCGGCTCTGGGCGCACCAGAGCGGCGGCTTCCTGGGGCTGGAAGACTAGAGGGCGCTCATTCCAGGACGGTCCAGCGCCCGTCGCGCCGGCGCAGCAGCTGCTGGGTGATGGCCCCCTTGGCATCGGGCCCGATGCGCCGGCTGGCCTCGCRCAGTGCGGCGATGCCCGCGGCCGAGTTCGCGTCGCAGAAGGCCAGCACGTCGCGCGACGGGATGGAGACGACGGCGCCGTTGGGTGTCTTGTCGGCGAACAGGTGGTCCCACAGGCCGTCCAGCAGCACCAGGCAGGCCTCGTGGTCGCCGTCCAGCAACAGGCCGTAGTAGGGCGGGTGCTCCACGAGGCGCAGGCCCGGCTGGCCCTTGACCAGCGTCATCAGGTTGGACAGGGCTTGGCGGTGCAGCACGTTCAGGTTCATGCCCGCCGCGCGCATCTCGTCGCGGCCGACCGACACCCAGTGCGAGCCGGCGTCAACGTGGTAGCCCACGACGAAGACGCCGGCCGAAGCCCGCGTCGGCGGCAGCATGCCGGGGTCGTTGGGGATGTCGGGCGGCAGCTGGCCAGGGACGATCTGCATGCGCACTTCCTCACCCTCGGCCCAGTTGCCGTTGGCCACGCCGCGCAAGACCGGCAGGGCCTGCTGGACCGGCGCCCGGGTCGGGGCGGGTGCGTCGGCCGGGGCAGGCGCTGCCGGTCCCGCACGGCGCTCGCGCAGCTGGGCCTGGCGGATTTGGACCTCCAGGCTGGCGCGCGTGCCGCGCGCGGCCAGCAGCAGATAGATGGGCGCCACCAGGCTCACAAAGGGCAGGGCGCAGCTCAGGAAGAGCGGGTATTTGACGAGGGGCGAGGTGCCCAGCAGCGGCGCCGCGCGGCTGATGACGTGGGTGCCGATCAGCCAGCTGCCCATCCAGCCGACGACGGCCAGCGCGGCAACCTGCCCGACAAAGCCCACCATGGCCGCAATCGTCAGCCCGAACAGCAGCCAGATGCGCCCGTTCAGCGCCTTGAGTGCCTCGTCGACCAGCAGCAGCTCATCGAGGTCGGCCGTCGTCGCGTCCATGCAGGTTCTCCCGGTTTTGCGGCGGGAGTGTAGGCAGGCCGCCCGCGGGCTCAGCGGGGCGTCAGCAGCGCACTCGTCGGCATGGCCGCGCCGCGCAGGCGGGCATCCAGGAAGGCGGCGCTGAGCCGCATCGCTTCGTGCAGATCGGCCTGGGCCGCCTCGGTGGCGCTGCCGCTGCGCGGCCCGCGCGGCGCACCGCCGGCCGGCCCGTGCGGGGCCTGGCCGCCCTGGCCACCGCCTTGGCCGCCGCGCTGCGTCACCGGGGCGTCGCGCCCGCGGTGCTGGTCCTGCACATGCCAGCCCTCGGGCGCCAGCGTGCCGGACAGCGCCGCATGCGAGGTGCCGGGCAGGTTCAGCAGCCAGCCGGCACCCGGGCGCAGCGTGTCGAAGGCGCGGCGCCGCTCGGCCGGGCGGGCGACCAGGCCGAGGGCGTCGCCATCGTTGTCGCTGGTGATCAGCAGGGCCGGCGGCACGGCGGCCTGCGCGTCCATCGCAGGCGGGCTGATCGCGATGACCGCCTGGGGCCGCCAGCCGGCGTCGTCGCCGCCGAGGTCCAGCGCCGTCTGCGCACCGATCTCATAGCCAGCCACGGCCGTGCGCTGCCAGTCCAGGGCCACGCCGAGGGTGGCCTGGCCGCGCAGCGCCGTGGCGAGGCGCTGCAGCGCCGCCAGGCGGTCGGCCCGCATCGCGTCGCCATAGTGCAGCAGGCCCAGCTCGCGGAATTCACCGCTGCGTGCCAGGTTGGAGCGCCAGGCGGCGGCATCCTCCTCCAGCGGCTGCACGGCCAGCACCGCATAGCCGGCCTGGGCCCAGGTGGCGGCCCAGCGCTGGCCGGTCTCGCCGCCCTGGCCGAGGCCCGGCAGATAGATGACGACGGGCAGTGGCCCCGCTGCACCGGCGCTGCGCGTCAGGGTCACGCGCCGGCCCTGCAGCTCGAAGCTGCTCAGCGACAGGTTCAGCTCGCGCGTGGCCGTCTCGGCCCAGGGCTTGGGCGCTGGCGGGCCGCCCGCGCAACCGGCCAGGGCGAGGGCACACAGGAGCAGCAGGCGGCGGTGGGGGCGTGGAAGGCTCATGAGCCGCAACGATAGCCTTAGCGCGTCGCTGCTTTGTTTCTCGTCAGCCTTCAGAAAAACCCGCCCTTAGACTTGCGCTCCATGAGTGCAGAAACGATCGCTTTCATCGGCGGCGGCAATATGGCCAGCGCCATCATCGGCGGGCTGCTGCGAGCCGGCATGAAGCCCGCCCAGTTCATCGTCGTCGAACCCTATGCGCCGCAGCGCGAGAAGCTGGTCGGCGAGTTCGGCGTCGCGGCGCTGGCCGCGGGGGATGCGGGCCTGGGCCAGGCCGCCACCATCGTCTGGGCCGTCAAGCCCCAGCTCTTCGGCGCCGCCGCCGAGCCGATCAAGGCCTGGCTGGGCGGGGCCCTGCACCTGTCGGTCATGGCCGGCATCCGCTCGGAGTCCCTCGTGGCCGCCACCGGCAGCGAGCGCGTCGTGCGCTCCATGCCCAACACGCCCGCGCTGATCGGCAAGGGCATCGCCGGCCTGTTCGCACGCCCCGCGGTATCGGGCGAGGAGCGCGCCACCGTCGAGCGCCTGCTCAAGCCGACCGGCCAGACGCTGTGGGTCGAGCGCGAAGACGACCTCGATGCCGTGACCGCGCTGTCGGGCTCCGGCCCGGCCTATTTCTTCTTCTTCGTCGAGGCCATGATGGCCGCGGCCGTCGACATGGGCCTCACGGCCGAGCAAGGCCGGCGCCTGGCGCTGGCGACCTGCGCCGGCGCGGCCGGCCTGGGCCTGGCCTCCGACGAGTCGCCGACGACGCTGCGCGAACGCGTGACGAGCAAGGGTGGCACGACGCATGCGGCCATCACATCGATGCAGGCGGATGCCGTTGACGCCRCGATCCGGCGCGCAGTGTTGGCCGCGCAGAAGCGCGCCGCCGAGCTGGGCCGTGAATTCGGCTGAATGGGCATCGCGACCAGAGACAGCCTGCGCGACTGGCTGCGGGCGCCGGGCTCGTTGAGCCGCCGCCTGGCCCGCCTGGGTAAGCGCTTCGAGGTGCAGGTGCTGCGCCAGGGCGTCGCGCCGTTCCGGGCGCCGGAGCGTGCGGCCCTGGGCCTGCCGCCGCGCGGCCTGACCGTCGTGCGCGAGGTCATCCTGCGGGTCGACGGCGAGCCGCTGGTCTGGGCGCGCTCTGCCGTGCACCAGCGCGCCACCACCGGCCCCTGGCGGGCGCTCAAGGGCCTGGGCACCAAGCCGCTGGCGCATCTGCTCTACGACGACTACCGCATCCACCGCAGCGAGCTGCAGCCACGCCGCCTGTCCCGCCATGGCCATACGCGCCGCCATGCCGAGCGGCAGTGGCTGGCGGCCACCGGCGAGCCCATGTCGCCGCAAATGCTGTGGTCGCGCAACTCGGTGTTCAGCCGCAGCGGCGCCCAGCTGCGGGTGATGGAACTGTTCGATCCGGGTTTGGCCGGACAACGCCCCGGGCGGCGCGGCCGCTAGAGTCGCCAGCACAACACCGGGGAGCCCTTCATGCGCCGTTTCGTCTGCGCCGCCGTGCTGGCGTTGCTGAGCCTGTCCGCCCAGGCCTTCTGCGGCTTCTACGCCGGCAAGGCCGACGCCTCGCTGTTCAACGAGGCCAGCCAGGTCGTCATCGCCCGCGACGGCCCGCGCACCGTGCTGACCATGGTCAACGACTACAAGGGCGCGCTGACGGAGTTTGCCCTCGTCGTGCCGACGCCCCAGGTCATCCGGCAGGGCCAGGTGAGGGTGGTGGACAAGGCCGTCGTCGAGCACCTGGATGCCTTCTCGGCGCCACGGCTGGCGGAGTACCACGATCCCGATCCCTGCCAGTTTCATTTCAGCTGGGGCGAGAAGATCTATCCGCCCATGCAGCCTATGCCCGTCATGGCAATGTCGGCCATGCCCGCTGCCGTCCGCGACGCCGCTCTCGGCGTCACCGTCGAGGCCGCCTACACGCTGGAGGAATACGACATCGTCAGCCTGTCGGCCACGCAGTCCGACGGCCTGGAAACCTGGCTGACCGAGAACGGCTACCGCATCCCCAAGGGCGCCAGCGCGGCGCTCAAGCCCTATATCAATCAGGGCATGAAGTTCTTCGTCGCCAAGGTCAACCTGAAGAACCAGGCCCAGACCGGCTACACCCTGCTGCGCCCGCTGCAGTTCGCCTTCGAGAGCGAGAAGTTCATGCTGCCCATGCGCCTGGGGCTGCTGAACGCGCCGCCCGACAAGCCGCAGGACCTCATCGTCTACACGCTGACACGCCAGGGCCGCGTCGAGAGCAGCAGCTACCGCACCGCCCGCCTGCCCACCGGCGTCAACATCCCCTTCTTCGCCAAGCCGGTGTTCAAGCAGGTCTACCAGGACATGTTCAGCGAGCAGGCGCGTCACGAGGACTACCGCGTCGTCTTCACCGAATATTTCTGGAACATGGGTTTCTGCGACCCCTGCGCGGCCGATCCGCTGACGGTGGAGGAGCAGCGCAAGCTTGGCGCCTTCTGGGTCGGCGGCGGCGATCCGGTGCAGAACTTCAAGGCCCTGGTCACGCCGGGTGCGGAGGCCGGCAAGATGGACGCGGCGCTGATGAACCGCCGCGGCGGCTGGGGCGGCTCGCCCGTCATGGTCACGCGGCTGCATCTGCGCTACACGGCCAGCAGCTTCCCCGAGGACTTGATGCTGACGCAGACCTCCGACCAGCAGAACTGGCAGGTGCGTCAGGTCGTCCAGCAGCCTTATGAGGGCACGCTGGGCGCCTGCTTCGCCAGCCTCAACGGCCAGGACTGCACGGCGCTGTGCAAGCCCAAGGTCGCCAGCTGGCTGCGCGACAAGGGCACAGGCCGCATCAAGCCCGGCGTGGATTCCAGCGACCCCACCGTGCTGCAGCGCGACTGCGAGTCGGTTTGCACCGCGGCCAAGCAGGCCGGCCTGCAGGCCGCCGGCAACTACTACCAGCGCGAACTGCCCGAGCGCCTGCAGCGCGAGAAGCTGGCGCTGGCCCAGCTGACCGGCTGGAGCCTGGCGCGCATCGACGCCCTGCCCGATGCGCAGCGCTACAGCAGCAGCCCGGCGCCCGCCGCCGAGAAGTCGTGGTGGCAGCGCCTCTTCGGCACGCGCTGATGCGCATCGACGCCCGCTGGCTGCAGATTGCCTTCCTGGCCAGCTTCCTGACGCTGGGCGCGTTGGCGCGCGACTTCGCCATCGGCCCGGCCCAGGTCGTGCTCTGCTTTGGCGCCGCCCTGCTGGCCCAGGCCGCCTGGCAATGGGGCCTGGGCCTGCCGCAGCGCCGCCGCTGGGGCGGCTATCTGAGTGCCCTGGTCTCGTCCTTCGGCATCTGCATCCTGGTGCGTGCCGAGAACCTCTGGGCCCATCCGCTGCTGGCCGCCGTCGCGATGAGCAGCAAATACCTGCTGCGTGCCGGCCGCGGCGAGGTGCGCAGCCATGTCTTCAACCCCGCCAACCTGGCGGCCTTCGCCGCCTGGGCCTGGCTGCCCGGCGCCTGGCTGAGCCCGGGCCAGTGGGGTGCGCAGACGCTGGCGGCGCTGTGGTTCATTGCGCTGGGTCTTGTTGTCACGCGCCAGGCGCAGCGCTGGGATGTCAGCCTGGTCTTCCTGGTCAGCTGGGCGGCCCTGCTGGCCGGCCGCCTCGTCTGGCTGGGCTATGCCTGGGACCCGGGCGCGGCGATGTGGCTGCAGCAGATCGGCAATGGCGCCGTGCTGCTGTTCGCCTTCTTCATGATCTCCGACCCGATGACGACGCCGCAGCGCCGCAGTGCGCGCCTGGCCTATGCCGTCGCGGTGGCGGTGGGCGCCTTCAGCTGGCAATACCTGTGGTTCCGGCCGCATGGCCTCATCGTGGTGCTCTTCGTGGCCAGCCTGGGTGTGCCGCTGATCAACCACTTCTGGCCACAGCGCCGTTTTTCCTGGGGATCCACCCTAGGTGAAACCGCGCAGACGGCCGCTTAGCTGTCATTGAGCTGACGCGCTTTTGATGAAACTGTTTTCATGGCGTCATAAATTCGCACCGCGCCCATAAACCCCCATAAACTCAGTCCGTATCAGAGGGGCGTTAGTAGACCCACCGCGCAATGACGCAACAGGTGGGCTGATGACACTGGGGGCAGTGATGAATACGCGTGATGTGGTGATCTTCAGCGGCGAGCACTTTGTCGTGCCGCAATGCATTCAAAGAATCGACCATTTGTCGACCCATGGCTGGCAGCTGCGCTACGGCGGCACCAAGCTGTTCTCCGACCACAGCCAGGACGGCAGCGGTGCGCGGCGGGCGCTGGCCATGGCCACCAAGGAGCTGCTCAAGCGCATCGCGACGCTGCCGGCGCCTTCGCGCCTGCGCCGCACGCCCAGCCGCAAGAAGCAGAGCGACCTGCCCTCGGGCATCTCCGGCCCCATCGTGCGCCAGCGCGCCGGCAGCCGTGTCCGTGATTGCAGCTTCGCTGTGACCCTGCCCCGCTTCGGCGAGACGCCGCTGGCGCGCAGCGTCTACATCGGCACCGAGAACACCTACACGGTCGAGCGCTACCAGGAAGCCCTGGAGCGAGCCGTGGCTCTGCGCGAAAAGGCCGAAGCCGCCTACCAGCGCGCCGCGACCAAGGAGCGCCGCGCCCAGGCCCTGGTGCTGAAGGTGAAGATGACCGGCCTGCTCGCCAAGGCCTGACGAGTTATCTGAAACCTGATTGAACCGGCGCGAGCGCCGGCGGCGGACACAATCGGCGGCCTTGGCTATTCAGCCCCGCCGCCCATGTCCGCTGTCGCCTCTTTGCCTGACCGTGTCCTCGCCCTGCTGAACGCGCTGCGGCCCGCGCCGCAAGCCGTCAATGCGCGCGAGCGCCTGCGCGTCGTGCTCGGGGCTGGCCTCGGCCTGCTGCTGGCCGGCTTGTTGAGCCACCTGGCCATGGCGCCCGGCCTGCCCTGGCTGGTCGCGCCGCTGGGTGCCAGCGCCGTGCTCGTCTTCGGCGTGCCGGCCAGCCCGCTGGCCCAGCCCTGGGCCGTGTTTGGCGGCAACACGCTGTCGGCCCTGGTCGGCATCGCCTGCATGCTCTGGCTGCCGTTGCCGCCGCTGGGGGTGGCGGCCGTCGCCGTGGCGCTGGCCATCGCCGCGATGTTCTTGCTGCGCTGCCTGCATCCGCCCGGCGGCGCGGCCAGCCTGCTGATGGTGCTGACGGCCACCCACGACTGGCAGTTCGCCTTCGTGCCGGTGGCTTTGAACTCGCTGCTGCTGGTGCTGGCCGGCATGGTCTACAACACCCTCACCGGCCGCCGCTACCCGCATGCCCAGCATGTCACGGCGCCACCGCCCGCCACCGGCGCCAGCGTCGCGCCGCCGCGCTTTGGCGATGCCGAGCTGGACGCCGTGCTGGCCCGCTACAACCAGGTGCTGGACGTGCCGCGCGACGACCTCGCCGACCTGCTGCACGAGGCCGAGCTGCTGAGCTATCGCAACCGCCTGGGTGGCCTGCGCTGCGCCGACATCATGTCCAGCCCCGTCGTCACGGTCGAGTTCGGCACGTCGCTGGCCGAGGCCTGGGCCTTGCTGCAGCAGCACCGCATCAAGGCCCTGCCGGTGGTGGACCGCGTGCAGCGCATCGTCGGCATCGTCACGCGGGCCGACTTCATGCGCGCGGCCGAAGGCCAGCAGCGCGAGGGCCTGGCCGGCCGGCTGCAGACGCTGCTGAAGCCGTCGCCCGCCACGCATTCCACCAAGCCCGAGGTGGTGGGCCAGATCATGAGCCGCCAGGTGCGCGTGGCCAGCGCCGAGCGCGCCATCGCCGAACTGGTGCCGCTGTTCTCGGCCACCGGCCATCACCACATTCCCATCGTCGGCGAGCAGGCAAGGCTCGTCGGCATCCTCACGCAATCCGACCTCGTGAAAGCCCTCAGCCATGGCCCATGACAACGACATCTTCCGCTGGGGCGTGATCGGCCCCGGCGGCATCGCCAACCGCTTTGCCGGCGCCCTCGCGGCCGTGCCCGGTGCCCGCCTCGCCGCCGTGTTCGCCCGCGACGCGACCAAGGGCGAGGCCTATGCGACGCAGTGGCAGCGTGAAGGCGAGGCGCCCGCGCGCGTGACGACAGCGCTGCCAGACCTGCTGGCCGACCCGTCCATTGACGCCGTCTACATCGCCACGCCCCACTCCAACCATGGCGAATACATCCGCGCCGCGCTGGAAGCGGGCAAGGCCGTGCTGTGCGAGAAGCCGCTCGTGACGACGCGTGCCGAAGGCCAGAGCCTGATCGACCTGGCCCGCGCCCGCGGCGTGTTCCTGATGGAGGCGCTATGGACGCGTTTCCTGCCCGCCTATGACCTGGCCGGCCGCTGGCTGCGCGACGGCGCCATCGGCGAGCTGCGCGCGATGCAATCGAGCTTCTGCTTCGCGGCCAACTACGACCCCCTGCACCGCCAGTGGAACCCGGCGCTGGCCGGCGGCTCGCTGTGGGACATCGGCATCTACAACCTGGCCGTGACGCGCTGGGTGCTGCAGCAGATGAACAGTGGCGTCTGCCCCGAGCCGGAGTCCATCGACGTGCACGCCAAGCTGGCACCGACCGGCGTGGACGCGGCCGTCAACGTGACGCTGCACTTCCCCGGCGGCGTGACCTCGCAGTTCCGCTGCGGCTTCGACGCCGCCTCGGTGAATGCCTTCGAGGCCCTGGGCTCCAAGGCCGGTCTGCGCTTCCCGCTGGACTTCTGGCAGGCCGAGGCCGTCGAGCTCGTCACGCGCAAGGCACCGGCCGAGCGCGTCGAGGCGCCCTTCGTCATCAACGGCTTCGAGGGCGAGATCGCCGAGGCCCAGGCCTGCATCCGCCAGGGCCTGGTCGAGAGCCCGCGCATGCCGCACGCCGAGACGCTGGGCCTGCTGGGCTGGATGGACGCCATCCGTGCCCGCTTCCCCGGCGGCGTCAACCAGGCTTGAAGCCCTCGGCGATGGCTGGCGACGACGACGTCTTCCGCTGGGCCGTGATCGGCCCCGGCGGCATCGCCAACCACTTTGCCGCCGCCTTGGCCGCCGTGCCCGGCGCTCGCCTCGCCGCCGTGTTCGCACGCGACGCAGTCAAGGGCCGGGCCTACGCCGCGCAATGGCAGCGCGAAGGCGAGGCGCCGGCGCGCGTGACAACGGCGCTGCCCGAGCTGCTGGCCGACGCGTCTGTCGATGCCGTCTACATCGCCACACCCCATGCCCACCATGGCGAATACATCCGTGCCGCGCTGCAGGCCGGCAAGGCCGTGCTGTGCGAAAAGCCGCTGGTGACGACGCGCGCCGAGGGTCAGGCCCTGGTGGACCTCGCGCGCCGGCAGGGCGTCTTCCTGATGGAGGCGCTGTGCACGCGTTTCCTGCCCGCCTATGACATCGCCGGCCGCTGGCTGCGCGAGGGTGCCATCGGCGAGCTGCGTGCCATGCAATCGAGCTTCTGCTTCGCGGCCGACTACGACCCTCGGCATCGGCTGTGGAACCCGGCGCTGGCCGGTGGCGCCCTGTGGGATATCGGCATCTACAACCTCGCCGTGACGCGCTGGGTGCTGCAGCAGATGAATGGGGGTGTCTGCCCCGAGCCCGAAGCCATGGACGTGCACGCCAAGCTGGCGCCGACCGGCGTCGACGCGGCCGTCAACGTGACGCTGCACTTCCCTGGCGGCGTCACGTCGCAGTTCCGCTGCGGCTTCGACGCCGCGTCGGCGAATGCCTTCGAGGTGCTGGGCAGCCGGGCGGCGCTGCGCTTTCCGCGGGGTTTCTCGTCTGCCGAAGTGGTGGAACTCGACGCGCACCCGTCGCGGCCGGAGCGCGTCCACGCCCCCTTCGTCATCAACGGCTTCGAGGGCGAGATTGCCGAGGCTCAGAGCTGCATCCGTGCCGGCCTGCTGGAGAGCCCACGCATGCCGCACGAAGAGACGCTGGCCCTGCTGGGCTGGATGGATGCCATAAGAGCCCGTTTCCTGCAGGCGGCCTAACGTGCCACCAACAAGCGGTTGCTGCGCGCCGGGTGGCGTTGCAGCGTCATCGGTGCGCCGTCGCCGCGGACTGCGCTCTGGGCCCGCGCGCTGGTCGATGCCGGGCAGACGCCGGTATCGATGTGGCGCAGGGCCGCGGACAGCATGGCCTCGGACGTGTCACCCAGCGCGTGCAGCGTGTCATCGGCCACCTGGCAGCCCTTGACGAAGCGCGTGCCGGCCGTGCCGCTGGCGGTGGGCTCGAAGCCGTCGGCATAGTCGCCGAAGCCCTGCGCATTGACGCCGGCGAACTCGATGGGGAAATAGCTGATGCCGCAGTTGTCCCTGGCCGTGAAGCCATAGGGCTTGCCGCAGGTCTTGCCGCCGACCAGCACGACCTCCACGCCCACGCCGCGCAGACCGTTGATGACGGCCTCGCTGGCCGAGCAGGTGCCCGACTGGGCCAGCACATAGATGCGCGTCAGGTTCAGCGCCGGCAGCGGCTGCTCCTGGGTGCAGCGGTTGCCGACGAGGATGCAGGAGGTGTTGAAGAAGGGTGTGGCCTCGTTCTCGCTGCTGCGCCTGGCGCTGAACTTCAGCGTCTCGAAGGCCTGGCCGGCGGTGCGCGTGGTGCCGGCGATCATGGTCGCCAGCTCGCTGGCGATGTAGAGATAGCCGCCGCCGTTGTAGCGCAGGTCCAGCACCAGCTCGCGCAGGCCCTGGGCCTGGAAGCCCTGCATCGCCGTGATCAGCTGGCCTTCAGCGGGCGCGATGTGGTCGTTGAACAGCAGATAGCCGGCACGCGTGCCCAGCGGCGTGGTCACGACGCGGGTGATGGGCACCGGCGTCTTGGTGAGGGTCGCGCTGGTCAGGCCTTGCCTGAGGGTGGTACCGCCACGCGTGAAGACGAAGTCGTGCTGCGCATCGGCAAAGTCGGGAAAGAGGGCGGCGTTCAGCGCGTCGACACCGAATGCGTCGCCCACGTCGGCGCTGACGCTGTCCACGCTGACGAGCTGGTCGCCGCGCTTCAGGCCCGCGCGAGCGGCGGGGCTGCCGGGTTCGACATAGGCGATCTGGATCTGCCGCGGCGGCCGCGGGTTGGTCAGCTTCCACTCGATGCCATAGCCGGCCTCGATGGCGTTCTGGGCCAGCGCCGTCCATTGGGCGGTCGGATAGGTGAAGCTGAACCGGTCGCGCGGCTGGCCGGTGTCGGTGGTCTGGGTCGTCTTCAGTGCCTCGAAGTAGGCGTCCATGGCCGCATGGGCATCGGCGCCGCTGTAGGCCGGCTGCGCAGGATTCACCTGCGGAACCTGGTCGCGCCAGAGGTAGGCCTCGTCGAAGTAGGCGCGCAGCCATTTCTTCTCGGTCTCCAGCGTCGACGTGCGCAGACTGCCGGCCGCCAGCGTGTTGTTGGCCGCGCATTGCTGGGCGAAGCTGGCCGAGGGACCGGCGGGATCGGGGGAGGCGTTGCCGCTGCTGCCGGGGGCGCTGCCCGACGAACCTGAAGGGCCCGACGAACTCGGAGCGCCCGAGCCGGTTGCCGGCCCGAGGAGGGGCGTGCCCGCCTGCCCGCCACCGCCGCCGCAGGCTGCCAGCAGCAAAAGGACGGCCAACGCGGCGGCGCCGCGGAACGGATAGGACATGAACAAACTCCCTGAATGAACGCAAGCGGTCTTGGCCGCTTCGGGCCGGCAGTCTAGGGCCTAGGCAGCCCAGGCGGCCTAGCGCACGTAGCGCTTCTCGATGCGCGTGATGCTTCCGTCACGCTGCATGCTCGCCAGCCCCATGTCCATGGCAGCGAGCGCGGCCATGCTGCGCGGGCTGTTCTTGGAGAAGCCCATGAAGGTGGGCTCCGGGTTGAAGTGCTGCAGCGGCTGGCGGTCCAGCCGGCTGACGAGGCCGAGATGGTGCACCTCCCACAAGCCCACCAGCGCCGTCACGATGACGACGTCGGCGCGTTCGCGCTCCACCAGTTGTACTGCGGTGCTGACGTCGCGCGCGTACTCCACGTGGCCGTCCACCTGCTCGAGCACCGCTTTCGGATAGATGTAACCCGCACTGACCGCCAGCCTCAGGCCGCGCAGGTCCTGCAGCCGTTCCAGCTTCAGGCCCGAGCCGCTGCGCGTGTAGAAGTGATAGTTCTTGCCGGCCCGGTAGCTGACGCTCCAGCGCAGGAAGCGGTCACGCTCGGTGCTGTAGTTCACCGTCGTCGTGAAGTCCGCCGTGCCGCGCTCCAGCATGAAGAGAGCGCGCTTCCAGGGCACCCACTGGATCTCGATGGCGCCGGCATGGCCACCGCGCTTCAAGGCCTCGCGGGCGATCTCGATGTCGATGCCTTCGCCGCTGGCATGGCCCTGGGGGTTCACCAGCGGCGGGTAGACGGCGTTGACCAGCACCAGCGTGCCGCCGGCCGGTGCGGACGCGGGGGCTTCAGCGCGCGCCCAGCCCGGTGCCAGCGCGGCGGCGCCGAGGGTCAGGAGGCGGCGCCGGGTGTCCATGATCAGCGCAGGGCCAGATCCACGACGGTGCCGGCAAAGACCGCGAAGCCCAGCCAGTGGTTGGAGCGGAAGGCGGTGAAGCAGCCCGCGCGGCTGCGCCGGCGGATCAGCGTGTAGTGCCAGGCCGCCTGGGCCGCGGCCACCGCGACGCCGAGCAGGAACCAGCGACCCAGGCCCAGGCGCAGGCCCAGGCCGGCCCACATCGCGAGGTAGGCGGCGTAGAAGATCATGATGCCGGGCACATCCCAGCGGCCCAGCGCGATGGCCGAGGAGCGCAGGCCGATCTTCAGGTCGTCGTCGCGATCCACCATGGCGTACTCGGTGTCATAGGCCAGCACCCAGAAAAGGTTGGCGATGAGCAGGGCCCAGGCCGACAGCGGCACCGCGTGCAGGTTCCACTCCATACCGCCCAGGGCCGCGGCAAAGGCCATCGGGATGCCGAAGGAGAAGGCGACGCCCAGCACCGCCTGGGGCATGGCCAGCACGCGCTTGGCAAAGGGGTAGGCAATGGCCACGGCCAGGGCCGCGAAGCTCAGCAGGATGGCTGGCGGGTTGGTGGTCAGCACCAGGCCGAAGGACACGAGCGACAGCACGGCGCCGAGGATCAAAGCTGCCTTCACCGACACCGCGCCCGTCGTCACGGGGCGGCCGGCCGTGCGCTGCACGTGGCGGTCGAAGTCGCGGTCGGCCACATCGTTGACGCAGCAGCCGGCCGAGCGCATCAGCACCGTGCCCAGCGTGAACACGGCCAGCAGATGCCAGCCCGGCCAGCCGTCCGCAGCGATCCACAGCGCCGACAGCGTCGGCCACAGCAGCAGCAGCCAGCCGGCGGGGCGGTCCCAGCGGATCAGCTGCAGATAGAGCGCGAGCCGCGAGGGCGGCCTGGCGGCGGGGGCGATGGTGGACATGGCGGCATTTTCACGCGATGCGGGGGTCGCGCACGAATCCCCACGGGGGCATAGTCCTACCGCCTGCCCTGGCTGTCTCGCGTTGATTTGAAATGAAGGCTGAAGGACGTCCACTGAACAGGAGCCGCCGATGAGCATCTCCACCCGTGACCTCGTGCTGCTGCACTGGCAGCTCGCCAACGCCCAGGACTGGACGGCCCTGGGCGGTTTGCTGCACCCCGATCTGCTCTACGAGGCCCCGCAAAGCCGCGAGCGCATCCGCAGCGCGCTGGGCTATGTGGACTTCTTCGCCACCTGGCCCCAACCTTGGCGGGTCGAGGTGCTGAGGTGCATCGCCGACGACAGCAGCGCGATGACCCAGATCAGCTTCATCAGCAGTGCGCCGCCCATGATGGGCCTGACCCTGTTCGACGTGAAGGACGGCCTCATCCTGCGCGTGACCGACTACTGGCCTGACCCCTATGAGCCGGGGCCGCGGGCGTCGGCGCATGTGGAGCGGTATTGATGGTCATGAGCCGGGCGGCGGCAGCGCTGTTTTTCTGGGTCTCACTGGCGGCCTGGGCCGCGCCGGCGCCGCTGCCCAAGGAGGTCCAGACCTTCGTCGACGCTCGCGAGGCCTGTGACCACTACCGCGGCCAACGCGGGTTCGACGCCGAGCGCCAGAAGGACATCGACTGGTCGGTCTGCCAGAGCTGCCCCGGCACCGACGCCGAGCTGGCCCGACTGAAGCAGAAATACAAGGGCAACGCCCGCGTGACGGATGCCCTGGCGGGGTTCGAGCAGCGCGTCGAACCCGAGGACAAGGCCGCGCAGGCGCGCTTTTGCCAGGCCACGCGCAAGCCGGCCGGGGTGCGCTGAGCGCGCCACGGCCTACGCTCGTCCCAGCATGTAGAGCGCTGCTGACCGCCGATGCCCATCACCCCTTTCCATTTCGGCCCCGGCGCCGCGCTGCAGGCTGTCGCGCCGCGGCAGGTCAGCTTTCTTGCCTTTTGCGTGGCCAATGTCTTCATCGACGTGGAGTCCCTCTACAACCTGGTCCACCATCGCGAGCCGGTGCATGCCTTCCTGCACACCTATGTCGGCGCGACCTTGGTCTGGCTCGGGCTGACCGCGCTGTTCTGGCTGGCGCTGCGCCTGCCCCCCATCGCGACCCGGCTGCGATTGACGCTGCGCCAGGTCGCTCTCGGCGCGCTGCTCGGCGCCTGGTCGCATGTGCTGCTGGACAGCGCCATGCATGCCGACATCCAGCCCTTGCAGCCGTTTTCGGCCGCCAACGGCCTGCACCGCATCGTGTCCCTGTCGGCGCTGCACTGGGGTTGCGTCGCGGCAGGTGCGCTTGCGTTGCTGATCATCGGCGTCAGGCAGCTGCTGGCGGCGCGGCGCTGACGCATTTCCCAATTCCCTGGCCGACGCACGGCCATCCGAGGCGCCCCTAAAGTCGCCCGACTCCGTTCGCCCCCTGACCCCACCATGACCGACCTCAGCCACTTCCCCATCACCAAGAAATGGCCCGCGGCCCACCCGGACCGCCTGCAGCTCTATTCCCTGCCCACGCCCAATGGCGTCAAGGTCGCCATCGCGCTGGAGGAAATCGGCCTGGCCTATGAGCCCCATCTGGTGAAGTTCGACACCAACGACCAGCTCAGCGCCGAGTTCCTGTCGCTGAACCCGAACAACAAGATCCCGGCCATCATCGACCCCAACGGTCCGGGCGGTCAGCCGCTGCCGCTGTTCGAGAGCGGCGCCATCCTGATCTACCTGGCCGACAAGACCGGCCAGCTGCTGCCCAAGGACGCGGCCCGCCGCTATGAAGCCATCCAGTGGCTGATGTTCCAGATGGGCGGCGTCGGGCCGATGTTTGGCCAGGTCGGCTTCTTCCACAAGTTCGCCGGCAAGGACTACGAGGACAAGCGCCCGCGCGACCGCTACATCGCCGAGTCCAGGCGCCTGCTCAATGTGCTGAATGTGCAGCTGAAAGGCCACGACTGGCTGGTCGGTGACGAGTACACGATCGCCGACATCGCCACCTGGCCCTGGGTCAACAACCTGGTGGGTTTCTACGGTGCCGGCGAGCTGGTGGGCTTCGACGACTTCACCGAAGTCAAGCGCGTGCTGCAGGCCTTCCTGGCCCGGCCGGCCGTGCAGCGCGGATCGAAGATCCCCGCACGCGACTGATCCTCTGCGTTTCGTATTCGGGCCGAGCGCTGGGCCGCTCCCGAGCCGGCCCGTCATGGCGATGTGCTTGCGGCTCAATGCCGCAAGCATCGCCGTCCCCTCGGGGGACCGGTCAGACTTGCCGGCGTGCAGCCGAGCAAGGCTGGACGAGGGGCTTCAGTGCACCTCGCCCGTCACCACACGGGCGCGCTGCAGTGAGTCCGCGACGATGCGCGCAGCGGTCTGCGCCAATGCCGGTGTGTGGTCAGCCATGACCTGCATGCGCAGCCGGGCGCTGTTCAGCGACACGGCCGGGTACTCGACGAGGTTGGCCAGCAGGCCGGCCTCGGCCATCTCGCGGCTGGCCACGCGGGCCGTCGCGTCATGCCCCAGCATGACGGGCACGATGGGCGAGGGATGGCCCAGCACGACGATGCCCTGTTCGGTCAGCGCGCCGCGCAGGCCGACGATGGCGCGCATCAGCCGCCCGCGCCGGTCCACGCCCTCGCTGGAGCGCACGATGCCCACGCAGGCGCGGATGATGGCCACCTGCACCGGCGACAGCGCGTTGGAGAAGGTGTTGGGCGCGGCATAGAAGCGCAGGTACTCCTTGATCGCGCGGTCGTGGCTGGCCACGAAGCCGCCGTTGGACGCGAAGGTCTTGGAGAAGGAACCCATCACCAGGTCGACCTTGCCGAGCATGCCCTGCATCTCGAGCTGGCCGCCGCCGCTGGCGCCCATGCAGCCCAGGTCATGCGCCACGTCCACCATCAGCAGGGCCCCGTACTCGTGCGCCAGGGCCTGCAGGCGCGCGATGTCCGGCGAGTCGGCGTCCATCGAGAAGCAGCCCTCGGTGACGACGAGGATGCCGTTGTGCGGATCGCGCTGGCGCACCCGCTTGAGCAGGCGCTCGACGTGGTCGACATCCAGATGGCGATGCAGGTGGACGTTGGGCGTCGACGCCCGCGCGCCCTCGTGCAGGCAGTTGTGGGCGAGCTGGTCGATGATGATGTGATCGGCCTCGCGCACCAGGCCCTTGATGGCGCCGAAACCCGCGGCCCAGCCGGTCGGGAACAGCAGCACCTCGGGCGTGCGCAGCAGCTCGCCCAGCTCGGCCTCCAGCGCGACGGCTTCCTCGACATTGCCGGCCAGTGCCGTGGAGCCGGCGCTGTGCACGCCGTAGCGCTCCATCGCCGTCTGGGCCGCCGCGCAGATCTTGGGGTGGCGGGCCAGCGACAGGTATTCCTGCGACGAGAAGTTCAGCCCCGCATGGCGCCTGCCATCCAGCAGCGTCAGCTCGGCGGTGGCGCCAGGCCGGCCGCCCAGGCGCTTGGCATAGGGAAAGACGCCGTGCGCCACACGGTTGCTCGCCCAGGCATGGAAGGCCTGGGCCTTGGCGGCCAGGCTGACGCCGGGCTGCGTCAGGTAGTCGAAGGACGAACCTCGCAGTTCGGCCCCGTCGTTGCTGGAGTCCTCCTCCCTCGCCGTGGTTTCCACGACCCGTTCCATCAATTCGTCCATAGCGGCCCCCCGAGAAAAGCTGGTTGTGTTGTGTGATGGACTGTGCGCACGGTCGGTGCGGTTGACATCCGCACTTCTGTCGAATTCGCCATCGGGAGCTGCAACTCGGGACCGCGCGTCAGGCCATCGTGAGCGTGCGACTCTAGGGAGAAGGCTTTTGCTCGACCTCACCCATTTGGATGAGTCGCGCACGATGCCCCCTGGAGAGGGGGTAGTTGGCAAGGCCTGGCCCCGCGGCCTTCAGTCCCGTGCCAGGAAATAGGCGGGGCTGGCCAGCAGCAGCGAGACGAGGTCGGCCTGGCGGCTGGTGCCGGTCTTGGTGAAGACGCTTTTCAACTGCGTCCTGATCGTGTTGATGGAGGTTCCGCGCTCGGCGGCCAGCTCGTCCAGGGTGCGGCCCGAGCACAGGGCGGCGGCCACCTCGGCCTCCCGCTGGCTGAGGCCGAACAACTGGCGCACCGTGTCCACCGTGACGCTGGGCGTGGCCTCGGGGTCGAAGACGAACAGCAGCGCCGCGCCCTGCAGGCGTGCCTCGTCCTTGAGCCGCATCGGCGTCAGCATCAGCACCAGCGGCACCTGGCCGCGCCGCGGCAGGGACACCACGCTGCTCAAGGCCGACGCCTGGCCCTGGCTGGCGCGCAGGACCTTGGTCAGCTCGAGGTTGAGATTGCGCGTCGCCTCGGCATCCCGGGTCACCAGGTGCCCATGCTGCACCCAGAGCGCCTGCCGGCTCGCGAGCAGGGCGTCGGCGCTGCGATTGCTGTGGGCCAGGCGGCCGAACTCGTCGAACAGCAGCGTCGGCATGGCCAGCACGTCGAGGCTGCTGGCCAGCAGGTTCTGGCCCAGCTGCATGTCGGTGAAGCGCTGCCGCATCTGGAAGGCACGCTGCATATGCGGCACCAGGCGGTCGAACACCTCGATCTCGTCCCGGCTGAACGGCGGCTGGCTCGGTGCGCGCTGCAGGAACATCTGGGTCAGCCAGGGGCCCTCGCGCAGGATGTTGCTCGCCGCGGCATAGGCGACGCCTTGCGGCACTATCCATTCGCGGTAGAAGCGCGACTCCGGAAAGCGCTCGGGGTGGGGAATGTCCAGGTTGCTGGCGTAGAAGGCGGCGATGGGCAGTTGGGCCATCCGCAGCGACAGCAGGTCCTCGGGCGCGTATTCGAGGGCATAGCTGTCCAGCCAGCGGCGCTCGAAACCGTGGGTCCACAAGAAGCGGGCCTCCTGCGTCTCGGCGTGGCGGACGAAGACGAGGACGGCCTTGAGATTGAAGGACTGGCAACAGGCCTCGATGAAGGCCTGGAAGCCCTCGGGCGCCAGCACGGCTTCATAGAGAAGGCCGAGCAGCCGGTCGAAGCCGGCCAGCGAGGTGTCTGCCGAAGTGTTGGCTTTCATCGAAGCGGACCGTTCTTTGTCGGTTTGCCAGGACATGCCGGGCTGACGGTCCGTTGGCAACGGCGTCGCCGGCATGCGCCCCCCTGGCTCCCTCCCCATGGGCGGCCGCATGGTAGGCAGCGTGCCGCTGCCTGTGATCATCATTTCTGGTGATCCAGGCCCGCGACCCCCTTCAAAGGGGGCGTCGGGCCCGCCGCTGGGTCGCCACGGACTTGACGAGGGTCTGCAACGGTGGCGCGGCGGCGAAGTCGGGCTCGTGCGGGGCCAGGGCCAGGTCCAGCAGGCGGCGCACGGCGGGGCGGTCGAGGTCGGCGGGCGACTGCAGGCGGATGCTGCGCACCCTGACGCCCTCGCCCTGGAGCAAGCCTTCCGGATCGGGCAGGCCCTTGCCGTACAGAAAGAACAGGGTCACCCAGCGCGGGTAGCCGGCGATGGACACCAGGCAGGCCGAGGCCTTGTCGGCCCAGGCATAGCCGATGGCCAGCGCGTTGTAGTTGTCGTAGACGAGTTCGAAGCCCTTGGGGACGCGCGCGCAGAGCTTGCGCCGGCAGGCCGTGATCGCCTCCGCCATCTCGGGCGTGTAGCGGGCGATGAGGTCGGCGACCTGGCGGGCGGTGGCGTCGGGCATCGTGGCGGCTTCAGTTCAGGGCCGTGACGCGGTCGCCCGGCTGCGGCACGCAGCCCGTCGCGAGTGCCGGGCCGCTCTCGCGCTGCACGACGCCCTGGGGCCCGTGGCACAGCTCCACGTGTCGCGCCGTCGGCCAGCGGCGCCGCGCGAACGCCTCCAGGCTGTCGGGCAGGCTGGTCTGCACCATGCCGGCGTTCAGGGCCTCGTCCGGATGGTCGTTGAAATGCAGCCATGGCACGAAGCGGCCGGCCAGCATCAGCCAGGCCGACACCTGCACGGGTTCGGGCGCATAGCCCTCGCGCTTGAGCCAGGCCTGGGCCTCCTCGCGCGTGAGGGGGCCGGCGCTGGCGGCCGCGAGCAGCTCGGCCACCCACTGGTTGCAGTTCTGGTAGCGGGTGCTGAAGGGGTAGGCGTTGGCGCTGTAGCTGGCGTTCAGCAGGCCCAGGGCCAGCGGCTTGTCCAGCGTGGCGGCGGCCACCGCCGCGGCGGCTTCGGGAGGCAGCAGCAGCAGGCTCACATAGCCGACGTCGGTGTTGTCGCTGCCGGCCACGAAACCGGCGAGGCCCTGGTCGAAGAGGCGGGGCTGGCCTTCGGCGCAGGCGTAGTAGAGCTGGCGCACGGCCCAGGGCGTGTCCAGGCCGTCGGCCAGCGCGACGGCGGCGTGGGAATAGCGCAGGCCGAAGCGTGACAGGTCGGTGCCGGAACGCGAGATCAGCGCCGCCTGGGTGCCGGACTCGGCCAGCACCTGGCGGATGACGGCCGTGAAGCGCAGCAGCCGATCCTGCTGGGCGGCGGTGATGTGGCGGCCCGGGTCGCAGCCCCGGGGCGGCAGGCCGGCCCGGGCGGTGGCCGCCGTCAGCAGCAGCAGCGCCGCGACGGCGGTCCGGATCAAGGCTTGACGACGCGCGCCGCCAGCTCACGCGCCCAGGCGTCTTCCAGCACGAGGAAGAAGGCCTGGCCGGTGTCGGCATGGGCGAAGGCGATGCCATAGGGCTGGGGCGTGGCCTGCACCTCGTCGCCGACGGTGACGGCGCGCGCGGCCAGGGCCTGCTGGGGCAGGGTCAGCTCGACGGGCGCGGCGCCCTCGCGCTCCAGCTTCAGGCGCAGCTTGCCGGCGGTGTCGGCCTGGGCCACTTCGGTGACGCGGTAGCGGCCTTCGGCACGGCGTTCGCCGCCGCTGCTGCTGTTGGACGAGCCCCTGAAGGAGTCGGACACGCTGCCCGATGCTGACGAACCGGCGTCTGCCGCGGAGGAGGTCGCGGTGGACGCCGCCTGGGCGGCGTGCGCGGCCAGGGCCAGGGAGGCGAGAAGGATGAGAAGGCGCATCGTGGGCTCGCGGTCTGATGAGGATGGGCAACGATAGCGCGGATGTGTCAGCGCTTTGTTACCGCGAGCCGTCTTCCAGCCCGCCTTCCAGCGTGTCGAGGATGGGGCAGTCGGGGCGCTCGTCGCCGTGGCAGCTGCGCACCAGCTGCTGCAGCGTCGACTTCATCGCCTGCAGCTCGGCGAGCTTGGCTTCCACCTCGTCCAGATGCTGCTGGGCTAGCGCGCGCACCTCACGGCTGGGGCGTTCGCGGTCCTGCCAGAGGCCGAGCAGCGCGCGGATCTGTGCCAGCGAGAAGCCCAGGTCGCGCGAGTGGCGGATGAAGCGCAGCAGGTGCACCTCGCGCTCGCCGTAGACGCGGTAGCTCGCCTCGCTGCGTGCCGGCGGCGGCACGAGGCCGATGCTCTCGTAGTGCCGGATCATCTTGGCCGACACGCCGCTGGCGCGCGCTGCGTCGCCGATGTTCATCGCGCGGCCGCCGTGGCGCGGCCGCGCCAGCGCTTCAGGGTCAGTGCATTGGCGACGACGCTGACGCTGCTGAAGGCCATGGCCGCGCCGGCGATGACCGGGTTCAGCAGGCCCAGCGCCGCGAGCGGGATGCCGACGACGTTGTAGGCAAACGCCCAGAACAGTCCCTGGCGGATCTTGGCGGAGGTGCGGCGCGAGATGTCCAGCGCATCGGCCACCAGGCGGGGGTCGCCGCGCATCAGCGTGACGCCGGCGGCCTCGGTCGCCACATCGGCGCCACCGGCCATCGCGAAGCCCACCGATGCAGCGGCGAGCGCGGGGCCGTCGTTGAGACCATCACCGACGAAGGCGACGACGTCACCCCCGTCGCGCAGGGCCTGGACGGCGGCGGCCTTGTCGCCGGGCAGCACCTCGGCGTGGACCTCGGTGATGCCGAGCTGGCGCGCGACGCCGGCCGCCGCGCCGCGGCTGTCGCCGGTCAGCATGACGGTGCGGATGCCGCGCGAGTGCAGCTCGGCGATGGCCGCCGCAGCGGTGTCTTTCACGCGATCACCAAAGGCCAGCAGACCCAGCAGACGGTCGCCTTCGACCAGCCAGGAGACGGTGTGGCCCTGGGCTTCCAGCTGCTGCGCCTCGGTGGAGGCCTTGACACCCAGCTCCTGCGCGAGACGTGCGCTGCCAAGCGCAAGCCGGCGCCCCTGCACGAGGCCCTCGACACCGCGACCCGGCAGGGCGCGTGCCTGCTCGATGGGCAGGGCAACCAGCCCTTTCGCCTCAGCCAACACAGCCAGGGCCAGCGGGTGGCTGCTTGAGCGCTGCAGCGCGGCGGCGAATTGCAGCAGCGCTTCGCGGCTGACACCTTCGGCCGGCAGGGCGGCGGTCAAGGTCGGCCGGCCGACCGTCAAGGTGCCCGTCTTGTCGAAGGCGACGACGGTCACCGCGTGGGCCAGCTCCAGCGCCTCGGCGTCCTTGATGAGGATGCCCTGGCGCGCGGCGACACCGGTGCCGGCCATCAGCGTCGTCGGCGTGGCCAGACCCAGGGCGCAGGGGCAGGCGATGACGAGGACGGCGACCGCGTTGACGAGGGCCTGTTCGGCGTCGCCCGCCTGCAGCCACCAGCCGACGAAGGTCAGCGCTGCAATCACCAGCACGATGGGCACGAACACGGCGCTGACGCGGTCGACGATGCGCTGGATGGGCGCCTTGGCGGCCTGGGCCGACTCGACCATGCGGATGATGCGGGCCAGCGCCGTCTCGGCGCCGATGGCCGTCGTGCGCACCGACAGCGCGCCTTCGGCATTGATGGCGCCGCCGGTCACCCGCTGGCCTTCTGACTTGGCGACGGGCAGGCTTTCGCCGGTGATCAGCGATTCGTCGACATGGCTGCGGCCCGAGACGATCTCGCCGTCCACCGGGATGCGGTCGCCCGGTCGCACGGCGACGAGGTCACCCACGCGCACCTCGGCCACCGGCACTTCCACTTCAGCCTCGCCACGCAACACGCGCGCCGTCGCCGGCCGCAGGGCGTTGAGGGCGCGGATGGCGTCGGTCGTCTGGCGCTTGGCGCGCTGCTCGAGGAATTTGCCGAGCAGCACCAGCGTGATGACGGCCGCCGAGGCCTCGAAGTAGAGGTGGGTATGGCCGGGATGGCGTGCCAGCAGATAGACCGACAGGCCATAGGCCGCCGAGGTGCCCAGCGCCACCAGCAGGTCCATATTGCCGCTGCCGGCGCGCAAGGCGCCCCAGCCGGCGCGGTAGAAGCGGGCGCCGAGGATGAACTGCACGGGCGTGGCCAGCAGCAGTTGCAGCCAGCCGGGCAGCATCACGCCGAGCAGCATGGGCAGCAGCAGCGGCAGGCTCAGCGCCGCGCCCACGGCGACCGGCCACCAGGCGGGCAGGGCGCTGCGGGCTTGCTGCACCGGCGGCGCGGCGGCCTCGACGGCCGTGGCCGGATAGCCCGCCTTGCCCAGGGCCGCCGTCAGCAAGGCGATCGGCACATTCGGCAGGGCCTTGATGCTGGCCTTCTCGGTGGCCAGGTTGACGCTGGCCTGTTGCACGCCGGGGACGGCCTGCAGGGCCTTTTCGACGCGGCGCACGCAGGACGCGCAGCTCATGCCGCTGACTTGCAGCGTCACGTCGTTGAGAGCGGAGGAGGGGGTCATGGTGGGCATTCCGGTGAGGATGTGTTGCCATCCTCAGCCTTCCCATCGTGGGAAGGTCAACAGTGTCCGCCGAAAGCCCCCACCTCGCGGCGGGCGGGGCTTACCAGGGCATCTCGCCCTTGTTGACCTTGGCGCCGATGTCCAGCGCGATGCCGAGGCCCGCCTGCGGGTAGGCCTGCCGCATCGTTGCGATCAGCGCGCTGGCGTTGGCCGCCTTGGGCAGCTCGGTCTCGAAGCGCTGCAGATAGGCCTGCGTGTAGCGGATGGCGCCTTCGTCCAGCGCCGTGCCGGCGGCCATGTGGCCGGGCACGACGACGGCGGGCTTGAGCGCCAGCATCTCGTCCAGCTGGGCCGCCCAAGCGGCGCGCTCGGCGGGTTTTTGCGTATCGGCTGTCCACACATGCAGGCCGCCGAAGACGGCGATGTTGCCGACGATGGCGCGGCTGGACGGGATCCACAAATAGGGGCGATGGGCCAGCGCGCCGGTCGTGCCGCGCAGTTCGATGGTCTCGCCGTCGACCGTCAGCGTGTTGCCCGTCAGCGCCACCGGCAGCACCGGCTGGCGCGGCGCATTGGCGCCCATCTTGGGGCCCCAGAAACTGAGCTTGGCGGCCAGCTTGGCCTGGATCTTGTCGCGCACGGCGGGCGTGGTCAGCACCTGCGCGTCGGGGAAGAGGCTCTTCAGGACTTCGACGCCGAAATAGAAGTCCGGGTCGGCCTGGCTGATGAAGATGGCCTTCAGTGCCTTGCCGCTGTCCAGCACATTGGCGGCCACGCGCAGCGCGTCGGCTCGGGTGAAACCGCTGTCGATGACGACGGCCTCGGTCTTGCCGCTGACGACGACGGCATTGACGTGGAAGCTGCCGGCATCGGCGTTGTAGACCTTGAGGGTCAGCGGCGCGGCGGGCGCCTGGGCCGTGGCGGCGCCGGTGGCGACGGCAGCCAGTGTCGGCAGCAGCAGGCGGGCGAAGCGGCGGGCTTGGAAGAAGGACATGGCGTTTCCGGTGTTGGTGTGGACCGGGTCCACTGTATTTATCGCGATTTGATCGATAAAGTTCACTTCAATCGAATATTCATTGCATTAATCGAATGAATGGCCCGACTGACTGCCACCCGCGTCTTCCTGACCGTCGTCGAGCAGGGCAGTCGCTATCTCGCGGCGATGGAAGGTTGGTTGGGCGCGCGGCTGCTGCACCGCACGACGCGGCGCCTGAGCCTGACCGAGGTGGATTTCCTGGCCGAGCGCTTTGGCGGTGGGGGCGCGCCACCCTGGGATCGCATCAGCTGAGCTGGAGCGTCGCCGTCAGATGGCTCCAGACCGCCTGCACCCGCTGCAGGTGGCGGGTCTCCGGATGGGTCAGCAGCCAGAGGTCGGTCTCGGCCTCGTCCAACGGCTCTGTCAAGCGCCGCAGCTCGCGCCGCGGTTCGGCGAGGAAGAGGGGCAGCACGCCCACGCCCAGGCCCGACGCCACCAGCTCGGCCACGCTCTGCACACTGCCCGTGCGAAAGGCCGGTTGCAGCGTCGGGAAGTGCTTCTGCCGCCAGCGTACCGAGGGGTGCTCCGGCAGGCCGTCGTCGGGCGCGACCCAGGCCGCGTCGCCGGCCTCGACCTGGTCCCAGTGCTTGATGGCGCTTGATCGCGCCGCGTAGAGGGCGACGCGGATGGGGCCGACGCGGCGGCCGATGAGGTGTGAGGGCGGCTTGCTCGTCGCTCGCAGCGCGATGTCGGCATCGCGCCGCGTCAGGCTGGCCAGCTCGTTGCCGGTGTGCAGCTCGAACTGCAGCCGCGGCTGGGCCTCGTGCAGGGCGGCGAGGGCGGGTGCCAGCAGGCCGTGCAGCAGCGTGTCCGTCGTCGTGATGCGCACCGTGCCGGCGGCCTGGCCGGGCTGGGCCTGGGCGGCGGCGCGGGCGGCTTCGAGGGCCGCTTCCACCTGCTCGGCTTGGGCCGCCAGCGCGCGCGCCAGCTCCATGGCCTTGTAGCCGCGCCGGCCGCGCTCGAACAGCGCCTGGCCCAGGCCGCGCTCCAGCCGCTGCAGCATGCGGAACACCGTGGACGCGTTGACGGCTAGTCGCTCGCCCGCCGCCGCCAGCGTGCCCGCGCGGTGCAGGGCGAGGACGAGGGCGAGATCGGCGGGAGCGAGTTGGTATTGCATGGCTGCAATCTGAGTTGGCTGATTTGCGTATTTTCATGCGCCTGATGCCTATCTACATTGGCTGCATCGCAACACCCTTCTGGAGATCCCCCATGGCTCCCTCAACCTCACTCGGCCTGCTGCTGCTGCGCCTGTCCCTTGGCCTGATGTATCTCGCGCATGCGGGGCTCAAGCTCTTCGTCTTCACGCTGCCGGGCACGGCGCAGTTCTTTGCCAGTCAGGGCCTGCCAGGGGCGCTGGCCTATGTCGTGTTTGCAGCGGAGGCGGTCGGTGGCTTGTTGCTGCTGGCGGGCGTGTATCCGCGCCAGATCGCGCTGGCCCTGGTGCCCGTCCTGCTTGGCGCGGCCTGGGTGCATGCGCCCAATGGCTGGGTCTTCAATGCCCCGGGCGGCGGCTGGGAGTACCCGGTCTTCCTGGCCGCGATGTCCATCGTGCTGTGGCTGGCCGGTGATGGCGCCGCGGCCCTCAAGCGCAGCGCGCGCTTCACCTGGAGGGCCGCATGAACGCCGCTCTCACGCTGATCAGCCACGCCCTGTGCCCCTATGTCCAACGCGCGGCCATCGTGCTGAAGGAGAAGAACGTGGCCTTTGAACGCCTGGAGGTGGACCTGGCCCACAAGCCGGACTGGTTCCTGCGCCTGTCGCCGCTGGGCAAGACGCCGGTGCTGAGCGTGGGTGGCGAGACGCTGTTCGAGTCGGCCGTCATCTGCGAATACCTCGACGAGACGCAGCCGCCGCGCCTGCATCCGGACGAAGCGCTGGCGCGGGCGCGTGAGCGTGCCTGGATGGAATTCGGCTCGGCGGTGCTGAGCGGCATCGCCGTGCTCTACAGCGCGGGCGATGATGAAGCGCTGGACCGCGCCTATGCCGCGCTGCGTCTGCGCTTCGAGCAGCTGGAAAGCCAGTTGGTGGACGGCCCCTGGTTTGCCGGCCGCCGCTTCGGCCTGGTCGACGCGGTGTTCGGCCCGGTGTTCCGCTACTTCGACGTCATCCCGCCCGCAGGCCTGTTCGACGGTCTGCCGCGCGTGCAGGCCTGGCGCGAGGCGCTGGCCGGCCGGCCCTCGGTGCGCGAGGCCGTGTCGGCGGGCTATGTCGAGCGGCTGCGCGGCTTTCTGCTCGAACGCGGCGGCGCGCTGTCGCGGCGGATGGACGTGAGCCTGGTCTAGGGACTCAGGGCGCCCTTAGTGCCGCTGCCGGCCTCCGCGATGAGCCTCTCGAGCAGAGGCCAGTGAGCCACCGGCATCAAGCGCTCAAGCAGGCAGGCGAAGCGCGCGTCGCTGCCGACCAGCACACGCGCACTGTCCCGCTCGATGCCGCGGACCACCGCTTCCGCCGCGCGTTCGGGCGGCATGCGCAGCAGGCGGGCCATCTCCCGTTGGCGCTGCGCCAGCTCTACGGGATCCATGCCCTCGGGCACCCTGGCGTTGACGGCAATGGCGGTGGCCACGCCGCCGGGATGCACCACGGTCACACCGACATTGCTGCCGCGCAGTTCCTGGCGCAGCGCATTGGAAAAGCCGCGCACCGCGAACTTGCTCGCGCTGTAGGCCGCCTGGCCGGGTGGAGAAACCAGCCCGAAGAGGCTGGACACATTGACGATGCGGGCAGCCTGGCCACTGGACCTCAGCAGGGGCAGGAAGGCGCGCGTCATCCTCACGACGGCGCCGAAGTTGATGCTCATCAACCAGTCGAAATCCTCCTCGCTGACCTGCTCGAAGGTCCCGCCCACGGCAACCCCCGCGTTGTTGATCAGCAGGCTGACCTGGGGATGCGCCTGCAGCACCGCAGCGGGCAGCGAGCGGATGGCTTCGCCGTCGGTCAGGTCGAGCACATACTGGCTGACCCTCAGCGCCGATCTCGAAACATCCGCCGCCGTCGCCGCCAGGCCGGCGGCATCCCGGTCGATCAGTGCGAGATGGCAGCCTCGCGCCGCCAGCTGGTGCGCCATGGCCTTGCCGATACCACTGGCGGCGCCGGTCAGCACCGCGGTTTGTTGGTCGAGCTTCATCGGCAATGCCCCTTGTGCTGGCGCCAACGATAACCGCCGGGCAAGGCGGTCGCTCGCCGTGCGCCGCTCAGGCTCGCCGACGAGGCTGCTGCGGTTTTCGGACACCAGGTGAGTACCTGCTTCAGCTCATGCCGGTCAGCTGCTTCTGCAACGCCATCAGGCCGTCACGCACGCGTCGGTCAAGATCCGCCTGCAGCTGGTTGTGGCTCTATGGCCTTGCTCGTTGAACGGCTCCTGGCGACCCGTTGCGGTCGCCCGCTGTCGCTAACCTAACGACAGCAGTGGTGCAGACACCCGTCGTTGCGTCGGATGGCCGGGCGCGCGCGGCAGTTTTCACCGAGCTCGTGCGAATCATGGCTGGCATCATCTGGGCTGCGCGCAAGCCGTTTTCGCGCGACCAGAACTTGTAACAACGCGCCGCTTTTGTCGGAAATTTAATGACCGTTTCGCCCGTCAACTTTTCTAGAAAACGTCGATGAATCAAGTGCTTGCGATCAGCAACCCAGGATGTTCTAGGGCGCAGCCCTCCTGCCTAGGAGGCGTTTGCTGTCTCCCGAAAACACGTTGAACTAAACCGCTGACGCGGTGGTGTGCTGGCTGGGAAGCCAGCAGGTTGAACGGCGTACCTTGACCGATGCGGGCATGTGCCCGAGCGGATCAAGGAGAGCCGTCATGGCTGCCATCACCCCGACCCAGATCAGCCCGCTGCGCCAGCGCATGCTCGACGCACTGCAACTGCGCGGCATGGCGCCGCGCACCCAGGAGACCTACGTCGACGCCGTGTCTCGCCTGGCGCGGCACTACCACCGCAG
>NZ_JBFUAB010000030.1:0-106458 GCF_056406535.1 Roseateles sp. P1_C1_2
TTTCTGGTCACAACCCTTCGGGAAGGCCCGTCGCCAGGGGCCACTCAGCGTTGCATCGCTGGCCCGCACGCGAGTGCGGGCGGCGCGCTGCGCCTTGATTGGCCCCTGGCGGCAGGCCTTCGCGACCCATTGCCGCAGTGTGAACAGGCCCTCGCCATGCGCTTTCGCTCGCCGTCGCTGGCCGAACTCCACGCCTTTGCCGCCGTGGCCGAGCTGGGCAGCTTTTCCGCGGCCGCCCAGGCCTTGTCCGTCACCCAGGGTGCCGTCAGCCGCGCGGTGCAGCGGCTGGAATCGGAGCTGGGCCTGGCGCTGCTGGCGCGTGGCGGCGCGCAGGTCATGCCGACGCCGGATGGCGCCAGCTACCTTGCCCGCATCAAGCCCGCCCTGGACACGCTGGAGCGAGCCGTTCCGCTGACGGCAGCGCCCGCCGGCCAGTCGCTGCGCATGGCACCCGTGCCCTCGCTGTACGCGCGCTGGCTGGTGCCACGGCTGCCGGCCTTGCAGGCCCAGCATCCCCAGCTCAAGGTCGAGTTCCGGCGCTGGCGCCACGACGACCGCTTCGAGCGCGACGATGTCGACTGCTGGGTCAACCCCAAGCCCAGCGCGCACAGCCGCTGGCCCGAAGGCGTCGTCGCGCAATACCTGCTGGGGCGCGAACTGGTGCCCGTGTGTCGTCCCGCGCGCGCTGCCCGGCTGACCCGGCCGCAGGATGTGCTGCAACATCCGCTGCTGCACCACAGCGCCCATCCCGGCGACTGGGCGCTCTGGCTCAAGGCCCAGGGCGTGCAGGCCGGCCCGCCCCAGTTGGCCTCGGGCTTCGACCTGGCCGCCGCGCTGATCGAGGCCGTCGTTGCCGACATGGGCATCGCGGTCGTGCAGCTCTGCCTCATCGAAAGGGAGCTGRCCGGCGGACAGCTGGTCGTGCCGTTTAGCGGCTGGGTGTCGTCGGGCCGCGGCTTCTATCTGTGCCGGCGGGCAAGCCAGGAGGGTTCATCCGACCTCCATGCCTTCGCGCAATGGGTGGTGGCCGAGAGCCGGCGCTGGCGGCGCGAGGCCCTGGCGGCGCTCGACTGACAGCGCACCGGCAAGGGACTTGCCGGCCATGGCACCATGCCGCCCCATGTCCCTTTACGTCGCCTGCCTCTGCGCCGCCTGGTGCCGCACCTGCGAGTCCTACCAGCAAGTCTTTGAAGCCGCCTGTGCCGAACTGCCGCAGGCCGGCCTGCATGTGCGCTGGATCGACATCGAGGACGAGGCCGAGCTGATCGGCGACCTGGACATCGAGACCTTTCCGACGCTGCTGATCGCCGACGACGCGCAGGTGCGTTTCGCCGGCCCTTTGACGCCGCAGCCGGAGACGCTCAAGCGTGTGCTGCGGGCGCATCTGGCGGATGCCAGCGCGGCCCAGGTCGATGCCGACTATCTGACGCTGGCGAAGCGCTTGCGCGCCTGACCCCGGCCGGGCTTGCCGCCATCCAACAGAATCCGGCGTCATGACGATGCGCCTTCTCCAAGCCCTGTGGCTCGCCGCCACCTGCAGCCTGCTCTCGCCCATGGCCTCGCTGGCCGCGCCCGGCGACCCCATCGCCGCCGGCCCAACGGCTGCCGGACAAGTTCGCTACGAGCTCGCGATCTACTACACCGACAAGCCCGCCAGGCCGCCGCTGCAGGTGCTCAAGGAGCGCCTGGCCGCGAGCAAGTCCGGGCCGAGGCTGGTCGACGCGCTGCCACGCCGGGCCGATGAGGCCGTCGTGCTGGCCCGCCTCGACACCGAGGCGCAGAAGAACTACCGGCCACCCGGCCTGGACATGCTCACACGCTTCGGCCGCGGCCTGTCGCGCGAACAGGCCGTCGCGCTGCAGGCCAGCAACACCGCCTTGGTGCTGCAGTTTGCCCATGCGCAGAAACGGGGCATGCCGGCCTATCGCCAGTCACTGCAGTTGATCGAGCAGGTCGCCAGGGAGACCCGGGGGCTGCTGTGGGACGAGGAGACCCGCGAAGTCTTCACCGCCGACGAATGGCACAAGCAGCGCCTCGAGACCTGGGAAGGCGACCTGCCCGACGTCAGCAAGCACACGGTCATCCACGCCTACCGGAGCAGCAAGCTCGTGCGCGCCATCACGCTGGGCATGGCCAAGCTCGGCCTGCCGGACGTCGTCGTCGAGGATTTCCCCTGGTCCATGAACCACCCCATGGGCAGCCTCGTCAACCTGCTGTCGCAAGCGCTGGCCGAAGGCGCGGTCATCGGCCCCAAGGGTCGCTGCGATGTCGACGCGAAGGCGCTGCGCCACACCGGCGTGCGCGCGGCGCAGACGACCGACCTGCTGCAAGGCAGCACCGGTCGCGCGCAGCTGATGCTGGTCGAGGGCCGGCCCGAGGATGGCGACCCGGCCAACCGCCTCGCCGAGATCCGCTTCACGGCCCAGGCCGGCAACGACGTCCACGCGGCGCAGCAGGCGCTGATCAGCTCGCTCTACGGCTCCAAGGACGCCATCTCCTACGTCAAGCACAACCAGGCCCTGACCGCCGCCAGCGAGGCCGCACGCGCCAGGCTGCCGGCCCTGCAGAAGGCTTTCGCCCAGGGCCTGGCGCCGGGTGAATACCTCCTCGTCAAGGCCCCCTTCGAAACACCCGCCGGCGGCAAGGAATGGATGTGGGTCGAGGTCACGGCCTGGAAGGGCGACAGCATCAGCGGGCTGCTGAAGAACGATCCCTTCAACATCCCGACCCTGCATGCCGGTCAGATCGTCACGGTGAAGCAGGGCGGGCTGTTCGACTACATCCGCCATTTCCCCGATGGCAGGCAGGAGGGCAACGAAACCGGCCGTCTCATCGAACAACAGGAGAAGGCCGGCCGCTGAGCCGCCGCATGGCCTGCCCATGCGCTCAACCAAGCCGTCAGTTTGGCAGCCAGTGCGAGAGCCGCGTCGGCGCGTTTCACGATGCGGCAGGGATGCCGCTTTTCATGGGGGAAGCGTAGGACTGCGCTGACAGAGACACGCGATACAAGCCGCTGTGACGACAAGGCCTCGACACCCAAAGTCGAGGCATGTCCGCACCGCCTCAACATCCGCCACATGACCTGACGCCCACGGGTGCTGCGCAAGCCTTTGTCAAGCTCGCCCATGGTGCCGAGGCCGCTGCGCCGCCGGTGCGGGCGGTGCAGTTCGGTGCCGACCGTTTCGCCGAGCATGGCCGCAGCCTGGCCGCCGCCCAGCGCGTCGACGACCCGCGCAGCCAGCCCCGGCCCTTCTCGCCGCGGCTGCGCAGCAATCTGCAGGTCTGGGCCGCAGCGCTCAGCGTGCTGTCGGAGGAAGGCCTGCAGGCCGACATCGACCCCGCGCATGCCTGGCTGCTGGACAACGCCCGCATCGTCCAGCAGCAGCTCGACGAGGTGCTGCACGACCTGCCGCGCAGCTATTTCCAGCGCCTGCCGCGCCTGGCGGACGAGCCTCTGCAGGGCCTGCCGCGTATCTACGGCGTCGCCTGGGCCTGGGTGGCTCACTCGGACAGTTCGCTGGACCTGGCGCTGCTGCACCACTTCCTGGCCGGCCACCACGAGGCCGAGGCGTTGACGCTGCGCGAACTGTGGGCCCTGCCGTCGACGCTGCGCGTCGTGCTGGTGGAGAACCTGCGCCGCCTGGCCGAGCGAGCCGCCTGGCGTCATCTGGCGCGTCGCTCCGCGCAACGCCTGTTCGAGGCCCTGCCGCATCTGGACGCCGCGGCCGTGCGCACGCAGCTGCAGCAATGGCAATCGGCCTGGCCGCGCGACTCCGCCATCAACGCACTGGCCCTGCGCCTGCATGAGCGCATGACCGACCGGGCCATGGGCCTGGCCGACCAACGCGATGCCGAGGATTCGTCCTGGGCCGCCGTGCAGGGCTGGCTGGCCGAGGTGCTGCCCGACCCCGCCACCGCCCAGGCCGCCGAGCAGGCCGAGAGCGCGGCCGACCACCAGAGCATCCGCAATGCCATCGGCAGCCTGCGCAACCTCGGCGCGGCCAACTGGGCCGGGTTGTTCGAGGCCGTTCACCCCACCCTGCGCGCGCTGGGCCGCATCGACGTCTACCGCCAGGAGCACGAGGCCACGCGCGACATGGCCATGCACGCCATCGAGGCGCTGACCGAGCGCCACAAGGTGCCCGAGGCCGACGTGGCCCAGGTGCTGCGCCTGCTCTGCAACGACCCCGGCTGGGCCGAGGATGCCGAAGAGCGCGCGCCGCTGTACTGGCTGTCCGGCCTGGGCTACGGGCGGCTGCTGGGCGAGTTGCGCCTCAAGCCCACCACCGGCGAGCGCTTCGTCGCCGCGCTGCGTCGCCACCGCGTCGCCCTCTACCTGACCAGCCTGGCCGGGCTGCTCATCCTGGCCGAGCTGACGCTGCTGCTGCTCGGCCTGCCCGCCGGCGCCCGCTGGCCCATGGTGGTGGCTGCCGTGCTGCTGTCGCTGCTGCCCGCCAGCGAGACCGTCGTCGCGCTGGCCAACCGCCTCATCAGCGAATCCGCCTCGCCGGCGCGCTTGCCGCGCCTGACCTGGCCGCAGGGCATCCCGTCCACGGCGCGCAGCCTGGTCGTCATTCCCTGCATGCTGACCCGGGCCAAAGGCATTGCGACGCTGCTGGCCCAACTGGAACGCCACCATCTCGCCAACCTCGAAGACGAGGCGCAGTTTGCGCTGCTCAGCGACTGGACCGATGCCAAGGCCGAGCATCAGCCGCAGGATGCCGCCCTGCTCGCCCAGGCACGCGCCGGCATCGAGGCGCTGAACCAGCGCCACGGCACGGCCAGCGAAGGCCGGCCGCGCTTTCTGCTGCTGCACCGCGAGCGGCGCTGGAGCGAGAGCGAGCAGCGCTGGATAGGCTGGGAGCGCAAACGCGGCAAGACCGAGGCCCTGGCAGCGCTGCTGGCCGGCCAGGCGCCCGAACTGCTGCCGGACCGCTTCGTCGACCTCGGCGAGCTGTCCACGCCGGCGCCCGGCATCCGCCACATCGTCACGCTGGACGCCGACACCGCCCTGCCGCCCGGCGCGCTGCGCGAGATGGTGGCCATCGCCGCCCACCCGCTGAACCGCCCGCGCCTGTTGCGTTCCCCCAGCGGTGCCGTCACCGTCGTGCGCGGCCACGGCATGCTGCAGCCACGCGTCGCCACGCCGCTGGCCACGGCCGCCGGCAGCTCCACGGTCCACGGCACCTGGTTCCACAGCCTGTTCGCCGGCCAGCCGGGGCTGGACCCCTACAGCGCCGCCAGCTCCGAGGTCTATCAGGACCTGTTCGACGAAGGCMGCGCCACCGGCAAGGGACTGATCGACGTGGAGGCCGCGGCCGCGGTGCTGGCGCACCGCCTGCCCGAGGGCCAGGTCTTGAGCCACGACCTGCTGGAAGGCTCGCTGATGCGCTGCGCCGGCGTCAGCGACGTCGTGCTGGTAGAACCCGCGCCCATGCACGCCGACGTGGCCGCTTCACGCATCCACCGCTGGACACGCGGCGACTGGCAGCTGCTGCCCTTCCTCGGCAACCGGCGCCGCTGGGGCCTGCGCGGCATCCATGTCTGGAAGATGCTGGACAACCTGCGCCGCTCCCTCGTGGCGCCCGCCGCGCTGCTGCTGCTGGTGGCCTCCTGGGTCGGCGTGGGCCTGACGCCGGCCTGGGCCCTGGGGCTGGTGGCCGCCACCTTCGGCGGCGGACCGTTGATGGGGGCCCTGGCGGCCTGCGCGCCGTCGGGTGAGCGCCTCTCGCTGCCGCGCTTCTACCGGCAGGGCGCCACCGAACTCGGGCGCGCCATCGGCGGCGTGGCGTGGCATATCGCCCTGCTGCCGGCGACGAGCTGGCTCAGCATCGACGCCATCCTGCGCGCGCTGTGGCGCCAGCGGGTCAGCCACCAGCACCTGCTGGAATGGACGACCGCCGACGCCGCCGAGGCCGCGGCGCGCACCGACTGGCGCTCGCTGTGGCGCCAGCACAAGCATGTGACCTTTGCCAGTGGCGCCCTGGCGCTGCTGCTGATGACGCCGGCCCTGATCGGCCGCCCTGTCGACTGGGACCAGGCCTTGCCGCTGCTGCTGGCCTGGACGTTGACGCCGCTGTGGACAGGCCTGGCCAGCCGCCCGCGCGCCCGCCCGCGCCGCGAGGCCATCAACGACGATGACCGCCAGTACCTGCTCAGCGTGGCGCGCGACACGTGGCGCTGGTTCGAGCGCTGGGTCACGGCCGAGGACCACGACCTGCCACCCGACAACGTGCAGTTCGACCCCGACATCGCCGTCGCCCACCGCACCTCACCGACCAATATCGGCCTGTATCTGCTGTCGGCCTGCTGCGCGCGCGAGTTCGGCTGGCTGCACGACGTCGGCCTGGCCGAGCGCGTCGGCCGCACGCTGGACACGCTGGACCAGCTGCCCCGCCACCGCGGCCACTTCTACAACTGGATCGACACCCAGCGCCTGGCCGTGCTGGAGCCACCCTATGTCTCGGCGGTGGACAGCGGCAACCTCTGCGCCCACCTGCTGGTCGTCGCGGCCGCCTGCGAGGGCTTCGCGCGCGGTGGCGAAGGCATGCCGCCGCCGCCGGCCGTGGCCGAGGCGCTCAACAGCGTCGCCACGCGCGCCCGTGCGATGGCGCTGGCGCATGAATTCGGCTGGCTCTACGACACCCAGCGCCACCTGCTGCACATCGGTGCCGTCGCGGCCGTGGGCTCCGAGCCCGGCACCGAGAGGCTGGACCAGAACCACTACGACCTGCTCGCCTCCGAGGCGCGCCTGGCCAGTCTCGTCGCCATCGCCAAGGGCGACATCCCGCCGGCGCACTGGGGCGCGCTGGGCCGGCCCTTCTTCTCGCGCGGCCGCGTCACCGGGCTGAAGAGCTGGTCGGGTTCGATGTTCGAGATGCTGATGCCCTCGCTGGTGCTGGACGAGCCCACCGGCAGCGCGCTGGCGGACGCCGCACGTGCCGCCGTCATGGAGCAGATCCGTGCCGGTCGCGCGGCCGGCCTGCCCTGGGGCGTATCCGAGAGCGCCTATGCCAAGCGCGACCACAGCCTGGCCTACCAATACGGCCCGCAGGGCGTGGCCAGCCTGGCACTGCGCGACACGCCTCCCGAGGAGATCGTYATCGCGCCCTACGCCAGCCTGATGGCGACCATGGTGATGCCGCGCGCGGCCGTCGCCAACCTGCGCGCGCTGCAGGCGCTGGGCGCCCGGCATGAAGGCGGCTTCATCGAAGCGCTGGACTACACGGCCAGCCGCCAGCCCGAGGTCCCCGCCGACGCGCCGCAGCCGAAGCAGCGCTTCCAGCGCATCGGCACGGCGATGAGCCATCACCAGGGCATGTCCCTCGTCGCGCTCACCGAAGTGCTGTGCGGCGGCGCGCCGCAGCGCTGGGCCGACGCCGAACCACGGCTGTGCGCGGTGCGCTGGTTGCTGCACGAGCGTGCGCCGCACAAGGTGGCCCCATTGCGCGAACCGCCGCCCCAGCCCACGCGCAGCGCACCCCGCCGCGCCCGCATCTCCCTCGTTGTGCCCGAGCTGCATGGTCGCGCCCTGCCGGCCACCGCCTGGCTGGGGAGCGGCAAGCTGAGCGCGATGGTGCGCGAGCATGGCGGCGGCACCCTGGTCTGGGGCGAGCCGGGCGGCCAGGTGCTGGTGAACCGCTGGCGCGACGACCTGCCGCAGGACCTGCTCGGCCACCATCTGCACCTGCGCGACCTGGACCTGCCCTGGAACGGCGCGCCCGAGTCCAGCCCCTGGCGGTCGCTGACGCTGCGCCCCACGCCGGGCCCGCAGTGGCGCTATGGCTGCCGCCTGCACCCGGCCAGTGCCCAGTTCACCGCCGAGGGTGAGGAACTGCGCGCCCACACCGAGGTCTGGGTGGCGGTGGAAGACGACGTCGAACTGCGCCGCATCACGCTGCGCAACCTCGCCCAGCGGCCGCGCCGCCTGGCCCTGGTGTCCAGCTTCGAGCCGGTGCTGGCGCCGGCCAAGGCCGATCTGGCCCATCCGGCCTTCGGCAAGCTTTTCCTGCAGGCGCGCTGGGAACCGGGCCAGCAGGCCCTGAACTGGCAGCGCCTGCCGCGCAGCCCCAACGAAGCGTCCCTGCATGCCGTGCATGCGCTGGTGGGCGTCGAGCTGGAAGGCGGCGCGCGCCTGGACCGCGTGCGTGCCGGCGCCGACCGCGCCCATTGGCTGGCCCGCGGCGGCCTGTCTGGCCAACCGGGCGGCGTCGTCGCACATGCCGGCGTGCAGGCGCTGCTGGGCACCGACGTGGCCGGGCTCAACACCGCGGCCGGCATGCTGGACACCGGCAACGACCCGATCTCACTGCTGCACCTGGTGCTGCAACTGCCGCCCGGTGCCAGCGTGACGCTGACGCTGGCCACCGCCGCCGCACGCGAACCGCAGACGCTCAGCCATCTGCTGGACAAGCTGCGCCAGCCGGCCCTGGTCGAACGGGCACTGACGCTGGCCCACACCATGGCCGGCGTGCGCACCCAGGGCGCCAGCCTGGCGCCGGGCGCCTGGCGCGCCGGCCTCATGCTGCAGACGCTGCTGACCTCGCAGGCGGCGCGCGAAACCCTGCCCCTGCCCGAGACCGGCTACGAGCGCGACGCGCTGTGGCGCCACGGCATCTCGGGCGACGACCCCATCATCCTGATGCGTGTGGCCGATCCGACCGGTGTCGTCATGGTGCGCGAGCTGTGTGCGCTGCTGCAGGCCCAGGGCAGCCCGCTGCCGGTGGACGTCGTCGTGCTGGACGCCGAGCCGCCGTCCTATCTGGCACCGGTATCGCGCGCGCTGCGTTCGCTGGCCGAGCAGCAGGTCCAGGGGCGCTGCCGCGTGCATGTGCTGTCGGACGAGACCGTGGGGCCGGACACCCGCTTTGCGCTGAACCTGCTGGCACGGGTGCGCTGGTTTGCCGACGGGCGCCCACTGGCCCAGCAGCTCGAACGGCTGGGCATCAATCATGAGCAGGCCGCCAAGGCCAGGCGCGGTGCCGGCGCGACGCTGGTGTCCACCCTCGCCGCCCCGCCAGGCGCCGAGACCCCGGCCAGTGACTTCGACGCCGACAACGGCGCCTGCCGCTTCGAGCTGACCGAGAGCGCCCAGCCGGCGCGCCCCTGGATCAACGTCATTGCCAACGAGGACTTCGGCTGCCAGGTGTCGGAGCGCGGCGCCGGCATGGCCTGGGCCGGCAACAGCCGCCTGCACCAGATCACGCCCTGGTCCAACGACGCGCTGCTGGACTCACCGGGCGAGTGGCTGATGCTGCACTGCCTGTCCAGCGGCAAGGCCTGGCTGCTGGGCCGCGCCAGCGCCAGGCAGGACGTGGCCCATCTGCCCGGTGCCACGGCCATGGCCTTCCAACTGCCCGGCATGGTGGTGCGCCTGCGCTGGACGGTCGACGCGGTGACGTCCGTCAAGCAATGCCAGGTGGAGCTGCATGCGGCGCCCGGCAAGCCGCCGCGGCTGCTGCGCCTGCTGGCGGCCGCGCAGTGGCAGCTGGGTGCCGACAGCAGCGCCCGCCGCAGCGTCGTCACCCGCCTGGAGCCGCCGCAGGGCGATGGCCCGCTGCTGGCCCTGGCCACGCAGGCCGACGGCCTCAACGGCTTTGGCGGCCACACGGCCTGGATGGCCCTGCGCCCGACCCGTGAAGGCGACACCACGGCCGACCAGATCGAGGCCCTCTCGAGCGACCAGGCCCTGTGGCCCTGGCCCGCGGATGCCGGCTTCACGCCCGACCTGAATCGCCCCCGCCCCTGGACGGCCACCATCGAGGCGAGCGGCGACCGCCGCCTGCTGTTCGACGACGAAGGCCGCCTCGTCATGCCGCATGCACTGGACGGCCAGGCCGGCCCCGCCACCGACCCCGCCGCGCTGCTAGCCGTGCCCATCCGGCTGGAGCCCGGCCACGCCTGGCACGGCACCGTGCTGCTGGGCCACGCCACCAGCCTGCCCGCCGCGCGCGAGCAGGCGGCCAGGGCCTGGGCGGCGGACCCGCTGCAGCGCCTCGCGGCCCAGCGCGACGTGTGGCGGCGCCTGAGCGCGCCCGTGCAGGTGGACACGCCCGACCCGTCCTTCGACGCGCTGATCAACCACTGGCTGCCGGCCCAGGTGCTGGGCTGCCGCATCTGGGCCCGCGCGGGCTTCTACCAGGCCGGCGGCGCCTTCGGCTTCCGCGACCAGCTGCAGGACGCGATGTCCCTGGTGCAGCACGCCCCCGAGCGCCTGGCCGCACAGATCCGCCGCCACGCGGCCCACCAGTTCCCGCCCGGTGACGTGCAGCACTGGTGGCACGACCCGGCCGGCGCCGGCGTGCGCACGCATTTCGCCGACGACCGGCTTTGGCTGGCGCTCGCGCTCGCGCTGTATGTCGAGCGCACCGCCGACACTTCGCTGGCCGACGAGATGGTCCCCTTCCTGCAGGGCCGCCCCGTGCCCGAAGGCGCCGAGGACATCTACGAAGTGCCCGCCATCAGTGATGAGCAGGCGAGCATCTACGAGCACGCGGCGCGCGCCATCGACGTCAGCCTGCCCGTTGGCGCGCATGGCCTGCCGCTGTTCGGCACCGGCGACTGGAACGACGGCATGAACCGCGTCGGCGCTGAGGGCCGCGGCGAATCGGTGTGGATGGGCTTCTTCCTGTGCGCCGTCATCGACGCCCTGCACCCGCTGGCCATCGCCCGCGGCGAACAGGCGCGCGCGGCCAGCTGGCGCCAGGCCCGCGACAAGCTCGCCAAGGCGCTGGATGTCGAAGCCTGGGACGGCCGCTGGTATCGCCGCGGCTGGTTCGACGACGGCAGCGTTCTCGGCACTCACACCGACACCGAGTGCCGCATCGACCTCATCGTGCAGGCCTGGGCCGTGCTCACCGGCGCCGCCGAGGCCGACCGCGCGCGCCTGGCCCTGGACAGCGCCTGGCGCGAGCTGCACGACCGCGATGCCCATCTGCTGCGCCTGCTGTGGCCGCCGCTGAAGGACCACCAGCCGCAGGCCGGCTACATCCAGGCCTACCCCGGCGGCGTGCGCGAGAACGGCGGCCAGTACAACCATGCCGCCACCTGGGCCTTGATGGCCAGCGCCAAGCTCGGCCAGGCTGAGCGTGCCTGGGCCGCCTTCACCGCCATCAGCCCGGCCCATCGCGGCGCGCATGGCGCGGCTTACGGACTGGAACCCTTTGCCGTGGCCGGCGACATCGAGGCGGCCGCACCGCATGCCGGCCGCGGGGGCTGGAGCTGGTACACGGGCGCGGCTGGCTGGCTGCTGCGCGCGGCCGTCGAATCGCTGTGSGGCGTGAAGCTGGCGGACGGCCTGCTGCGCGTGCAGCCCTGCCTGCCGCCGCACTGGGCCCAGGCGCGCGTGCGGCTGCTGCACCAGGGCCGGCGCATCGAGGTGATGCTACAGCGCGCACCAACCGGCGCGGGCACGGCGCCACCGGCCGGCTATCGCATCGTCACGCCGGGCTCGACGCTGGCGCTGGGCGAGGCCGACGGCGACCTGCGGCTGTGGGTGCCGGTCACGGACACCCAGCCCACCCGCCAGCCGGAACCGGCGGCGGCATTCTGAAAGCCAAAGAAGAAGCGGCCCCGTGGGGCCGCTTCGATGGCGCAGGAAGGGCTCAGACGACCAGGCTCAGAACCGCAGCCATGAAGACGCTGCCCATGACCACCGTCGTGAACAGCCTCTCGCCGATGGCCGAGTCCAGGGCCTCCAGGGAGCTCAGCATGCGCAGGCGGCGGTCCGACAAGGTGCGGCATTGGCGCAAGTGGGCACCCAGGCTTTCCAGGTGCTGACGCAGCAGATGATCGGTAGCGCGCGGCATGATGACCTCCTCTGAAAACAATGTCTCCAACTCTAGACAGGGTCGGGCCTGGTTGCATTCGGACACGATGGCACTCGCATGTAGGGCGAGTCCGACACGGCAGGGACCGCCATGAGGCACCATGAGGGAATGAACATCCGTCGGCAAGTCCTGCTGCTGCTGACCCTGCTGACGGCGTGGGTTGCTGCTGGGGCAAATGGCGTTCCTGGCGCTGCTGGCACGCCAGCGCTGCAAGTGGGCTCCAAGCGTTTCACCGAGAGCTATCTGCTCGGCGAGATCGTCACGCAGACCCTGGCCGCCCAGGGCATTGCCGCCGAGCACCGCCAGGGCCTGGGCAACACGGCCATCCTGGCGGCGGCGCTGCAGCAGGGCCAGATCGACCTCTACCCCGAATACACCGGCACCATCGTCCGCGAGCTGCTCAAGCGCGAGGCCGCGGCCGACGCGCAGGCGCCGTTGGCGCAGATCAACGCGTGGTTGAAGCCGCTCGGCCTGAAGGCCGCCGTGCCGCTGGGCTTCAACAACAGCTATGCGCTGGCCATGCGCGAGACGGACGCGGCGCGGCTGGGCATCGCAACGATTTCGGAATTGGCCCGCAAGGCGCCCGCGCTCAAGCCCGGCCTGTCGCATGAATTCCTGGCCCGCGCCGATGGCTGGTCGGCCCTGCAGGGCGCCTATGGCCTGAAGCAGCAACCGGGCGCCGGCCTGGACCATGGCCTGGCCTACCAGGCGCTGGCGAACGGCCAGGTCGATCTCATCGACGTCTACACGACCGACGCCCAGTTGGCCCGCCAGGCCGTGCGTGTGCTGCGCGACGACCGCGGCTTCTTCCCACGCTATGACGCCCTGCTGCTGCTGCGCGCCGGCGTCGACGAGCGGCCGCTGCAGGGCCTGGCCGGTCGCCTGACGGAGGCCGAAATGACCCGCCTGAACGCGGCCGCGGAGCTGGACCGACGCCCGTTTACCGATGTTGCGAAAAGTTTTCTGCAATCGGCGCCGGACACCGCGGCGCAGCAGGGCCTGCTGGACCGCCTGCTGGCGCCCGACCTGATGAAGCTGCTCGCCCAGCATCTGGCCCTGGTGCTGGCCTCGGTGGCGCTGGCCATCGCGGTGGCCGTGCCGCTGGGCATCGCCGCCCACCGCCTTCCACGCCTGGCCGCGCCGGTGATGGCCGTGACGGGGCTGCTGCAGACCCTGCCCTCGCTGGCGCTGCTGGCCTTCCTGATCGCCTTCGTCGGCCGCATCGGCTTCCTGCCGGCCCTGCTGGCCCTGTTCGTCTATGCGCTGCTGCCCATCGTGCGCAACACGCATGCGGGGCTGCAGGCGGTGCCCAGGGGGCTGAGCGAATCCGCGCTGGCGCTGGGCCTGACGCGCGGGCAGACGCTGCGCGCCATCGAGCTGCCGCTGGCCCTGCCGACCTTGATGGCCGGCGTGAAGACGGCGGCCGTCACCAACGTCGGCACGGCGACGGTGGCGGCCTTTGTCGGCGCCGGCGGCCTGGGCGAGCGCATCGTCGCAGGCCTGGCCGTCAACGACAGCACGCTGATGCTGGCCGGCGCCCTGCCCGCCGCGGCCCTGGCCGTGGCCGTGCAACTGCTGTTCGACGCACTGGAGCGGCAAGTCGCGCACAATGGGCCGAAAGAATCTCGGAACCGAGGGGCATGAACGCAAGGGCGCGATCGGGCTTGTTGCTCTGGGGCTGGCTGGCTGCAGCAGCGGCCCAGGCCGCCTGCACGCGCCCCATCAACGTGCCCATGTCCCCCATCGGCCTGAGCGTCAGCTTCGAGGAGGGCCAGGCCCAGGGCATCTACCCGACGGTGCTGCGCGAGCTGGCTGCGAACGCCCACTGCCGGATCGACATGCACAAGGTGCCGCGGGCCCGGCTGCAGAGCCTGTTCGACGCCGGCCAGGCGGACCTGCTCATCCCGGCCTCGGCCACGCCCGCGCGTGACGCCGCAGGCGAATTCGTGCCGCTGATCCAGGTGCGGGCCAGCCTGCTGACGCTGGACGCCGAGGCGGCGGTACCGCGCTCCCTCGCCGAACTGCTGGCCCAGCCGGACTACAAGCTCGTCGTCGTGCGCGGCTTCTCTTTCGGCCCGACCTACGACGCGGCCATCGCGACGTTGCGCCAACGCCAGCGCCTGGTCGAAGAGGCCGACGCCAGCGGCGTCGCCCGCGCACTGCGCCAGGGCCTGGCCCAGGCCACGGTCATGACGGCGTCCATCCTCGTCGGCACCCTGGTCATCGAGCCCGAGCTGGCGCCACTGCTGAAGCGCCTGCGCGTCGAGCCGCTGGACGAGCTGGGCTGGCACGCCAGCGGCCTCTATCTGTCGCGTCGCGCCCTGAACGAGGCCGACCGGCGCACGCTGCGCCAGGCGCTGGGCCAGGTGGCGCGCAGCGGCCGCGTCTGGCAGCTGTTCAACGAGCTGCACCCGCCCGGCAGCCTGGGCGTCAGCATCCGTCCGCTGACGCCCTGAGCCCATAACGCCCCGCTTCAGCGCACCTGGCTGCTGTAGTCCAGCGGCAGCCACTGCCAGCCCTTGCCGACCTGCCGCAGGCGGCCGACGCCAGGGAAGTTGAAGTGCGTCACCGCGACGAGGCTGCCATCCTTGGCCAGTTCGGCGAACACGCGGGCACGGGTCTTCGCGGCCTGGGGCTCGTCGGTGTCGAAGGCGATGGTGACTTCGGGCGCGGCCAGCTACACCGACGCGACATGGATGAGGTCGCCGACCAGCACCAGGCGCCTGCCTTCACTTTCGACCGCGTAGACGCTGTGGCCGGCGGTGTGGCCATGGGCCTGCAACGCGCGGATGCCGGGCAGGATCTCGCCATCGCGCACGAAGGGAGCGAAGCGGCCGGCCTGCACATAGGGCGTCAGCGAAGCGGCCGCGCCCTGGAAGAAGCCCTTCTGCTCCTCGCCGGCGACGCCGAGCCGCGCGGCCTGCTGACGGTGACGGCGCCGACGGTCTTCGGCCGCCGCCATGTCGTCGGGGCGCTGGCGAGCTTCCTGCGCCGCTACCCGGACATCGAGGTCGACCTGCATCTGGTCGACCAGATCGTCGACCTGTCCGAACAGCGCATGGACGTAGCTATCCGCATCGGCCTGCTGCCCGACAGCGATCTGCGCGCGACGACGCTGGCGCCGGTGCGCCTGGTCACCTGCGCCAGCCCGGCCTATTTGGCCCGCATGGGCCGGCCGAAGACACCCGAGGACTTGCTGCAACACGACTGCATCACCGTGGCCTCGCCGCCGGCGCCGAGCTTTGTCTGGCGCTACGCGGGCGTGAACCGCAACCAGCCGCTGCCGGTGCGCGGCAAGTTCAGGACGGACGACAAGGACGGCATGCTGCAGGCCGCGCTGCAGGGCCTGGGCGTGCTGCATATCGCGACCTGGGTGGTCTGCGACCCGCTGCGCTGCGGCGACTTGATCGCCCTCTTCCCTGAAGAAGCCCAGGCGCCGGCCTCGCCCGGCATGCCCGGCATCCACGCCGTGCGCCTCCCGGGGCGCAGCCACGCCACCAAGGCCAGGCTCTTCATCGACCATCTGCGCGCCGAGATCGGCGACACGCCCTGGTGGGACCGCATGCTGCAGACCGACGGCGCGTTGGCCACCGCATCCTGCTGATTGGGGATTCGCAGGCGGCGGCGGGCGCATAAGGTCGGCGCTTCCTACTTTCTCCGGGAGCACGCATCATGTGCATTGCCAAGAGCGTCGGGCAGGGTGCCCGCAATGACGTTGCCGACGTTCGCATCATCCAGATCCTGCTCAACATGAACAGCGAGGCCTGGAGTGGTGCGGCGCAGAAGAAGCTGGAGGTGGACGGCCAGATCGGCCCCAACAGCATCGACGCGATCCGCGCCTTCGAGACCCGCGCCATGGGCTTGGCGGAGTCGGATGGCCTCGTGACGCCGGGTGATGCCACCATGGCCCGGCTGCTGGCGGGCCTGCCGCCCGGCGCGACCAAGGAAAAGCTCGAGATCGTCATGCCGCGGGCGATGCAAAAGCGCATCGACCTCTACTTCGATCCGCTGGTGAAGGGCATGACGCGCTACGGCATCGACACGCCGCGGCAGATCGCCCATTTCATCGCCCAGCTCGCTCACGAGTCGGGCTCGCTGCTCTATGCCGAGGAGCTCGCCAGCGGCAGCGCCTACGAGGGCCGCACCGACCTCGGCAACAGCCAGGCCGGCGACGGCGTGCGCTTCAAGGGCCGCGGCCTGATCCAGCTGACCGGCCGCAACAACTACCAGCAGTACAGCAAGTTCACCGGCATCGACTACGTCAGCGACCCCACCAAGGTGGCGCTCGACCCCTTCGCCTGCGTGGATGTGGCCTGCTGGTTCTGGAAGGACCGCAACATCGGCCCGCTCGCCGAAGCCGACGACGCCAAGGCCGTCACCAAGCGCATCAATGGCGGCTACAACGGCCTGGATGACCGCCTGGAGCATCTGGCCCGGGCCAAGGCCTTGCTGGCCCTTTGAGGTCGTTCAGGCTGGGCCTTTGCGCCAAGCGGGCAAGAAAAAAGGACCTGGCTCTCGCCAAGTCCTTTTTCTTTCTTAATTTTGGTGGGCCCTGAGTGACTCGAACACTCGACCTACGGATTAAGAGTCCGCTGCTCTACCAACTGAGCTAAGAGCCCTGATTCAGCTTGATACTGCCTAGCTGAGCCAAAGATTGTAGCGTGATTCCGTCGAATCACCGCTCTAAATTCTGGTGGGACGTGCAGGATTCGAACCTGCGACCAACGGATTAAAAGTCCGCTGCTCTACCGACTGAGCTAACGTCCCGTGTCAAGCAGAGCCCGCCATTATAGGCAGGTTTTTGAGGGCTCCGCAAGAAGTTCGTGCGCGGTTGTCAAACCGGATTTCGATTCAGGTGCAGGCGCTGCAGTTCGGCGGCAGCGCACAGGCCGAAGGTCGCCGTGACGGTAACGCTGGAACCGTAGCCATGGCAGTTCAGACTGCCATCCACATCACAGGCATCACCCTCACCCTGCTGCGGCAGGTGCACTGGCTCGCGCGAGTAGACGCAGGCGACATCCATCTTGCCGGCCCGCGGCGCCGCGTGGTGCTTGCGCAGGCGCTGGCGCATTGAAGCCAGCAGCGGGTCGTGGGTCGTGGCGCTGAGATCGTCGAGTTGCACGCGATGCGGTTCGCGCTTGCCGCCGGCGGCGCCGACGGTGACGAAGGGCAGGCGCTGCTCACGCGCCCAGGCGGCGAGCGTGGCCTTGGCGCGAACCTGGTCGCAGCAGTCGATGAGGCCGTCGAACTCGGCGCCACCGATCAGGCCCGGCCAGTTGTCGGGCTCGACGAACTCCTCGATGACACGCACGGCGCAGCCGGGTTGGATGTCGGCGATGYGCTGGCGCAGCGCCTCGGCCTTGGCCATGCCGACGGTCGAGCCCAGGGCCTGGATCTGGCGGTTGATGTTGGATTCGGAGACCTGGTCCAGGTCGATCAGCGTGAGCTCGGCGACGCCGCTGCGCGCCAGGGCCTCGACGGCCCAGGAGCCGACGCCGCCCAGGCCCACGACCGCGAAACGCGCGGCGCGCAGGCGCTGGTAGGCGGCGTCGCCGTGCAGGCGGCGCAGGCCACCGAAGCGGCGCTCCAGATCAGCGTCGAGCTGATCCACAGTCGTCACTTCAGGGCGTGCAGGCGTTCCTTGCCCGCTTGCGCGGCCTCGGTGCCGGGATAGGCCTTGATGAGGTCTTCGAGGCTGCGGCGCGCACCCTTGTTGTCCTTCAGCTCGATCTGGCAGTTGGCCAGCGCGAGCAGGGCTTCGGCCGCGCGCGGATGGTCGGCGTTGCCGGCGATGAAGGTCTTGAAGGTGGCGATGGCGTCCTTGTAGTCGCGCTTGCCGTACTGGGCATTGCCGAGCCAGAAGCGCACCGAGTCGGTGTAGCCGCTGGCGGAGTAACGCTTCAGGAAGGCATTCAACGCGGCCACCGCCTCGGCGAAATCGCCGCGGCGCACGAGGCCGATGGCGGCTTCGTACTGGTTGCGCTCGTCGGGGTTGACCTGGAACTCGCGGCCATCGAGGCTGACCTTCTGCGGCTCCAGCGGCTTGAAGCGCGCTTCGACGGACTGCGACTGGTCGGTCAGCTTGCGCTGCGTGTCGGCCAGGTCGCGGGCGAGTTGCTCGTTGGCGCCGCGCAGCTTGGCGATCTCGGCGCGCAGCGCGTCGATCTGGCCGTTCAGGTCCAGCATGCTGCGGCGCAGCGGCTGGAGCTGATCCTGGACCAGGGCGTTGAGCTGCTCGTCGCGCCGCTTGGCGGCATCCTCGTTGGCCTTGACCTGGGCGCGAAGTTCGAGGATGGCCTTGCGGGCTTCATCATCCTCGAACAAGCCCGCCCTGGCGGGCTGCATGAAGGCCGCGCCCGCGGCCAGAGCCACGAGGGTCAGTCGCAGAGCGCGCATCACTTTCACTTGTCCTTGAGCTCGACGCGGCGGTTCTTGGCCCAGGCTTCTTCGCCGCCACCTTGAACGGCGGGGCGCTCCTTGCCGAAGCTGACGGCCTCGACCTGGCTGGCTTGGGCGCCGAGCAGCGTCAGCGACTTGGCGACGGCTTCGGCACGACGCTGGCCCAGGGCCAGGTTGTATTCACGACCACCGCGCTCGTCGGTGTGGCCTTCGAGGTTCAGCACGGCCTGGGAACGGGCCTTCAGGCGCTTGGCGTGCAGGTCGATCAGGCCGCGGTACTCTTCCTTGACCACGTCGCTGTCGTAGTCGAAGTAGACGACGCGATTGGCACCCTTGTTGACTTCCTGCGTGTACTGACTGAACAGGTCGACCGTCGGGACAGCGGTCTGCGCGGTCGTCGGCTTCTGCTCAGGAGTCGCCGGGGGCGGCGTGGGCTGGCGCGTCTCGACCGGCGCGGGATCGTCCAGTTTGACGGCGGAGCTGCAGCCAGCCAGAGCGGCGGCGGCAATCAGGGGGAGCGCAAAGCGGGTCAGTTTCATTCGAATAGTCTCCACAACAGACGGGGGCGGGGGGTGGGGGGCACGGCACCATGCGGCGGCGCGGGCGCTGCATTGTCCAACATGGTGCGAACTGTCAAGTTACTAGCGTGTAAATGGGCCCCAGGTGGGCTCACGAACCTCGGCAAGCGTAACCAGCAGGGGCGTCTTGATCTTGCCGTCCAGCGTCGTCGTCATCAGCACTTCCTTGCCGCCGGCGCGGCTCGCATAGACGATCAGCTTGCCGTTGGGCGCGAACGCCGGGCTCTCGTCGTCATTGGCCTCGCTGATCTGCTGGGACTGGCCGGTGCCGAGGTCCATCACCGACAGCCGGAAGGCTCCGCCCAGACGGGTGATGTAGGCCAGCGTGCGGCCATCGGGGCTGACGGCCGGGCTGATGTTGTAGTTGCCGCTGAAGGTCACGCGCTCGGCGCTGCCGCCGCTGGCCGGCATGCGGTAGATCTGCGGGCCGCCGCCGCGGTCGCTGACGAAATAAATCTTGCTGCCATCGGGCGAGTAGCAGGCCTCGGTGTCGATGGAGCCGCTCTGCGTGAGGCGGCGCAGGCCGGAGCCGTCACGGTTGATGACGAAAAGCTGGGTGCCGCCGTCGCGCGACAGGCTGAGCACGAGCTGCTGGCCGTCCGGTGACCAGGCCGGCGCGCTGTTCGTGCCCTTGAAGTCGGCCAGCACGCGGCGACCGCCGGTCTGCACGTCCTGGATGCGCACGGTGGCCTTGCGGCTCTCGAAGCTCACATAGGCCAGCTCGCGGCCATTGGGCGCCCAGGCGGGCGAGATGATGGGGTCGGGGCTGGTCAACGCGATCTTGGCGCCCTCGCCATCGGCATCGGCGACGACGAGGCTGTAGCGCGGGCCGGCCTTGGTGACATAGGCCATGCGCGTGGCGAACACGCCTTTGTCGCCGATGAGCTTTTCGTAGATGGTGTCAGCGATGCGGTGGGCGGCGAGGCGGGCATCGTCGGGATGGATGGCCTGGGCCTGGCCGACAAGCTCGGTCCCCTTGGCCACATCCCAGAGCTTGAAACGGATGTCCAGCCGCCCGTCGGCCAGGCGCGTGACCGAGCCCGCCGCGAGTGCATCGGCCTGGCGGGCCTTCCAGTCGGACCAGGCCGGGCTGCTCGTCTCGTTCAGGCCGGCGGGCGCGTCGACGCTGCGGAACAGGCCGCTGCGCTCCAGGTCGGCACGCACGATGGCCGCGATGGGCTGGGCCGAGGCCTTGGCATCGTCGCGGAAGTCGACGATGGCCACCGGGATGCGGGTGCCGCCGACGCCGGCGATGTCGATGCGTACCTGGGCCAACGCCGAGGCGGCAGGGAAGGCCGCGAGCGCGGCAAGGCTGAGACGGCGAGAGATCATGCGGTGGGCTTTGCAGTGCGGTCCGGAATTCTGCCGCAGCGCCGCGCCACCTCAGAGTAGGACGATGTCGTAATGTTCCGTCTGGTTGGTCGGCTCGGCGGTCAGCGAGATGGGCTTGCCGATGAAATCGGACAGGCCGGCCAGATGGGCGCTCTCCTCGTCGAGCATCATCTCGACGACATTGGCCGCGGCGACGACGCGGAACTCGCGGGGCGAGAACTGGCGCGCCTCGCGCAGGATCTCGCGCAGGATGTCGTAGCAGACCGAGCGCGCCGTCTTCACCTGGCCGCGGCCCTCGCAGGTCGGGCAGGGCTCGCAGAGCATGCGGGCGAGCGACTCGCGCGTGCGCTTCCTCGTCATCTCGACCAGGCCGAGCTGCGTGAAACCACCGACGGTGACCTTGGTGCGGTCGCGACCCAGCTGCTTGCGGAACTCCGCCAGCACGGCGGTCTTGTGCTCCTCGCGCGTCATGTCGATGAAGTCGACGATGATGATGCCGCCCAGGTTGCGCAGCCTCAGCTGGCGCGCGATCGAGCCCGCCGCCTCGAGGTTGGTCTTGAAGATGGTGTCGTCGAAGTTCTTGGCGCCGACGAAGCCGCCGGTGTTGACGTCGATGGTCGTCATCGCCTCGGTCTGGTCGAACACCAGCGAGCCGCCGGACTTCAGCTCCACCTTGCGCGCCAGCGCGCGGGCGATCTCGGCGTCGACATTGCACAGGTCGAAGATGGGCCGCTCGCCGCGGTAGTGCTCCAGCTTGGCCGTCGCGGCCGGCATGAAGGTCTCGCCAAAGCCGCGCAGCACGTCGTACTGCATCTTGGAGTCGATGCGGATGGAGCCGGTGCGCTCACTCGTCAGGTCGCGCAGCACGCGCTCGACCAGGCTCAGGTCCTGATGCAACAGGCTGGCCGGCGGCGTCGTCAGCGCACCCGCGCGGATCTGCTGCCAGGTCTTGCGCAGATAGGCGATGTCGGCGCCCAGTTCCTCGTCCGAGGCATCCTCCGCGTTCGTGCGCAGGATGAAGCCGCCGCCACCGCCCTGCTCCTTGGTGCCCACCAGAGTGACCATGCGCGCCCGCAGCGCCTCGCGCGCCTCGGGCGAGCCGATCTTCTGGCTGATGCCGATGTGCTCGTCCTGCGGCAGATAGACCAGCATGCGCCCGGCAATGCTGATCTGGCTGGACAGGCGCGCCCCCTTGGTGCCGATGGGGTCCTTGATGACCTGCACCGTCAGCGGCTGGCCCTCGAAGACGAGGCGCTCGATGGGTGTGGGCGGCACTTCGGCGCCATGGCCGTTCTGGTGCCGGCCATGGCCGAACTGCGAGGCACTGTGCAGGTCGGCGACGTGCAGGAAAGCGGCACGTTCCAGGCCGATGTCGATGAAGGCGCTCTGCATGCCGGGCAGCACGCGCACGACCTTGCCGAGGTAGACGTTGCCCACCAGGCCCCGTTCCAACGTGCGCTCGAGGTGCAGCTCCTGCACCGCGCCGTTCTCGACCACGGCCACCCGCGTCTCCTGCGGTGACCAGTTGATCAGGATGTCTTCCATCTCTAGCCTTTGAATGCTGATGCGTGCCGCCGGCCGAGGCGGCACGCATCAAAACTCACCGTCAAAACTCAAAGCCGAATTTGTCCAACAGCTGCGCCGTCTCAAAGAGGGGCAACCCCATGATGCCCGAGTAGCTGCCGGCAATCTTCACGATCCAGGCCGCCGCCTGGCTCTGGATGGCGTAGGCGCCAGCCTTGCCGAAGGGCTCGCGGCTGGCGACGTAGCGGTCGATCTGGGCGGCGGACAGCGGCGCGAAATCCACCTGCGACACATTCAATGCTGCCACGCGGCGCGTGGCATCGGCCACGGCCACCGCGGTGATGACGCGGTGGGTGCGGCCGGACATCAGCGCCAGCATGCGCGCCGCATCGGCATCGTCGGCAGGCTTGCCGAGGATGAGGCCGTCGACGGCCACCGTCGTGTCGGCGCACAGGATGGGCGCTGGCGCCAGGCCGCGCACATTGAGCCGGACCAGGGCTGCGTCGAGTTTGGCCGCCGTGACGCGGGCGCAATAGGTCTCCGGCACCTCATCCGCCTGGACTGCCTCCAGCGCCTCCGCATCCTCGTCGGCACCGGGCAGCAACAGCTCTTGCCGAACGCCCAGTTGCTCCAGCAGCTGGCGGCGGCGCGGGCTTTGCGAGGCGAGGTAGATGAACGGTCCGGCGACGGGCCGCCCCGAGCCGGACGCGCCCCCCTGGGGGGCCGACGACGAAGTCGTCTTGGGGGCTGTCATGTCACTCACGGTGGTAGGGGTGGCCGGTAGTCACGGTCCAGGCCCGATAAAGGCCTTCGGCCAGCAGCACGCGCGCAAAGGCGTGGGGCAAGGTCAGGTCGGACAGACGCAGCGTCTCGTCGGCCGTGGCCTTCAAGTCGGGATGCAGGCCGTCAGGCCCGCCGATGATGAGGGCGGCGTCGCGGCCCTCGCCCATCCACAGCTTGAGACGCTCGGCCAGTTGCACCGAGGTGCGGCGCTCGCCGCGCTCGTCCAGGATGATGCGGCGCACGCCTCTTCCTGATGACTGCAAAGCCGCTTCGATGCGCGCTGCCTCGGCCGCCATCAGTTGCTCGGCCGTCTTGCTGCCACGCGTCTCGGCCTTGACGGCCTTCAACTCCAGCTTGAGCTCGGGCGGAAAGCGCTTGGCGAAGTCCTCGTAGGCGGTGTCGGCCCAGGCCGGCTGGCGCTGGCCCACGGCAACCAGGAAGAGGCGCATCAGCCCCTCTTCGGAGCTGCCTTCTTGGCCGGGACCTTCTTGGCCGCTGGCTTGGCCGCGGTCTTGGCGGGTGCCGCCTTCTTCACGCCCACCGTGGTCTTGACGGGCGTCTTCTTGGCTGCGGGCTTCTTGCCGGCGGGTTTGGTCGCACCGACCGTCATGGTCTTGGTCGCCGGTGTTTTTGCACTCACCACATGGCTGGGCGCCTTCTTGGCCGCAGGCTTCTTGCCGGCGGGCGCCGCCTTCTTGGCCGCCGCGGCAGGCTTGCCGGGCTTGGCAGGCTTCACGCCCACCGGACCCAGCGGCTTGCCCGACTTCTTGGCGGCCGTCTTGCCAGGCTTGGCCGACACATCCTCGGACGCCTTCACCAGCTTGACCTCGGCCGAGCCGAGCTTGAGCTTGACCGGCTTGTCGCCCCAGATTTCCTCGAGGTGGTAGTAGTCGCGGATGGCGGGCTGCATCACGTGCACGACGGCGGCGCCGCAGTCCACGATGATCCATTCACCGTTGTCCTCGCCTTCAGTGCGCATGACCTGCATGCCGCGGCCCTTGACGGTCTCGCGCACGCTGGAGGCCAAGGCCTTGGTCTGCCGGTTGCTCGTGCCCGACGCGATGATGACGCGTTCGAACAGTGGCGACAGATGCTCGGTGTTGAACACGACGATGTTCTGGGCCTTCACGTCCTCGAGACCATCGACGATGGCGCGTTGCAGCTTGCGGATGTCCATTCAGTACTTCTTCTCGTAGAGGCGGTGCGAGGCAATATAGCTCGCCACCTCGGCGCCCACCATGGGGCTGATGTCCTCGCCGCGCGCAACAGCGTCGCGCACGGCGGTGGACGAAAGGGGGGTGTCGGGCAGGTCCAACACCTGCAGCCGGTGAGCCGGCAGGCCCGGCGGCGTGACGACGGCCTCGCCGGCGCGCGGCACGACGACCAGTGTCGCCAGCGTCGTGACGGTCTCGACCTGGTACCAGCTCGGCAGGCGCGAGTACTGATCCTGGCCGATCAGGAACATCAACTCGGCACCGGGGTTCTGGCCAGCGAACTCGCGCAGGGTGTCGGCCGTGAAGCTCGGGCCACGGCGATGCAGTTCACGCTCGTCGAGCACGAAGCGCGGTTCGCCGGCGATGAGGCGCTTGATCATGCCGGAGCGGTGCACGGCCGCGGCCATGATCTGGTCGGGCTTCTGCCACTGCCGGCCGGCGGGCAGCCAGACCATGCGCTCGGGCGCCAGCGCGTCCAGCGCAAAGCGGGCGAAGGCCAGGTGGCCAAGATGGGGCGGGTCGAAACTGCCGCCGAAGATGGCCAGCTTCACAGCCATAGCGCCGTCGGGGTTTCGTCGGCCCAGTCACGCGGGCGCAGAAAGTCGCTGTACAGCCGCGCCTCGGGCGTGCCCGCCTCGGGCGTCCAGTCGTAGCGCCACTTCACTTGCGGGGGCATGGACATCAGGATGGATTCGGTGCGGCCACCGGACTGCAACCCGAACAATGTGCCACGGTCCCAGACCAGGTTGAACTCGACATAGCGGCCCCGGCGGTACGCCTGGAAATCACGCTCGCGCTCGCCGTAGGCATAGCCCTGGCGGCGCTCGACGATGGGCAGATAGGCCTGCAGGAAGGCGTCGCCCACCGAACGGATCAGCGCGAAGCCGGCGTCAAAGCCGCCGTCGGCAAAGTCGTCGAAGAAGATGCCGCCGACGCCGCGCGGCTCATTGCGGTGCTTCAGGAAGAAGTAGTCGTCACACCAGGCCTTGAACCTGGGATGCAGTTCGGCGCCATGCGGCGCCAACGCATCGCGGCAGACGCGGTGGAAGTGCTGGGCATCGCGCTCATAGCCGTAATAGGGCGTCAGGTCCATGCCGCCACCGAACCAGGTCACGGCCGGCGCGTCGGGCGGCAGCGCGATGAAGGCCCGCACATTCATGTGCACGGTCGGCACGAAGGGGTTGTGCGGGTGCATGACCAGCGACACGCCCATCGCCTCGAAGGGCGCGCCGGCCAGCTCGGGGCGGTGCTGGGTGGCCGATGGCGGCAGCACCCGGCCCTTCACATGCGAGAAATTGACGCCGCCGCGCTCGAACACCGCGCCGCCCTCGATGAGGCGCGACAAGCCATCGCCCTCGAGCCGGCCGCCGGGCTCGCGCGTCCAGCCGTCGCTGACGAAGGCATTGCCGTCGGCCGCCTCCAGCGCGGTGACGATGCGCTGCTGCAGCCCAAGCAGATAGTCGCGAACGGCTTGCGTGTTCATGTGCGCGGGCGGATGGGGCTGGCCAGCTCGGGGCGCTTGCCGACACGCGGGCCGAGGTAGGCGGCGAAGGCCGCGAAGTCGGCGTCGACGTCGCCGGTCAGCTTGACGAAGCGCGTCAGCGACACCACGCGCTGCTGGAAATCGAAATAGCACAGCCCGACCGGCACGCCGGCCTGGACCGCCACCTGGTAGGCCCCGGTGCGCCAGCCGCTCTTCAGCGAGCGCGTGCCCTCGGGCGCCGCGGCCAGCCAGAAGCGCTCGCCGCGCGCCGCGGCCGCCTGCATCTGCTGGACCGTGTCACCCACGATGCCGTGCCGGCTGCTGCGGTCCACCGCCACGCCACCGATCCAGCGCACCCAGCCGCCCAGCAGCGGCACCTTGAAGAGGCTGTCCTTGCCCCAGAAGCGCAAATGCAGGCCGAGGGCCCATTTGGCCAGCACGCCGATGACGAAGTCCCAGTTGGACGTGTGCGGATAGACGAGGATGACGCCCTGCTCGGCCGGCAGGCCGGGAGACTCCACCGTCCAGCCGAACAGGCGCAGCAGCCCACGCGCCAGGCGGCTCTGGTGGCCGTGGGGGTGCAACGGCCCGGTCAGGACGGTGGGCGCCGTGGTCAACGCTTGAGGGCCCGGTGGCCGATGTCGGAACGGTACTGGCGGCCCGCGAACTGGATGCCCGAGGCCATGTCGTAGGCGCTCTGCGCCGCGGTGCGCACGGATTCACCTAGCGCCGTCACGCAGAGCACGCGGCCGCCGCTGGTGACCAGCGTGCCGTCGACCATCGCCGTGCCGGCGTGGAAGACCATGGCCTCGTCTTCGTCCTGCGGCAGTCCGCTGATGGCGTCGCCCTTGCGCGGGTTCAGCGGATAGCCCTCGGCCGCCAGCACGACGCCGAGCGCGACGCGGCGGTCCCATTGCAATTCGACCTCGTCCAGCGTGCCGTCGGTGGCGTGCATCATCAGCTCGAAGAGGTCGCTCTTCATGCGCATCATGATGGGCTGGGTCTCGGGGTCGCCCATGCGGGTGTTGAACTCGACGGTGCTCGGCTGGCCATGGTCGTCGATCATCAACCCGGCGTACAGGAAGCCGGTGAAGGGATGGCCGTCCTTGGCCATGCCGGCGATGGTCGGCTGGATGATCTCGTGCATGACCTTGGCATGCACATTGGGCGTGACGACGGGCGCGGGCGAGTAGGCGCCCATGCCACCGGTGTTGGGGCCGGCATCGCCGTCCAGCAGGCGCTTGTGGTCCTGGCTGGTGGCCAGGGACACGACCTGCTTGCCGTCGCAGACGACGATGAAGCTGGCCTCCTCGCCGGCGAGGAAGTCCTCGATGACGACACGCGCACCACCGGCGTTGTGCGTCACGCCGAGCTTGTTGTCTTCCAGGATCCACGAGATCGCCTCGTGGGCCTCGGCCAGCGTCATCGCGACGACGACGCCCTTGCCCGCCGCCAGGCCGTCGGCCTTGATGACGATGGGGGCGCCGCGGCCGTCCACATAGGCGTGGGCGGCGGCCGGGTCGGTGAAGGTCTCGTAGGCCGCCGTCGGGATGCCGTGGCGCTTCATGAAGTCCTTGGCGAAGGCCTTGGAGCTTTCGAGCTGGGCGRCGGCCTTGGTCGGGCCGAAGATGCGCAGGCCGCGCGCGCGGAACTCGTCGACGACACCGGCCGCCAGCGACGCCTCGGGGCCGACGACGGTCAGCGTGATCTTCTGGTCGACGGCGAAATCGGCCAGGGCCTTCACGTCGGTCATGCCGATCGGCACCGTCTGCAGCCGCTCGTCGCGGGCCGTGCCGCCGTTGCCGGGCGCGACGAACACCTGGCTGACACGTTCACCCTGGGCCAGCTTCCAGGCCAGCGCGTGCTCGCGGCCGCCGTTGCCAATGACTAAGACTCGCATCAGTTCAATTCAGCGTTGTGATAGACGGCTTGGGTGTCGTCCAGGTCTTCGATGATGTCCAGCAGCTTCTGCATGCGCTCGGCGTCCTCGCCACTCAACGGAACAGTGTTCTCGGCCCGCATCGTCACTTCGGACAACTCGGGCACCAGGCCGGCGGCTTCCAGCGCGGCCTTGACGGCTTCGTAGTCGGCGGGCGAGGTCAGCACCTCGATGGCGCCGTCGTCACCGCTGATGACGTCCTCGGCACCGGCTTCCAGCGCCACTTCCATGACCTTGTCTTCCGACGTGCCGGGCGCGAACAGCAGCTGGCCGCAATGCTTGAACTGGAAGGCCACGGAACCATCCGTGCCCATGTTGCCGCCGTACTTGCTGAAGGCGTGACGCACCTCGGCCACGGTGCGGACGCGGTTGTCCGTCATCGTGTCGATCATGATGGCCGCACCGGCGATGCCATAGCCTTCGTAGCGGATTTCTTCGTAGGTCAGGCCATCGATATTGCCGCTGGCCTTGTCGATGTTGTACTTGATGCGGTCGGCCGGCATGTTGGCCGCCTTGGCCTTGTCGACGGCCAGGCGCAGGCGCGGGTTGTCCTTGATGTCCGGGCCACCCTGGCGCGCGGCGACGCTGATTTCACGAATGATGCGGGTCCAGATCTTGCCGCGCTTCTCGTCCTGACGGCCTTTGCGATGCTGAATATTGGCCCACTTGGAATGTCCAGCCATGTGGCTCTAGCTCCTTTGGCAGCACGGCGCAGATGCCATGCAACCCTCGATTCTACGAGGCCGCCTCTGGATGCCACGCTGAACACACCCCCCTACCGTTCGGCGCGGGGCACCGCCCAGGCACCGGACGAACGGCCCCGGCAATTGGCGTGCGCGATGGCGCGCGAAACGTGATTGCCTTGATCGCGCGTCACGCAATCGTCGGCGCCGGCTACCCTAACCGCGGGGTCGCGCGGCATTCGCTGTCCCCCAAGCCCCTAGAAACGTCCCCCTAGGAGACGCCCCCTAGGAGCGGCAGTCGTCCTCTCGTTGAAGGGTGAAGCGCAAAAGGCCGGCGCCTAACTTTGATCGTCCCTGCTCGCCAGGTTCTCGTTCAAAGGAGGTTCTCATGATTCGCTTGCCCACTCACTTCAGATTGGCCGGTTGCCTAGGCGCCGTGCTGCTGGCCACATCCGCCCAGGCCGCTCCGACCTGCTATCACAACTACGGCGCCATCGATTCGATGAAGCCGAACAAGCTCTTCCTCTACTACCCGACGGCCAACGACGCCACCTTCCCGGCCTACGCGACCAACGTCTCGCCAGCGCGCACCTTCGCCATCGGCTCGCTGCCCGGCGCGCCCGCCGGCACCACGGCGCAATTGCGCGACCGCATCTTCGACGTGGTGGCCACCGACTACTGCGAGTTCAACGTGCAGGTGCTGCCACCCACGACGACCAACCCGGACTCGCTGGGGTCACCCCCGGCGCGGCGCAATATGGTTGCCATCGGCGCCGACACCGACCCGTCGCTGTTCGGCATTGCCGAGGCCGTCGACACCGGTGACGCCGATGTCGTCGACCACGCACGCGTATGGGCCGGCTCCTACGGCGTGTTCTGCAGCGCCGAGCTCTCCGGCGCCGGCAACACGCTGGACCGCTGGGCCCTGGGCATCGGCGGCACGACCGCGCACGAGGCCGGGCACAACTACGGGCTGTCGCACAGCGCGGTGGTGCACACCGGCGAGGACCCGTTCACCAACCACATCATGCCCGCGGGGCCCTCCATGCCGTGCACCAGCCGGGTCGGGACGCGGYGCCACTTCAGTGACCAGGACTTCGGCATCCTGGCCAACAACGTCGGCCTGACGCTGCAGTCGCTGGCCAACTGGGACTTCGTCAACCCCAATGCCGCCACGGCCTCGCGACTGCGCATGGAGGTGCTCAGCCACAGCGCCACGCTGACGCCGGTGTCCGTCTACCTCGGCTCGCTGAGCCCCTGGAATACGCCCAGCGTGGTGGCGTCCGGCACGCGCAGCTTCAAGGGCAGCAGCTACAACCGCTTCTTCGTGACCTGGCAGTCCGCCAAGGGCTGGGCCAGCCCGAACCAGCCCGGCAGCATCGCCGGCCAGGTGCGCGGCGCCGAGCAGTTCCACGTCGGCACGCATTTCGCCGAAGCGGACATCCTCAACACCTCGACCCAGGTCATCATTGCCGACGCGACGCTGCTGGATGCCGGCGGCTCGGCACTGCCCCTGCATCCCCGCGTGCCGACCTTCGACACCGGCACCCTGGCGTCGGACGGCAGCTTCACGCTGGGCCTGGCCAACCTCGCGGCGGCCAATCTGATCCTGCGCAACTGGCGCGGCTTCGTGCTGCCACGGCCCGCACACATCGACAGCATGCTGTTCGACCCCACCGGGGGCGTGAAGCTGTTCGACAACCAGCAGGACCCGATCGTTCCCTGGCGCCAGCTGCAGCTGCCGACGGCGATGGAGCTGCCGGCCGGCTCGACCGACAAGCCCGGCGAGGCCCGCTTCGAGCTCGGCAACCTGCTCAGGGAAGGGCACAACGTGCGCATCAAGTTCCGCGGCCCGGCCGCGGGGGATGCGACGGTCGGCGCACAGGAAGTCAACCCCGACGTGAAGGGCGCGCTGGCGACAGACCCCTTCCCCGGCGCTTCGGTCTTCCTCATGGGCGACCTGGTCGAGCCCAATGCGCTGCAGTGGGACGCCGAGAAGAAGAGCTTCGTCAACAAGGACCTGGTCACCCACGTCTTCCTGCAGGTGGCCGGCAAGCGCGCCAAGCCCGTGGACGGCATCCTGATCGGCCTGCTGCGCGGCAAGGTGGTCTGCTCCAACCTGAACACGCGGCAGTCGGTCAGCGCGCAGGCCGAGAGCGATGGCAGCTTCGACTGCGAGAAGGCCGGTCTCGTCTCCCTGCATGGGGAGAGGGTGCAGGTCTCGCAGGTGGGGCTGGTCAACACACAGCTGCCGGCCGTGCAGGTCGGCGGCCTGGACATCGCCAAGGTCACCTGCACCAACCTGCGCTCGCGCCAGTCCGTGTCGTTCAAGCCCGAAGTCAGCACCAATGCGCTCGACTGCGTGAAGGCCGGCCTGGGCGTCGAACAGCAGAGCACGCTGCAGATCACGCAAATCGGCACGGTGCGCTGAAGGCGCCGACCACCCCTCCCCACCCCAGTTGTCTGGAGACCCTGATGAAGCAACTCAAATTCACATTGGCCGCACTGAGCCTGGCGGCATCGACGGCGATGGCCGCCGGCGTCACCAACGGCGACTTCGCCAGCAGCCTGACGGGCTGGACCAAGGCCGGCAATGTCGCCGTCGACACCACCAGCCAGTTCGGCGCTCCACCGGTCGGGTTCGGCGCCCAGGCCGTGCTCGGCACAGCCGACACGTCAGGCTTCCTGTTCGGCGGCAGCGCGGTGGCCGCGGCCTCGCTGGAGACCTTCGTCGGGCTCGCCGCCGGCTCCCTCAGCGGCATGGGCGCCACCGTGGGCTCCGGGCTGAGCACGGACTTCACGGCCGCGGCGGGCGAGCGGCTGATCTTCCAGTGGAAGTTCATGAGCAACGACCCGCCGGGCACCCCCGCCGACGACACGGCCTACGTGGTGCTGGACAAGACCACAGTCATCAAGCTGACCAGCGTCAACAGCGCGACGTTCAAGGGCGGCTCGGCCTCGCCGCTGTTCGACGAGACCGCCTACCTGACCTTCACCAGCGCCCCGCTGACGGCCGGCGCGCACAGCGTCAGCCTGGGCGTGTTCGACGGCTTTGACACGCTCGGCGCCTCGGCACWGGCCGTCACCGACGTGCATCTGGCGCCAGTGCCCGAGCCCGCGTCGGGCCTGCTGCTGCTGCTGGGCGGCTCGATGCTGCTGGGTCTGGTCAAGCGCCGCTCAAGCTGAGCGCCTGCGGGCGCTGCAGCCTCCGGACAGCGGCTGCGGTGAGTCGAAGCGGTCAAGGCGGACCGCTAGACTCGCCGCAGCCTACCTGCCCCTGATCCGGAGACCCTGCATGCCCGCCGATCCCATCCTGCTGGCTCGCCACGAGCAGACCGAGTGCCTGCTGCTGCCCGCGCTGGCCAACCGCCACGGCCTCATCACCGGCGCCACCGGCACCGGCAAGACCATCAGCCTGCAAAAACTCGCCGAGAGCTTTTCCAAGCTCGGCGTGCCCGTCTTCATGGCCGACGTGAAGGGCGACCTGACCGGCATCAGCCAGGCCGGCAACCCGAGCGAGAAGCTGCTCGGCGTGCTGAAGGAGCGCGGCCTGGAGGCACCGGAGAAGCTGGCCTGCCCCACCACGCTGTGGGACGTCTTCGGCGAACAGGGCCACCCGGTGCGCGCCACCGTGTCCGACATGGGCCCGCTGCTGCTGGCCCGCATGCTGGCCCTGAACGAGACCCAGGCCGGCGTGCTGCAGATGGTGTTCAAGATCGCCGACGACAACGGCCTGCTGCTGCTGGACCTGAAGGACCTGCGCGCCATGCTGCAGCATGTCGGCGACAACGCGAGTCAGTTCACGACCCAGTACGGCAATGTCTCGGCCGCCAGCGTCGGCGCCATCCAGCGTGGCCTGCTGCAGATCGAGGCCCAGGGCGGCGACAAGTTCTTCGGCGAGCCCATGCTCAACATCGCCGACTTCATGCAGACCGAAGCGGGCCTCGGCGTCATCAACGTGCTGGCCGCCGACAAGCTGATGAACGCGCCGCGGCTGTATGCGACCTTCCTGCTGTGGATGCTCTCCGAGCTGTTCGAGACCCTGCCCGAGGTGGGCGACCTGGAGAGACCGAAGCTGGTGTTCTTCTTCGACGAGGCCCATCTGCTGTTCAAGGACGCGCCGGATGCGCTGGTCGAGCGCATCGAGCTGGTCGTGCGCCTGGTGCGCTCCAAGGGCGTCGGCGTCTATTTCGTGACGCAGAACCCGCTGGACATCCCTGACGCCGTGCTCGGCCAGCTGGGCAACCGCGTGCAGCATGCGCTGCGCGCCTTCACGCCGCGCGACCAGAAGGCCGTCAAGAGCGCGGCCGACACCATGCGCGCCAAGCCGGGGCTGGACATTGCCACCGCCATCATGGAACTGGCCGTCGGCGAGGCCCTGGTCAGCCTGCTCGACGAGAAAGGCCGGCCCAGCATCACCGAGCGCGTCTTCGTGCTGCCGCCCGGCAGCCAGATCGGGCCCATCAACCCGCAGCAGCGCCAGGGCCTGGTCGCCAACTCGCTGGTGGCCGGTGTCTACGAGAAGCAGCTGGACCGCGAATCCGCCTACGAGAAGCTCAGCGGCAAGGCCGCCGCGGCCACCACAACGGCGGCGCCGTCCGCGGGCGGCAAGGCCGCGCCCGCACCGGCTGAAGAAGGTGGCGGCATGCTGGGCGGCCTGAAGGACGTGCTCTTCGGCACCACCGGCCCGCGCGGCGCCCACCACGCCGGMCTGGCCGAGACCGCCGCCAAGTCGGCCGTGCGCAGCATCGGCTCGGCCGTCGGCCGCGAGATCATCCGCGGCGTGCTGGGCAGCATCCTGGGCGGCGGTGGCAGCCGGCGGCGCTGATCCAGGCGCCCCTCGCGCCGCGGCGGCCCCGCTCGTCGCAAGCCCATGGCATGGCCGCGCGGGCGGGATGATGCTGGCGCCATGACGCCCACGACCTCCCAGCACGACTGGCCGACCCATATCGGCGGCACGGTCGCGATCTGCTTCGTCGTCGGACTGCTGAACTATCTGATGCGCGGCGGCGGCTTCGGCCTGGCCATGCTGTATTCCTTCACCGTCGGCGCGCAGATCTCGCTCTACATCCAGCTGCTGATGGCCGGCGTCGCCTGGCTGCTGCGGCGCTGGCGCGGCGACCTGCCCGAGCTGCGCCAGGGCTGGATAGGCTGGGGCTGGATGCTGCCTTGTCTGCTGCTGGGCTCGCTGGTGGGCTACAGCGGCGGCCTGTGGCTGGGTGACCTGATCAGTGGCCAGCACGCCACCCAGCCCTGGGACATGCCCGGCGGCCGCGCGGCGCTGGCCCTCGGCTTCGTGCTGCTCGTGTCGGTGCTCGGCACGCTGTTCTTCTTCTCGCTGTTCCGCCTGCACTCGGCCAGGCTGGAGCAGGCTCAGGCGCAGCGCCAGGCAGCCGAAGCGCGGCTGACCCTGCTGCAGAGCCAGCTCGAACCGCACATGCTGTTCAACACGCTGGCCCATCTGCGCGTGCTGATCAAGCTGCGGCCCGACGAGGCCCAGCGCATGTTGGACCAGCTGATCGACTATCTGCGCGCCACGCTGCAGGCCAGCCGCGCCACCGAACACCCGCTGGCCGAGGAGTTCGAGCGCCTGTCGGACTACCTCGCGCTGATGCAGCTGCGCATGGGCGAACGGCTGCGCGTGAAGCTGGAGCTGCCGGCCGAACTGAGCGGCACCGCCATCCCGCCACTGCTGCTGCAGCCGCTGGTGGAGAACGCCATCAAGCATGGACTGGAGCCGCATGTGGAAGGCGGCGAACTGCGCGTGACGGCGGCGCGCGACGGCCAACGCCTCGTGCTCGAGGTGGCCGACAGCGGCACCGGCTTGATTGGCGCGACTGAGCTGGCGAGCACCGGCACCGGTTTCGGCCTGAGCCAGGTCCGCGAGCGCCTCGCCCAGCGCTATGGCGACGCCGCCCGCTTCGAGCTCAAACCCCAACCGGGCGGCGGCAGCGTCGCTCGCATCGAAATTCCAGCATGACGACAGCCCTGATCGCCGAAGACGAGCCCCTGCTGGCCGAGAACCTGCGCGCCGAGCTGGCCACGGCCTGGCCCGCACTGCAGGTCGTCGCCCAGGCCGGCAGCGGCACCGCAGCCGTCGAGCTGGCGCTGCAGCGCCGCCCCCAGGTCTGCTTCCTCGACATCCGCATGCCCGGCATGACGGGGCTGGAGGCGGCCCAGGCCATCACGGAGGACTGGCCCGAGGACGCGGGCGCCCTGCCCTTGTTCGTCTTCGTGACGGCCTATGACCAGTACGCGCTGCAGGCCTTCGAGACCGCGGCGGCCGACTACCTGCTCAAGCCCGTCACGCCTGAGCGCCTGGCCCAGAGCGTCGCCCGGCTGCAGGCCCGCCTGGCGCAACCGAGCACGGGCGACGCGACGCTGGCCTCGCTGCGCCAGCTGCTGACCCAGGCCGTGGCACCCGCACCGCGGCTCCGCCATCTGCAGGCCGCCGTCGGCGATGCCATCGAGCTGGTGCGGCTGGACGACATCGTCTACCTGGAAGCCGCCGACAAATACGTGCGTGCCGTGACGGCCGAACGCGACTACTGGGTGCGGGTGTCGCTGCGCGAGCTGCTGCCCCAGCTCGACGCCGAGCGCTTCTGGCAGGTGCACCGCTCCACCGTCGTTCACATCGACGCCGTCGCGCGCGCGCTGCGCCAGGAGAACGGCACCGTGCTGCTGGAGCTGCGCCAGCGGCCCGAGAAGCTGACCGTCAGCCGCGTGCACGCAAATCGTTTCAAGGCCCTTTAGCGCGCGATAGCGGGAAAACGATGGAAACCGTATAAACGGTTTTCATCGTCATGCCACACAAACCCACTCCACCCGAACGCGCCAAGCTCGTGCGCGACGGATTCACCATGCCCGAGGCCGACTACGCGCTGCTGAAGGAGCTGAAGAACCGGCTCCACGACGTGAAGCGCGAGGCCAAGAAGAGCGAGCTGCTGCGTGCCGGCCTGCAGGCACTCGCCTTGCTGGACGCCAAGCAACTTGCCGCAGCGCTGGACCGGCTGGCGCCGGTAAAGACGGGACGCCCACCCAAGCTATGAGCCCCTCGTCCAAGGACTGCCTTGGCCGGGACCGCTCTGCGGCCAGCGGCCGCAGAGCTTCGGCAGGCACAGCGCGCCCACCGGGCGCACTGTGTCCGGCCTCAGCCCCCGAGGGGACGGCGATGTTTGCCGGTTCGACCGGCAAACACATCGCCGGAACGGGCCGGCTAGGGAGCGGCCCGTCGCTCGGCCCGCAGATGTGCACAAGGCATGACAGAAGGAGAGCGCCATGAACGACGCAACGATCTGGTGGCAGCTGCTCTGCGCCATCGCCGGCCTGAACCTCATCGCCTGGACGGCCTCGACCGCCTGGCTGCACCGCCACCGCCCCGACGGCACCACCTGGCCCCACCAGCGCCTGCAGCTGCTGCTGTCGGCCCTCTATGTGCTGGGCTGCGGCTACCGCTCCTTGCTGCCGGTCTTCGACGTGCCGCGCGTCGTCATGGTGGATTCCTGGGCCTCCAGCGTGCTGGTCGGCCGCACGGTCGCCACCATCGCCGAGCTGAGCTTTGCCGCGCAATGGGCCCTGCTGCTGCGCGGCGGCGCGATCACGACAGGGCATCGCTTCAGCCTGTGGGTGTCGGGCGCCATCGTGCCGCTGATCGGCATTGCCGAAGTCAACTCCTGGTATGCCGTGCTGACGACGCGCAACATCGGCCATGTCCTGGAGGAGTCGCTCTGGGGCACGGCCGCCGTCCTCAGCGTGTTGGCCATGCTGGCCATGTGGCCCCAGGCCAATGCCCGCGGTCGCCGGTGGCTGCTCCTCGCCATCACCGCCGGCGGGCTCTATGCCGCCTATATGTTTGCCGTCGACGTGCCCATGTACTGGGCGCGCTGGCTGGCCGACGAGGCCGCCGGGCGGGCCTACACGACGGTGGCGGCCGGCGTCGCGGACGTGTCCAGCCGCTGGACCGTGTCCCACGATTGGGCTCATTGGCGCAGCGAGGTCGTCTGGATGACGCTCTACTTCAGCGTGGCGGTCTGGATCAGCATTGGATTGGCCCATGTGAGGCTGCCGCTGAGGGCTGAGCGGCCCCGTCCTTAGAATCGTCGCCATCGCGGGCCTGAAAAAGCGGCCCGCTTCCATTTCCAGAGCCGACGATGAGCAACCCCGCTGTACCCGCTGTGCCCGCCGCCCCCGCGACGAACTTCCTGCGCCAGCGCATCGAGAACGACCTCGAAGCCGGCACCTTCAGCGGCCGCCATTTTGCCGGCACCCCAGGCGACGCCGCCCATCACGCGGCTGGCCCGCTGGACGAAGCCCGCATCCGCACCCGCTTCCCGCCCGAGCCCAATGGCTACCTGCACGTGGGCCACGCCAAGGCCATCTGTCTGAACTTCGGCCTGGCGCGCGACTTCGGCGGCGCCTGCCATCTGCGCTTCGACGACACCAACCCCGAGAAGGAGGAGCTGGAGTACGTCAACGCCATCAAGGAGATGGTGCAGTGGCTGGGCTGGTCCTGGGGCGACAACCTGTTTGAAGCCAGCAGCTATTTCGACTTCATGTACGCCGCCGCGGAAGCCCTGGTCAATGCCGGCCACGCCTATGTGGACGAGCAGAGCGCCGAGGACATGCGCGCCAACCGCGGCGATTTCGGCCGCCCCGGCGTCAACAGCCCCTTCCGGGATCGCACGCCGGCCGAGAACCTGGCCCGATTCCGTGAAATGCGTGATGCGCGACACGCCGATGGCGCCATGGTGCTGCGCGCCAAGATCGACATGGCCTCGCCCAACATCAACCTGCGCGACCCGACGCTGTACCGCATCAAGCATGCGGAACACCACGCCACCGGCAACAAGTGGTGCATCTACCCGATGTACACCTTCGCCCATCCCATCGAGGACGCGCTGGAGCGCATCACCCACAGCATCTGCACGCTGGAGTTCGAAGACCAGCGGCCCTTCTACGACTGGCTGCTCGAGCACCTGGCCGACCTCGGCATGCTGGCTCGCCCGCTGCCGCAGCAGATCGAATTCGGCCGCCTCAACCTGAACTACGTCGTCACCAGCAAGCGCAAGCTGCGCCAGCTGGTGGAAGACAACCACGTCACCGGCTGGGACGACCCGCGCATGCCGACGCTGGTGGGCCTGCGCCGCCGCGGCTTCACGCCGGCCAGCGTGCGCGCCATGGTCGAGGCCACGGGTGCGAGCAAGCAGAACGCCTGGATCGACGACACGGTGCTCGACCAGGCCCTGCGCGCCGACCTCGAGCCGCAGGCGCCGCGCGCCTTTGCCGTGCTGCAGCCGCTGAAATTGAAGCTGACGAACTACGCCGAAGTCTTCGGCTCCACCGAGCACCGCGAGCCCTGCGAAACGGCGGCGCATCCGCACAAGCCTGAACTGGGCCAGCGCAAGTTCTCTCTCGGCCCCGAGCTGTGGATCGAGGCGGAAGACTTCGCCGAGGTGCCGCCCAAGGGCTACTTCCGGCTGTTCCCGGGCAACAAGGTGCGCCTGAAGGCCGGCTACATCATCGAATGCACCGGCGCCGAAAAGGACGCCGCGGGCAACATCACCGCCGCACTGGCCACCGTCATTCCCGACACCAAGAGCGGCACGCCGGGCGCCGACGCCGTCAAGGTCAAGGGCACCATCGGCTGGGTCGGTGCGCACGAGGCCGTTGCTGCCGAGGTGCGCCTGTACGAGCGCCTGTTCGCCGAGGCGCAGCCCGATGCCGGCGGCCGTGACTTCATCGAATTCCTGAACCCGAATTCGCTGCGCGTTGTGCAGGCCTTTGTGGAGCCTTCGCTCGCGAATGCAGCGTCAGATGCGCGCTGGCAGTTCGAGCGCCACGGCTACTTCGTGACCGACCGGGTGGATCACAAGGCAGACAAGCCGGTGTTCAACAAGATCACCGGGTTGAAGGACAGCTTCGCGAAGTAACGCGGCTCAGGCAGCCAGCAGGCTCGCTCCGCCACCCGTACTGATGACGCGATTGCGCCCTTCGCGCTTGGCCGCATAGCTGCGCGCATCGGCCAGCGCCTGTGCGTCCGCAGCTTCGCTGCTGTGGGCCACGCCGATGCTGGCGGTGATGCGCAGCTCCTGCTCCCCGACGGGGATGCGCAAGGCCTCGATGGCCGCGCGCAACTCGCCGGCCAGCGTGGCCGCATCGGCCGCGGGTGTGCGCGGCAGCAGCACGCCGAATTCTTCGCCGCCAACGCGCGCGACCGCGTCCAGCTTGCGGAAACTTCGCGCCAGCAAAGCGCCAACGGCCTTCAGCACCGCGTCGCCGGCCGCGTGGCCATGCGTGTCGTTGATCTTCTTGAAGTGGTCCAGGTCCAGGGCGATGACGGCATGGCCCTCGCCCCAGCGCTTCTCGCGCTCGCCCTCCAGCGCGTTGGCTTCGTCCCAGGCGCGGCGGTTCAGCAGGCCGGTCAGTGCGTCGGTGAGGGCCAGGCGCTGCAACTCTCCTTGAGCCTGTTGCAGCTCGCGCTGCTTGCGGCGCAGCTCCAGCAAGGCCATGGCCTGCTGGGCGAGTTGCTCCAGCCAGTCGAGCTGGCGGTCGGTCAGGCGGCGTGGGATGGTGTCCAGCACGGCCAGCGTGCCAATCGGATGGCCGCAGGAGGCGCACAGCGGCACGCCGCTGTACATGATGTAGCCCTTGTCCGCCGTCAGCGGCAGATCCCGGGTGCGCGGGTCGGCGCGCAGGTCGGCGATGTGCAGGCCCGCGGGGCTGTCGATGACGAGGGAGCAATAGGCTTGATCGCGGCCCATGTCGCCGCGCGGCACGCCCACCGAGGCCTTGGTCCAGACGCGGTCGTTGGCGACCAGGTTGATGACGGCCACCGGGCTGCCGGTCAGTTCGCTGGCCAGGCGGGCGATCAGGTCGAACTGGGGCTCGGCCTCGGTGTCGAGGATGTCGTAGTGCGACAGCGCCGCGAGCCGCTGCGCCTCGGGGCTGGGAGGGGCGGCCACGGGCCGGCTGGGCGCCGTCTCGCCACGGAACCAGCGCAGCGTCGCCGACGTCGTGGGTGTCTGTTGGGGCAATCGGGCGGTGGCGGGCATGGCGTCAGTCCTCGCGGCGGATCACGATGCCGGCATCTTGGGCCTCGGCCGCGCGCCGCGAAAGCCCACCCGGCGCAATTCAGCGGTGCGCCGGCGTCATCAATCGCGGGCGCCGCCGCAGCGCAGCACGATGGGCGTGGCGTATTCGCGGCCGACGACGGCGCGGGCGAACAGATAGTTCTGCCGTGCCCGGTCGCTCAGGGAATCCAGCCGCACGCCGCCCTGCGCATCACAGGGGAAGGTGAGTCCGCGGCCGGCCTGGAACAGGGACTCGAAGCGCAACTCGTAGTTGTCGCTCATCAGGGGCATGGGGCGTGAGTTCATGGGGCACCTCGTCTTGATTGCAGACTAGGCGCCGCACCCCCTCCCTGCGCGTGAAAAGGTCGCAGCTGGACTCGCCGCCCCCCGCAGTTGCTTGCCCGGGCGCCAAGATGTCACGCCTGTAGCAGCTGCTAACGCGGCGCCGCGCGCAGCACGTCCATCTGGAAGGGCCGGTCGTTCATCTCGACAACGGCCGGGCTGGGCACGTTCAGCGTCATCAGGCGCCGCTGTGGCAGGTTGAGCAGGGCCAGTGAAGGCTGCAGATGCTGGCGCAGGACGGCCTGCAGCGAGCCGTCGGCAAACGCCTGGCGCAGCCCCCGCGTTATGCGGTCGAGGGCAACGGTGTTGCCCGGATGGGTATAGAGGTATTGCGGCAGGTCATAGGACAGCAGCAGGCTGTCGTCCAGGGCCAGGCCCTTGAGCCCGGCATGGGCCTGCACTTCCTGGCCGATCTCCAGCACGCTGCGGCAGAACACGTCGGCCCGCCCGAGCGCCACCATCTGGAACAGCGCCTCGTAGGTGTTGATCTCGGCGACGGTGAAGCCGTTGGCGCGCAGGATGTCGGCGTCCGCCCAGCCGCGGCCCTGCACATGGCGCAGCCGGGCCACGGCGCCCAGCGTGTCGGCTTCGCGCACGAGGGCGCGGTGCGGCGCATGCACGAAGCAGGCGCGGTAGCGGTTCACGCCCAGATGGATGGGAAAGAGCACCGGCACCAGGCCGGCGGCGCGGCCGGCGTCGGGCCCGGTGACGACGAGGAAGTTCGGCGCGGCCTGTTGGGCGGCCTCCAGCAGCGCGCGCCGCTTGTTCATGGGTGCGGACAACTGCAGGCGGTAGGGGCCGTCGGTGGCGCGCGTCTTCTCCAGCGCCAGTTGCACCGCATCGCGGACGTAGGCGTTGCGCAGATCGGTCTCGCTGTCCGGCGCACGCAGCGTCAGCGTCAGCTCCTGCGCATGAGCCACTCCGGCCGCTGCCGCGAGCAGAGCGGGCAGGCCCTTCAACAGGCGGCGTCTTGGCAGGTTCGGCAGGTTGGACACTGGCTGAATGTAGCCCTGCCCGGCGTGCACGGGAATGGTGCCACCCCTGAGTCGACGCGTTATGGCGGCAGCCAGCCGCCGTGACTTTCTCCACGCAATTCGGCCCACCGCGCGGCGCGCTTGCAATTGCTCACATTCCGGCCGCGGCGGCCTCCCTAGCATCTCGTTCGGCCTTTCCAAAGGCTCTCGAACCCCATGCCGACCACCTCCACCACCCCACCCAACCGCCCGGCCCAGGCCCGGCTGCTCAGTGGCGCGGGCGGCCGCAGCGGCACCCGCACGGCGACGGACGCAACCACCTTCACCGCCACCATCCCCTTCACGCGGCCCCAGCCGGCGACGGCACGCCCGGCCGTGCCGCCCGCCCCCGCCTCGAACGCCCTGCCACGCTGGGCCAAGGGCGTCGTCATCGGCGGCGTGCTGCTGGCCGTGGCCATGCCGGCCACGGTGCTGATGTCGCGTTCCATGATCGTGCAGGAAGCACTGGCCGAGCAGAGCGGCTCCAAGGCCGCCATGGTCTGCACGGCCGGCGAAGGCAAGGCCGTCGACGACTCCAGCCTGCTCGGCTGGCTGTTCGGCGGCTCGTATTTCAGCTGCGGCGACTGGGAGACGCGCGAGGCGCGCGTGCAGCGCGATCGCGATCGCGATCAGGCCAACTACATGGCCCGCGAACGGGCCAAGCAGGGGCTGAATTAGTCGCTTGCCAAGTCCGCCATGCGGCGGACCTTGACCTTGCGGCCCTTCAGCTTGCCGAGCGACAGCCGGCGCACCGCTTCCTTGGCAATGCCACGTTCCACGGCGACATAGCTGTGGAAGTCGGTCACGTTGATCTTGCCGATCTGCGTGCCGGCAAAACCGGCCTCACCGGTCAGCGCGCCGAGGATGTCGCCGGGGCGGATCTTTTCCTTGCGGCCGCCGAGGATCTGCAGCGTGTCCATGGCCGRCAGCAGCGGGCCGCCGGGGGCGTCCTTGAGGCCGTCCAGTGGCTCCCACTTGAATTCCTGGCCCTGCAACTGCTCGATGCGGCCGATGCGGCCCATCTCGTCAAGGCTGGCCAGGCTCAGCGCCAGGCCTTCCGCGCCCGCACGGCCGGTGCGGCCGATGCGGTGCACATGCTGCTCGACGTCGGCGCTGATGTCGACATTGATGACGCAGGCCAGGTTGGCGATGTCCAGGCCGCGCGCAGCCACGTCGGTGGCCACCAGCACGGAAGCGCTGCGGTTGGCGAACTGGATCAGCACCTGGTCGCGGTCACGCTGCTCCAGGTCGCCGTGCAGGGCCAGGGCGATGAAACCCTGACCTGCCAGCACGGCCTCCAGATCGCGGCATTGCTGCTTGGTATTGCAGAAGGCGATCGTCGATTCGGGCCGGAAGGCGCGCAGCAGCTTGGGCACGGCGTCCAGGCGCTCGGCCTCGCCCACTTCGTAGGCGATCTGGCGGATGGTGGAGGCCGCGGCGCTGGCCGAGCCGGCGACCTTGACCGTCTGCGGATCGCGCATGAACTTGGCGGCAATCTCGGTGACGCCTTCGGGGAAGGTGGCCGAGAACAGCAGGGTCTGCCGGTTGGCGGGCGCTCGCTTGGCAATCGCCTTGATGTCGTCCAGGAAGCCCATGTCCAGCATGCGGTCGGCTTCGTCCAGCACCAGGGTGTTCAGCGCCGACAGGTCCAGGGTGTCACGCTCCAGGTGGTCGATGAGGCGGCCCGGCGTGCCGACGACGATGTGGGCGCCGAAGGACAGGCTCTCGATCTGCGGCTTCATGGGGTTGCCGCCGCACAGGCTCAGCACCTTGATGTTGTCGGCCGCGCGGGCGAGGCGGCGGATCTCCTGGGTGACCTGGTCGGCCAGCTCGCGCGTGGGACACAGCACAAGGGTCTGAACGCGCGGCAGGTCGGCCTTCAGCCGGTGCAGCAGGGCCAGCGCGAAGGCGGCCGTCTTGCCGCTGCCGGTCTGCGCCTCGCCGATGACGTCCTTGCCGGCCAGGGCCAGCGGCAGGCTGGCGGCCTGGATGGGGGTCATCTGCGCATAGCCGAGCTGGCCGAGGTTGGCCAGCATGGCGGGGCTGAGGGGCAGGCGGTCGAAAGCGGTATCGGTCATGCCGCGATTGTCGTTGGGGCTCAACCGCCCGCTCGTTTGACCGTCCAGCCCTCGGGCCGCGCCTTCAGCCAGGCCAGCACCTTGTCGAGGTGGTCGCCTTGGATTTCGACGACGCCATCCTTGACCGTGCCGCCGCTGCCGCACAGTACCTTGAGCTGTTTGCCCAGCGTCGTCAGCGCCGCGTCGTCCAGCGGCAGGCCCTTGATGACGGTGACGCCCTTGCCCTTGCGACCGGCCGTTTCACGGCTGACACGCACGATGCCGTCGCCCACCGGGCGGACCTTGGCCTTGCAGACGCATTGCGCAGCAGGTTGGCCGCAACCAGGGCAGACCCGGCCGACGTCGGTGGAATAGACAAGGCTCATGGCGCAGGCTTCAGATGCCGCTCGAAGAAGGCGTCCATCGTGCGGTAAAGGTGCAGGCGCGCAGCCCGGCCGGCGATGCCGTGGGCCTTGCCGGGGTAGATCTGCAGGTCGAAGGTCTTGCCGGCCGTCTGCAAAGCCTCGACCAGGCGCAGCGTGTGCTCGAACAGCACGTTGTCGTCGGCCGTGCCATGCACCAGCAGCAGCGGCCTGGACAGCAGCGCGGCGCGGGCCGGCAGGTTGGCGCTGGCATAGGTCGCGGCCTTGCCCCCCTCCGGCATACCAAGATAGCGCTCGGTGTAGGCGGTGTCGTAGAGCGTCCAGTCGGTCACGGGCGCGACGGCGACGGCGGCGGCAAACGGTGTGTCGGCGTCCAGCACGGCGCGAGCGCCGAGGAAGCCGCCATAGCTCCAGCCGAAGAAGCCGATGCGCGTTGCGTCGACGCTGTTCACGAGGCCGGGCAGCTGGCGCACGGCGGCGAAGAGGTCGGCGACCTCGTGCTTGCCGAAGCTGCGGTAATGGGCCCGCGTGTAGTCGCGGTCGCGGTGCTCCATGCCGCGCACGTCCAGCATCAGCACGCCGTAGCCGCGCTGCTGCCAGTAGGCGATCAGCGGCATGTCGCGGCCCCAGCCCCAGTTGACCGTGGCGGAACCCGGGCCGCCATAGGCCAGCACGATGGTCGGGTGCTTGCCGCCCTGGCGCCGTGCCGCGAAGAAGAAGGCGTTCAGCGGCGTGCGGCCGTCGGCGGCCATCAGGTCCAGCGCCAGCGGCACATTGGTGAAGGCCTCCAGCGCCGGGTCGGGGGCGTCACCGGCCAGCGTAATGACGCCTTGCTGGTCCAGGCCGCGCAATTCCAGCCGCGGCGGCTGGCCCCAGGCGGAGCGGGTGACCAGCAGGCGGGCGCAGGCGCTGTCGGCCTTGGCCTCGCGCCACTGGCGCTGGGCCCCGCCAGCCAGGGCCTGGGCCGGGCCGCCGGCCAGCGGCTGCAGATAGAGCTCGCGAGCCTTGCCGCGGTCGCCGGCGGCCGCGAAGACGACGCCACGTTGGCCCACGCAGACCGCATGCGCGACCGCCTCGGCCTGGCGGGTCAGCGGCGTGCGCTGCCCGGTCGCGCGGTCGAGCAGCAGCAACTGGCGCCGGCCCGAGGCTTCGCTGGACCAGAGCAGGCCGCGCGGCGTCTCGATGAGGTCGTCATGCACGTCGACCCAGGCGGCATCGGTCTCGACGGTAATGTCGCGTGGCGCGGCCTTGAACTCGGTCAACGTCAGCCGTGTCTGGTCGCGGTTGAACCATTGCAGCCAGGGCGTGCCATCCGCAAACCAGCCGGCGCGGCTGATGTACTCGGCCGTCGCGGGCAACGGCAGCTCGCGGCGCTGGCCGGTCGCGGCATCGATGACGAAGGCCGTGATCTTGGCATTGGCCTCGCCGGCGGCCGGGTAGCGCTGCTCGGTCATGGCCGTGCGGTCGGCAAAGATCTGGGCGCGCGTCTTGACGGCCACGCCGGACTCGTCGGCGCGCAGGGCCAGCAGGGACTTGCCGTCCTTGGACCACCAGAAGCCGCGCTGGCGCCCCAGTTCCTCGGCGGCAATGAACTCGGCCAAGCCCCAGCTCAGGGTGTCGCTGCCGTCGGTGGTCAGCTGGCGCGGCTTGACGGCCTCGCCCAGCGGCAGCACGAAGAGGTTGCCGCCCTGCACATAGGCCAGGGTCTTGCCGTCGGGGGCGCAGCGTGGGTCCTGCTTGGGCGCGTCGGGCGTGCTGGTCAGGCGCTGGGCTTGCGGGCCACCGGGGCCCAGGCGCACCAGGTAGAGGTCGCCCGACAGCGGGAAGAGCAAGGCGCTGTCGCCAGCACCGCACCATTGGTAGCCGGTGATGCCGCGCTGGTTGATGCGCTGGCGCTCCAGCGCCATCTTCTCGGCCTCGCTGAGCTTCTGCGCCGTGCCGCCGAGCAGGTCGGCGGCGGCCACCAGCTTGCGCGGCTCGCCGCCGGCGCTGGGTTGTGCCCACAGCTCCAGCACCTCGCTGTCGGCGGCGGAAGGACGCAGGAAGCTGACCCATTGCCCGCCCGGCGAGATCTCGGCCTGGCGCGGCAGGCGGCCGGCCAGCGGCGGGTCGGCGGTGATGCGTTCAAGGGTCAGCGCCGGAGGCTGGGCCAGGGCCGCGCTCGTGACGCAGACGCTGGCAAGCAGGGTCAGAAATGTCTTCATCCCCGCATGCTAGCGGCGTGGCTTCAGGCGGCGACTGCCTCGCTCGCGAGCTCGAAGCCCTCGTCCAGCCAACCGGTAATGCCGCCGGCCATGATCTTCACCGGCCGGCCCAGGCGCGCCAGGCGCAGCGCGCCGCGGGCGGCGCCGTTGCAGTGCGGGCCGGCGCAGTAGGTCACAAAGAGGGTGTCCATGGGCCAGGCGGCCAGCTTGCTCTCGACGAGCTTGCCGTGCGGGAAGTGGATGGCGCCGGGCACATGGCCGCGGGCGTACAGCTCGGCCGAGCGCACATCCAGCAGCACGAAGTCCGCTCCCTGGGTCAGTGCGTCATGCACGTCCCAGCAGTCGGCCTCGAAGGTGAACTCGGCGGCGAAGTGGGCCTCGGCCAGATGGGCAGGCGCGGCGGGGATGGCGGTGACTTGGCTGGGCATTTCGGGCTCCTGTTGATGAGTGCCGTCATGGTGCCGAGCAGCGCACTGCGCCACAATTGGCGCATATGACAAGCATCGCCAACATCACGCCAAAGACGACGGGGCCGCTTGTCGTCGCGCCGGTCTATGACGGCCTGTGCACCTTCGAGTTCGCCATCGCCGCCGAGATCTTCGGCCTGGCGCGGCCGGAGATGGGACCGGGCTGGTACCGCTTCGCCAGTGCCGCCATCGAGCCCGGGCCGCTGCGGGCGCATGGCGGCCTGAGCGTGACGAGCGACGGTGGCATCGAGCTGCTGGACCGCGCCGACCTCATCGTCATGGCCGGCTGGAAGGGTGCCGACGTGCCGGTGCCCGAGGCCTTCGCGAAGCGATTGCGCCAGGCCTGGCAACGCGGCGCGCGGCTGGCGTCGATCTGCTCGGGCGCCTTCGCGTTGGCCGCCACCGGCCTGCTGGACGGCCGGCGTGCGGCCACGCACTGGCGCTACGCCGACAAGCTGCGCGAACGCCATCCCTCGATAGCCGTCGACGCCGGCGTGCTCTACGTCGAGGAAGACCGCGTGCTGACCTCGGCCGGCAGCGCCGCCGGCATCGACCTGATGCTGCACATCGTGCGCGGCGATTTCGGCGTCGAGGCCGCCAACAGCGTGGCGCGCCGCCTCGTCATGCCGGCCCACCGCAGCGGCGGCCAGGCCCAGTTCATCGAGCGGCCCGTGCCGGCCGACCGCGGCCATCGGCTGGCCGGCGTGCTGGAGCAGGTGCGCGCCGACCTGCGCGCGCCGTGGACGGTGGAGCGCATGGCCGAGGCCGCCTTGATGAGTCCGCGCACCTTCCTGCGCCGCTTCACCGAGGCCACGGGCCAGTCACCCGGCGACTGGCTGATCGCCGAACGGGTGGCCGAGGCCCAGCGCCTGCTGGAGGCCAGTGCCCTGCCCGTCGAGCGCGTGGCCGCCGAGGCGGGCTTTGGCAGCGTGCAGGCGCTGCGCCACCATTTCCAGGCGCGGCTGGGCCTGGCGCCCCGCGCCTATCGGGCCGCTTTCGGCGCCGCCACATAGACGCTGCGCGAACAAGCTCATGCGCAACAGGTCCTTGCTTCGTTCCTATGATCCACGTCTTCCCCCGGCCACCTAGGAGAGCCCCATGTCCCTGCGAATCAATGACATCGCCCCCGACTTCACCGCCCAGACCACCCAAGGCGAGATCAAGTTCCACGACTGGATCGGCGACAAGTGGGCCGTGCTGTTCTCCCACCCCAAGGACTTCACGCCGGTGTGCACGACGGAGCTGGGCTATATGGCCAAGATCGAGCCCGAGTTCACCAAGCGCAACGCCRAGCTGATCGGCCTGTCGGTGGACCCGGTGGACAACCATCACCGCTGGGCCGCCGACATCGAGGAGACGCAAGGCCATCTGCCCAAGTACCCCATGATCGGCGACCATGACCTCAACGTCGCCAAGCTCTACAACATGCTGCCGGCCGACATCGACGGCACGTCCGAGGGCCGCACCGCGGCGACCAACGCCACCGTGCGCTCGGTCTTCATCGTCGGCCCGGACAAGCGCATCAAGCTGATGCTGACCTATCCGATGACGACGGGTCGCAACTTCGACGAGATCCTGCGCGTGCTGGACAGCATGCAGCTGACCGCCAAGCACAAGGTCGCCACGCCGGTGAACTGGAAGCAGGGCGACGACGTCATCATCGCCGGCTCGGTGTCCGACGAAGACGCCAAGACGCTGTTCCCGCAGGGCTGGAAGGCGCCCAAGCCCTATCTGCGCATCACCAAGCAGCCGAGCTGAGCACCTGCGCGATCTGTTACCACCCGGGGGCGATGCCGGCCGACATCGGAGTTAGGCTTTCTGGCCTGACTGGAGATTGCACATGGCCCAGCTCACCCCCGCCACCCAGCTGGCCGACAAGGCCAACATCCCCTTCCCCGGCGCCTCGGCCGAGTACCTGAAGGCTCGCAAGGCCCTGCTTGCCGAGGAGATCGAGTTCCGCCGCCACATGACGCGCCTGGCCGAGCAGCGCCGCGCGCTGCCGCCCGGGCCGGTCATCGACAAGGCCTATCGCTTCAAGGACGAACAGGGCTTCGAGGTCAGCCTGCTCGAACTGTTCGGCACCCAGCAGGCGCTGGTGACCTATTTCTGGATGTACGGCCCGCAGCGCGAGCGGCCCTGCCCGATGTGCACCAACTGGCTGGGCGCCGTGAATGGCAATGCGGCCGATATCAAGCAGCGCGTGGCGCTGAAGATCCTCGGCCGCTCGCCGGTCGAGCGGCAGTACGCCTTTGCGCAGCAGCGCGGCTGGCGCGACCTGAACTTCGTGCAGACCGTCGGCGACGACTACGCCAAGGACCTCGGCCTGCTGAACCCCGACGGCAGCGAGAACCCGGCCCTGGTCGTGTTCAAGCGCGACGGCGACCAGGTGCGCCTGTTCTGGTCCAGCGCCATGACCCGGGAGATGGCCGACCCGGACCAGGACCCGCGCGACGCGCCGGACATCGCGTCGCTGTGGTCCATGCTGGACCTGACGCCCGAGGGCCGCGACAAGGACTGGTACCCCAAGCTGCAGTACTAGGCGAAGAGCCGGCGCGCCAGCTCGCCGGCGTCGTTCACCGTGCGCAGCTCGGCATAGGCCGCGTCAGCCTCGGGGTAGGCGCGCTTCAGATAGTGCAGCCACTGCTTGAGCCGCCCGCCCTGGTGCTTGGCCGCGACATGGGCGCGCACCTGGTCGAAGAAGACCTGCATCAGCGGCAACAGCTCGCGCCAGGGCACCGGCTCGGTGCTCCGGCCCGCCACGCGCAGCGCCAGGCCGGGGTCGGCCACCATGCCGCGGCCCAGCATCAGGTGCTCGCAGCCGCTGCGTTCGCGCGCCAGCTCGGCATGCTCGACGCTCCAGATCTCGCCGTTAGCAATGATGGTCAGCGGCACGGCTTCGCGCACGGCGGCGATGCGCTCCCAGTAGGCCGGCGGCTTGTAGCCATCGGCCTTGGTGCGGGCGTGGACGACGATCTCCTGTGCGCCCGCCGCATGGATGGCGCGGGCGACGTCCAGCGTCCTGCTGTCGTCCAGATAGCCCAGGCGCATCTTGGCCGACACCATCACGTCGGCCGGCACCGCGCGGCGCACGGCGGCCACGATCTCGTGGATGAGCTCCGGTTCGTCCAGCAACACGGCGCCGCCGCGGTGGCGGTTCACGCACTTGGCGGGGCAGCCGAAGTTCAGGTCTATGCCCTCGGGCTTGAGCTCGGCCAGGCGGGCGGCGTTCTCTGCCAGGCAGTTCACGTCCGAGCCCAGCAGTTGCGGGTGCACCGGCACGCCGGCGGCGGTGCGGCCGCCGTTGTTCAGCTCCGGCACGATGCGCGTGAAGACGCGCTTGGGCAGCAGCTGGTCAGTGACGCGGATGAACTCGGACACGCAGCGGTCCACGCCGCCAACGCGGGTCAGCACGTCGCGCAGGATGTGGTCGAGCAGGCCTTCCATCGGGGCGAGGAGGATCATTTCGATTCCTCGAGATGCATGAGGTAGAGCCGCAGGTCGAACTCGAGCTGGAAGTAGTCCGGCTCCATGTGCTGACAGAGCTGATAGAAGGCCTTGTTGTGCTCCAGCTCGCGCAAATGGGCCAGCTCGTGCACGACGATCATGTTCAGCAGCGCGGCCGGCGCCTCCTTGAACAGCGTGGCGACGCGGATTTCGCGGCGCGTCTTGAGCTTGGCCCCCTGCACCTGTGTGCGGCGGGTGTGCGTGCCCAGCGCCTGCTGCAGCACGCGCAGCTTGGCGTCGAAGCCGACGTACTGCAGCGGGCCGGCATTGCGCATGTGGCGGTTCTTCAGCTCCTGCACCAGCTCGAACAGGGCCGTGTCGCTGCGCACCTCGTGGCGTTCGGGCAGGCGGCGGGCGAGATGGTCGGCAAGGCGGCCGTCCAGGCGGAGTTGCTCGGCTTGAGCGATCAGTTCCGGCGGGTAGCCGGCGAGGTAGCGGGCGGCGAGCATGGGGCGATTCAAATGGCGCGGCGCCAGGGAGGGCACCGCGCCGGGGGCAAGATCAGGCGGACAGCGTGTTCAGCTGGTCCAGGCTCGCTATTGTCGCGAGGCAGGCGCGCGCCACCTCCTGGCCCTTGGTGGAGAAATGCTCGGCGAAGAAGCGCTTGTGCTCGCCATGCTCGTGGAAGTGGTGCGGCGTCAGCACGGCGGAGAACACGGGCACATCGGTTTCGAGCTGCACATCCATCAGCGCCTGGATGACGGTCTGGGCGACGAAGTCGTGGCGGTAGATGCCGCCGTCGACGACCAGCGCGCAGGCGATGACGGCGTCGAAACGACCCGTGCGCGCGAGGCGCTGCGCATGCAGCGGGATCTCGAAGGCGCCGGGCACGTCGATGACGGTGACCTGTTCGGCGGGAATCCGACATCGGCCGAACTCGCTGCGGATGGCCGACACGGCGACGCCGACGATGTCCTTGTGCCAGCTGGCGGCCAGGATGGCCACGCGCGGCAGGCGGGTCAGATTGAAAACGGGATTGAGGGTCTGATTCATGGTGTCCTCTTGAAAGACGGTTTTTCCAGAATCAGGGCAAGCGCACGCAGCAGCGGCGTGCCCGCTCAACGCAAGCACGCCGGGGAACGCCGGGCGAGTTCATTGCGAGGCGGCGCGCCCTGGTTTGGGATGAGCTGCAAGGCGCAAACCACAGCCATGGCCGCTGCCATGGCGAGGATTTGCAACGCCGCAGATCGCCCAAAGCAGGGATACGCAGCCCGCAAGGGACTCGTTCGGCGTTTCCGCCACGCGATCTCTTTCATCCGGACTGTGACCGTCGGCCCTGGCATCGCACCAGGTCTGCTGACCCTTCGCCGATTGCGCGGCAAAGGCGCTCGCGGGCTCGCGCTCAACTTCTTTTCATCGAGCGCATACCGCCGGTGGGGAATTCCGCCCCGCCCTGAGAACGCTGCCGGTCTTGCGAACCGGCACGGCCATATTAGGGCCGGGACGGCATGATGGCGGTCATGTCCGAGACATTCCGAGTGACGCTGCAACCCGGCGGCGAGACCTTCACGGCCGCGGCCGACCAGACGCTGCTGCTGGCCGGCCTGGCTGCCGGGCTCAAACTGCCCTGGTCCTGCCGCACGGGCACCTGCCGCAGCTGCATCTCGCGCCTCGTCGAGGGGCGCATCGAATACCGCGTCGAATGGCCGGGCCTGTCCTACGAGGAAAAGGCGGATGGGTTCATCCTGCCCTGCGTCGCGGAGGCGCGCAGCGATGTGACGATCACTTCCGCGGCATGAGCAGCTTCTGCCCACCCTGGAGCAGCGTCACCGAAGCGGCCTGCCCCTCCTCGGCACCGAAGTCGAGCTGGGCGTCGACCTGGGGCACATGGGCGCGGCGCGGCGTGCTGGCCTTCAGCTCGAAAGCCGGTTGACCCGGCGCCTGGCCCTGCAGGCGTCCCCGTTCATCGATGAAGACACGCACCGAGAACTGCGGGGAGCTGTAGTCGCCCACCAGGGCCTGCATCTGGGCGGGGCTCAGCGTGATGAAGGCCAGCTCGGGCGGCAACTCGCCGTTGCGCACCCAGCGCTCGGCCTCGTTCTCGCCATTGTTGAAGACGCGGGCGGCGACGGGCCYGCCATCGGCGCCGCGCTCGATCTGCAGCCAGGTCAATGAATCGGGAAAGGCAAAGCGGTCACCGCCGAGAGCGATCAAGGCGTTGCTGCCACCGCTGCTGCGCTGGCTGTGCAGCACGCCCTCCTTCACGCGCAGCAAGCGCGTCTGCTTGTCTTCACGGGCATAGATACCTTCCGCGCTTTTCAGCTGCTCGGCCGGCACGGCCGCAGCCTTGGGTTCCGCAAAAGGCTCGCCGATCGCGAATGCCGCCAGCTTGCGCGCCACCAGGTCCATGTTGAAGCCCGGGCCGTCGGTGTTGCGCAGGATGGCAACCGTCGTCTGGCTCTGCGGCAGATAGTTCAGCGTCGACACGAAGCCGTGGATGCCGCCGCCGTGCGACAGCATGGGCTGGCCGCGCAGCGTGCCGGTACCAATGCCGAAGCCGTAGTTGAAGGCCTTGGCCGGGCTGACGGGCGTGATCATGCCGTCGTAGCTGGCCTTGCTGATCAGCTTGCCGCCGTGCAGGGCCTGGTTCCAGCGCCACAGGCCTTCGGTGTTGGCGATCAGCGCGCCGGCCGCATGGGGCTGGGTCATGCTGAGCAGGCCCGCTGGCGCCACTTCACGCCGCCCGTTCAGCGTGTAGCCCTGGGCCATGCCCTTGAAGAGCTTGTCGCCGGCCTGGTAGTGCACGCTCGTGATGTGGGCCGGCTGGAGCAGCAGCTCGTCGATGGATTGGTGCCAGCTCTTGCCCGAGATGGCCTCGACGACGGCGCCGAGCAGCACATAGCCGGAGTTGTTGTAGGCCCACTTCTCGCCAGGTGCGAAGTCCACCGGCTGGTCCTTGAACTCCTTGATCAGCTCGGCCGTGCTGAGGTCGCGGCGCACCAGGTTGCCCATATAGCCGGCGATGCCGGTGTAGCTCTTGACGCCCGAGGTGTGGTTGAGCAGTTGCAGCAGCGTGATCTGGCTGCCGTTGGGATAGTCGGGCAGGAATTTGGAAAGCGGGTCGTCCAGGCGGGCTTTGCCTTCGTCGATCTGCTTGAGCAGGGCCGCAGCGGCGAACTGCTTGGTGACGGAGCCGATGCGCATCAGCTGGTCGGGCTGCAGGGGCACGCCGAGCTCGACGCTGGCCATGCCGCGGGCGCCCTTGTAGAGCAGCTGGTCGCCGCGCGCCACCAGCACGGTCACGCCAGGGCCGTCCTTGCCGAGCTTGCTCTCGTCGAGCAGCTTGTCGGCATACGCGGCCATGGCCGCGGGCGTGGCGGGCTGGCCGGCCTGGACCGCAGTGATCAACAACGACAGCAGGACGGCGACGGAAATCGATGAGTGGCGCATGGGGGGCTCGCGAGTGGCGGGGACGGCGCGCAGCATCGCGGCAGACCGTGCTCCCGGCAAGCGGGCGTGCGACCAACGGCAGGAAGCGCGGCATGAGCCGCAACGGCCGTCCACAGCCGCTGTGGACAACCCCGTGAACAGCCTGCGGGCTGCAAGCCCAAGTCCTTGGCAGAACAGCAGTTTTATTGCTCTGCCTCAGATTGAGGCAGGCCGGCGCGGCGGGACAATTGCGGCCATGCACCGAACCATCTTCACGACTCCCGGGGTCAGCACCGTGCTGCGCGGCTTGTCCGTGGCCTGGCTCAAGCTCGCCGGCTGGACCGTGCAGGGCGAGTTGCTGCCCGAGGCGCGCAAGAGCGTCTTCATCGCCGCACCGCACACCAGCAACTGGGACCTGCCCTACACCCTCTTCACCGCCTTCGCGCTGCGGCTGACGCCCTACTGGATGGGCAAGGCCTCGATCTTCAAATTCCCGTTCGGGGGGCTGATGCGCTGGCTGGGCGGCATCCCGGTGGACCGCAGCCAATCCAACAATCTCGTCGCGGCCTCGGCCGAGGCCCTGCAGGCCGCCGACGGCCCGGTGCAGCTCATCGTGCCGCCCGAGGGCACACGCAGCAAGACCATCTACTGGAAGACCGGCTTCTACTGGATCGCCGTCACGGCCAAGCTGCCCATCGTCATGGCCCACATGGACTACCCGCGCAAGCTCGTCGGCCTGGGACCCATCTTCAGGCCGACCGGCGACGTCGATGCCGACATGGCGGAGATCAAGCGCTATTACGCCCAGTACAAGGGCAAGAACTCAGACCAGTTCACGCACGAATAGACAAGCCCCTCGCCGAGTCTCGCGCCGCTGAACGCGGGCGGGCCTGGTCGGTCCCCCGAGGGGACGGCGATTGACCGGGCATCAAGCCCGGTCAACATCGCCAGGCGGGCCGGCTTGGGGCGGCCCGGCGCTCGGCCCGAACACCAACGAAACTACCGATTTCGCTTCACGCAAACGATGCCCGCCACCCCTTCCAAAGACCCGCTGCACGGCCTCACGCTCGAGGCCATCGTGACCGCGCTGGTCGAGCATTTCGGCTGGGCCGAACTGGGCCAGCGCATCGAGATCAAATGCTTTCGCATCGACCCCAGCGTGGCGTCGAGCCTGAAGTTCCTGCGCAAGACGCCGTGGGCGCGCGCCAAGGTCGAGAGCCTCTATCTCTTCATGCGGCGCGAGCAGGCCCGCGCTGCGCAGCCACGCGCTTAGCGACCTGTATTCGGGCCGAGCGCCGGGCCGCTCCCAAGCCGGCCCACCAGGGCGATGTGCGCGCGGCTCGATGCCGCGTGCATCGCCGTCCCCTTGGGGGACCGACCAGGCTCGCCCGCGTTCAGCGCGGCGAGACTGGGCGAGGGGTCAACGAGTTTCCGGGAGTTCGATCTTCACTTCGAGCACTTCCAGGTCGCCCTGGCGCTCCATGTGGACCTTGATGTCGTCGGGGTTGATCGACACGTATTTGCTGATGACGGCGACCAGCTCCCTCTGCAGCTGGGGCAGATAGTCGGGGCTGGAGCTGCGGCCGTTGCGCTCGTGCGCCAGGATGAGCTGCAGCCGCTCCTTGGCGACGCTGGCCGAGCTCTTCTTCTCGCCGAGGAAAAAGTTCAGGAATCCCATTGCGCGGCTCCCATCACTTGGCGCCGAAGACGCGCTTGAACCAGCTGGGCTTCACGGCTTCGGTGAAGCGCATGGGCTTGTCCTCACCCAGGAAGCGCGCGACGACGTCCTTGTAGGCCTCGGCCACATCGGTCTCGGCCAGGTGGATGGCCGGCGTGCCCTGGTTGGAGGCCTGCAGCACGCTCTCGCTTTCGGGGATGACGCCGATCAGCGGCGTGCGCAGGATCTCGTGGATGTCGTCCAGGCTCAGCATCTGGCCGCCCTCGACCCGGTTCGGGTTGTAGCGCGTGATGAGCAGGTGCTCCTTGACCGGGTCGCCGCCTTCGATGGCGCGCTTGGTCTTGCTGCTCAGCATGCCCAGGATGCGGTCGCTGTCGCGCACCGAGGAGACCTCGGGGTTGGTCACCACCAGCGCCTCGTCGGCGTAGTGCATGGCCATCAGCGCGCCGGTCTCGATACCGGCCGGCGAGTCGCAGACGATGAAGTCGAACTCCATCGCCTTGAGTTCGTTCAGCACGCGCTCGACGCCTTCCTGCTTGAGCGCATCCTTGTCGCGCGTCTGCGAGGCGGCCAGGATGTAGAGCTTGTCGAGCTGCTTGTCCTTGATGAGCGCCTGGGTCAGCTTGATCTCTTCGTTGACGACATTGATCAAGTCGTAAACGACGCGACGCTCGACACCCATGATGAGGTCGAGGTTGCGCAGGCCGACGTCGAAGTCGATGACGCAGGTCTTGTGGCCGCGCATGGCGAGGCCGGTGGCGAAGCTCGCGCTGGTGGTGGTCTTGCCGACCCCGCCCTTGCCGGAGGTGACGACGACGATCTTGGTCATCTGGAGCTTTCCTGTTCGTTCAGTTCAATCGGTTTCAGAAGGCCAGCGGCAGCATCAGCAGCTTCTCGCCATCCAGCAGGACCTGGGCCGGCTTGCCCGCCACATCGGCCGGCAGCGGGTTCTCGGTCGTGCGGTAGATGCCGGCAATCGACAGCAGCTCCGCCTCGAGGCTGTGCGCGTAGATGCGTGCCGAGGTGTCGCCACGGGCACCGGCGATGGCCTTGCCGCGCAGCGGTGCATAGACATGCACGCTGCCGTCGGCGATGACCTCGGCGCCATGGTTCACGAGGGCCAGCACGACCAGGTCGCCGCCCTTGGCATAGATGCGCTGGCCGGAGCGCAGCGGCTTGTCGATGACCATCGTCGGCGCGGGCGCGGCGGGCTTCTCGATGAATTTCTCGACGGTGATCTCTCGCACCACCTCGCGCACGGTCTCGGCGGGCGCCATGGCAGCGCGTTCGCTGACCGGCTCGTCGGCCGCGTCGGCCAGGCCCAGCTCGTGCGCCAGGGCCAGTTCCTCGGCCGTTGCACCCGCCACGGCGACGGGTTGCAGCTGGCTGTTGCGCAGCAGGTCGACGATGGCCTTCAGGTCGACGGGGGCCGGGCCCTCCAGCGCCAGCGGTGCCTGGCCTTCAACGGGTGCGGTCGCGGCGGCCGGTGCGCGCGTCAGCTGGCTCAGGTCGATGACGACCGGCTCATGCTCGAAGCCGCCGGCACCGGCGCGCTGGGCCCAGTCGGCCGCCAGCTCGTCCATGTCGGCGCTGTGCAGCACCAAGCCCAACAGGCTGAAGCGGCGCGACTTCAATTCGAAAGTGCCGGCGCGCGCTGCGCTCTTGCCGCGCCCGCCACTTTCCCTCGTCAAATCCGCCATTGCGCCGCTGCCGCCCGTTCAAAAGGGCGCGAGTTTAGCTGCCGGCCCCAGCCTGCCTGTTGGGGACTGCCCCCAGACCGCCTCCACCGCGACGCCTCAAAAACGGGCATTGCAAGCGCCGGGCAGGCCGATCAAGCACTTAGCGTCGATGTCGTCAGTCGGCCCACAGACTTGTCCACAGCGGGCGGGGACAAAGCGCATCGAAATGTCATTCCAACCCGTGACATCTGCACTTGGCGGCTTGACTTATCCCCAAACCTGGAAGGCGTCAAGCCCCGCCAGCCCTCCTGCCCCCTGCCGCATGGGCTCTCCGTGCCATGACGCTAAGTTATTGATTCATATAAACGAACCGCAGCTGCCTAGAAATTGAGCAACCTAAGCGGACCCGCATTCCATAAGGGCTTGGCTGCGATGGAGGGGGGTTCTCCACAAAGTTTTCCACAGAGTCGGTGGATAGCTTTCAGAAGCGTTACAAATCAGTGACTTAAGCGCGATCCTTGATGCGCTGCCGAGCTTTCGGCTGCAACTTGGTAGCGCTGCCGGCGCCATCGCAAGCTACATTGGGCCGGCCACCTCAAGGAGAGTCCATTTTGGCTACCCCGAACTACAGCTACGAAAAACGCCAGCGCGAGCTGGCCAAGAAACGCAAGGCCGAAGAGAAGCGCCAGCGCAAGCTCAGCGGCAAGCCCGACGAGCCCGACACCCCGGATGAGCCGCAAGCCGATGGTGAGGCCGCCGCCGACCCGGCCGCCCCCGCCAACCCGCAAACCTAGAATCCGCAGTTCCGTCCGCATCCTCCCGCTCTCAGCGCCCATGCCCCGCCAGCTCTTCGTCACCACCGCCCTGCCCTACGCGAACGCCGGTTTCCACATCGGCCACATCATGGAGTACACCCAGGCCGACACCTGGGTGCGCTTCCAGCGAATGGCGGGCCACGAAGTGCATTTCGTCTGCGCGGACGACGCCCACGGCGCGCCGATCATGATTTCGGCCGAGAAGGCCGGGAAGACGCCGCAGGACTTCGTCGCCGGGATCGCGGCCGGCCGCAAGCAATACCTCGACGGCTTCCACATCAGCTTCGACAACTGGCATTCGACGGACGGGCCCGAGAACCACGAGCTGTCCAAGGCCGTCTACCTCGCGCTGCGCCACAACGAGCTGATCTCGACCAAGACCATCGAGCAGTTCTTCGACCCGGCCAAGTCCATGTTCCTGCCGGACCGCTTCATCAAGGGCGAGTGCCCCAAATGCGGCGCGAAGGACCAGTACGGCGACTCCTGCGAGGTCTGCGGCGCCGTCTATGCGCCGACGGAGCTGAAGAACCCCTACTCGGTGCTGTCCGGCGCGACGCCGCTGCTCAAGACCAGCGAGCACTACTTCTTCAAGCTGAGCGACCCGCGCTGTGTCGACTTCCTGACCCAGTGGACGCAGGAGGCCGGGCGCCTGCAACCCGAGGTGCTGAACAAGATCCGTGAGTGGTTCGAGACCGACGAGGACGGCAACAACAAGCTCAGCGACTGGGACATCAGCCGCGACGCGCCCTACTTCGGCATCGAGATTCCCGACGCGCCGGGCAAGTATTTCTACGTCTGGCTGGACGCCCCCATCGGCTACCTCGCCTCGCTGAAGAACTACTTCGGCAAGACTGGCAGGGACTACGACGCCTTCATGGCCGACCCGGCGGTGGAGCAGATCCACTTCATCGGCAAGGACATCACGTATTTCCACACGCTGTTCTGGCCGGCCATGCTGCACTTCAGCGGCCGCAAGACGCCCAACCACGTCTTCGTGCATGGCTTCATGACCGTCAACGGCGGCGAGAAGATGAGCAAGAGCCGCGGCACCGGCCTGGACCCGCTGAAGTACCTCGCCCTCGGCCTGAACGCCGAATGGCTGCGCTACTACATCGCCGCCAAGCTCAATGCCAAGGTCGAGGACATCGACTTCAACCCCGAGGACTTCGCGGCCCGCGTCAACAGCGACCTGGTCGGCAAGTTCATCAACATCGCGTCACGCGCCGCGGGCTTCCTGACCAAGCGCTTCGACGGCCACCTCAGCGGCGACCTCGGCGTGGAAGGCCGCATGCTGCTGGACGCGCTGCGCGCCCAGAGCGGCGCCATCGCCGAGCTCTACGAAGCGCGTGAGTTCGGCAAGGCCATCCGCGAGATCATGCTGCTGGCCGACAAGGTCAACGAGTTTGTCGACCAGCACAAGCCCTGGGAGCTGGCCAAGCAGGAAGGCATGGACACGGCCCTGCACGACGTCTGCAGCGTCTGCATCGAGGCCTTCCGCCTGCTGACCCTCTATCTCAAGCCCGTGCTGCCGGCACTGAGCGCCCAGGTCGAGTCCTTCCTGAAGATCGCACCGCTGCAGTGGAGCGACAGCGCCCGCGCCCTTGGCGCCCACCAGATCGGCGGCTACCAGCACCTGATGCAGCGTGTCGACCTCGCCAAGGTCGAGCAGCTGTTCGAGGCGCCGCCGGCGCCCAAGGTCGTGCCCGGCGGCGAGGACATCGCGGCCGAGATCAAGATCGACGACTTCGCCAAGGTTGACCTGCGCATCGCCAGGATCGTCAAGGCCGAACTCGTCGAAGGCTCGGACAAGCTGCTGCGCCTGACACTGGACGCTGGCGAAGGCCGCCTGCGCAATGTCTTCAGCGGCATCCGCAGTGCCTACAAGCCGGAAGACCTGGAAGGCAAGCTGACCGTGCTGGTCGCCAACCTCGCGCCGCGCAAGATGAAGTTCGGCATCAGCGAGGGCATGGTGCTGGCCGCCAGCCATGCCGACGAAAAGGCCCAGCCGGGCATCTTCGTGCTGGAGCCCCACAGCGGCGCCCAGCCTGGCATGCGGGTGCGCTGAGCACCATGCGCCGGGCAACGCCCCGTTCGCTGCTCGGCCCTTCTCGGCGCCGGCGTTTCATCGCCGAGCGCTACCACTGCGGACCTCCAGCCGCGACCTCGCCCACCGCGTCGTCGCCACCTCGGAGGTTCCATGCCACTACCCAAGCTCCACCCCTTCCGGCCCCGCGCGCTTGCGCTGCGGTCGGGCTACACGCGGGAGCGCTTCCTCGCTGACCTCGGCGCCGGCCTGACCGTCGGCATCGTCGCCCTTCCCTTGGCCCTGGCCTTCGCCATCGCCTCCGGCCTGCGACCCGAGCAAGGCCTGGCCACCGCCATCATCGCCGGCCTGCTGATCTCGCTGCTGGGCGGCTCCAGCGTGCAGATCGGCGGCCCAGCCGGCGCCTTCATCGTCGTCGTATACGGCATCCTGCAGCGCCACGGCCTGGCCAATCTGCTGCTCGCCACCATGGGTGCCGGTGTGCTGCTGTTCGCCATGGGCGCTCTCAAGCTGGGCGTGCTGGTGCGCTACATCCCGGTGGCCATCGTCACCGGCTTCACCAACGGCATCGCCGTGCTGATCGCACTGGCTCAGTTGAAGGACGCGCTGGGCCTGTCACGAGTGCCCATGCCGGCCGACTTCTTCGGCCAGATCGGCGTGCTGGGCGCGCACGCGGCAGGCTTCAATCCCTGGGCCGTTGCGACGACTGGCGCGGCCGTGGCCGTGGTGCTGCTCTGGCCCAAGAACATCGGGCAGCAGGCCCTGAGCGGCGTACGGCGCTGGTTGGCGCTGCTGCCCAGCACCGTCATCGCGCTCGTGGGCGCCACGCTGGCCACCGCGCTCTTGAACCTGCCGCTGGAAACCATCGGCAGCCGCTTCGGCGGCATCCCCCGGAACCTGCCCGCGCTGGCCTGGCCCGACGTCAGCTGGGACGGTCTGCGCCAGCTCGTCATCCCGACCCTGACCTTGGCGCTGCTGGGCGCCATCGAATCGCTGCTTTGCGCCCGCGTGGCCGACAAGCTGACGCCCGACCTGCCCCGCCACGACCCCAACCAGGAGCTGATGGCCCAGGGCATCGCCAACCTGGTGGCGCCGCTGTTCGGCGGCATGCCGGCCACCGGCACCATCGCCCGCACGGTCACCAACATCCGCGCCGGCGCCAGCAGCCCCGTTGCTGGCATCGTGCATGCGCTGAGCCTGCTGCTCATCCTGCTCGTGGCCGCGCCCCTGGCCATGCACGTGCCACTGGCCGCCCTGTCCGGCATCCTGCTCGTGGTGGCCTGGAACATGGGCGACTGGCACGAGTTCGCCCGGCTGCGCCGCTTCAAGCTCAGCTATCGCACGCTGCTGCTGGGCACCTTCACGCTGACCGTCGTAACCGACCTGACCGTCGCCGTGGAAGTAGGCCTGATCGCGTCCTGCGTCTTCTTCGTCTGGCGCATGGGCCAGCTGTTCACGATCAGCCGCTTCGACGCCGGCCCCCTGCCTGAGGGCGTGGTCGCCTATGAGCTCTACGGCGCCCTCTTCTTCGGCGCGGTCGGCAAGATCGAGTCGCTTCCCGAGCAATTACCCATGGGCACGCGAGCCGTCGTGTTCGAGATGCACCGCCTCGTCGTCATGGACACCTCGGGCATGGAAGCCCTGCGCGAGCTGCACCGCACCCTGGCAAAGGGCGGCGTGGCCCTGGTGCTCGCCCACGTCAACACCCAGCCCCTGGATCTGCTGCGCCGCTCCGGGCTGGCGGCCGAGTTGGGCGACGCCGCCATCGTGCCCGGCATCGCCGATCTAAAATCAGTCCCTTAGCCCAAGAGACCGCCATGCCCCTGTTCTGGAAGCCCTACAAGTCCGAAGTCACCTCCTTCATCGAGCAGCTGAAGGCCCAGCGCCCGACGCTGGAGGCCGAACAGCGCGCCGGCCGTGCCCTGCTGTGGGACAAGGCGCAGGATCGCAGCGCGCAGGCCGACTTCGACGACGCCCGCGTGCCCCAGCAGCCCTACGTCTACCAGACCTCCGGCAAGTAAACCTTGACCGTCATGGCTGAGGAATCCAGCCACGCCGAGTCCGCCGCCCCGGATATGCCCGAGGTGGTCGACGCGGTGGCGGTGGCGCGCCTGTATGGCGAGCCGCTGTTCCAGATGCCGCTGGACCTCTACATCCCGCCGGATGCGCTGGAGGTCTTCCTGGAGGCCTTCCAGGGGCCGTTGGACCTGCTGCTGTATCTGATCCGCAAGCAGAACTTCAACATCCTCGACATCCCGCTGGCCGACGTGACGCGCCAGTACCTCAGCTATGTCGAGCAGCTGCGCAAGCACAACCTCGAGCTGGCCAGCGAATACCTGCTGATGGCCGCGATGCTGATCGAGATCAAGTCACGCATGCTGCTGCCGCCCAAGCGCAGCGAAGACGGCAAGGAAGTCGAGGACCCGCGTGCCGAGCTGGTGCGGCGCCTGCTGGAGTACGAGCAGATGAAGCTGGCCGCCGCGCGGCTGGACCGCCTGCCGCAGTTGGGCCGCGACTTCCTGCGTGCCCAGGTGCACATCGAGCAGTCGCTGACGCCCAACTTCCCCGACGTCAATACCGACGACCTGCGCGAAGCCTGGCTCGACATCCTCCGGCGCGCCAAGCTCAACCAGCACCACAAGATCAGCCGCGAGCAGCTGTCGGTGCGCGAGCACATGAGCATCGTGCTGCGCCGGCTGCAGGGCCAGCGCTTCGTCGAGTTCGAGGCCCTGTTCGACGTGACCCGCGGCCACGCCGTCCTCGTCGTCACCTTCATCGCGATGCTGGAGCTGGCCAAGGAGCGCCTGCTCGAGATCACACAGGCCGAGGCGTTTGCGCCGATCTACGTCAGGCTGGCCTACAGCGCCAGCTAGCCCCTGCCGCGGGTTTGCGTTGAGCTTCGGTCGGCGCCACTGCTGGCAACATGCTGCCCCAAAGATCAGGCCGCGGCCAGGGAGCAAGCAAGATGTTCATCGTCTGGGGGAGAAAGATTGTCCGCAGGAAGCTCGGCCAGGTGGCCGATTTCTGTCCCATCTGCCGCAAGACGACGGCCTTCACACTAGTGCGCGTGGGCTCGGCGGGCCACGTCTACTACATCAGCTCCGGCGAGGGCGAGCTGGTGGGACACGAGCGCGCCTGCACCGAGTGCGGCACAACGCTGCGGGCCGAGCCCGCCACCTACGCTGGCGTGGGCAAGGCACGCACGCCACTGGCGGAGCTGGTCGCGCAGACCTATCCGGGCATCGACGACGCGCGGAGCGAGCGTTTCGCGCTGGAGGCGCGCATTGCGGGCGACCTGCAATCGCTATCCGCCGATGAACGCGGCGCGCTCATCCGGGAGCCCTTCATGGTGCTGTCGGGCAAGGTCGAGGAACACTTCTCCACGACCCACCTCGACAAGGAAATGTTGCTGGCCATCGTCGCGGCATTGGTGCTGTTGGTCGTGGGGCCGGCATCGCTTCACGGCCTCATGCCGGAAGAGGAAGGCACGCTGTTCCTGGTGTTCGGGCTCATCGGCCTTGCTCTCGTCGTGTGGCAAGGCATTCAGTCCGGCCAGCGCTTCATGCGCAAAGCCATACTGCCGCAGCTCGCGCGCGCACTGCATCCGCTGCGACCCACGCAAGGCGAACTGGACGAGGTGCGCTCGGCGCTGCGCACCCATGGCCACAAGCTGGGCCGCCGGTTGCGTACCGAAGACCTGATGGCGCAGCTCGAACGCCGCGAATCCCGGACGAGATCTGCGAGCCTGACGCCCGACCCGGCTTAACGCCCGCGCAGCTTCTGCACCGCCGTCACACCGGCCAGCACCAGCGCCCCGGCCACCACGCCCACCAGCCCGTTCGCGCCGTTCTCCAGCACGGCCGACACAACCCAAGCCCGGCCCTCGGCCAGATGCGCGATGGCATGGTGCAGCGGCGCGATGCCGTGCGCCAGGATGCCGCCGCCGACCAGGAACATCGCCGCCGTGCCCAGCACCGTCAGCAGCTTCATCAACTGCGGCGCTGCGGCCAGCAGGAAACGGCCCACGGCCTGCGCCGCAGCGCCGGCCTTGCGCGACAGCCACAGCCCGGCGTCGTCCATCTTGACGATGCCGGCCACAACACCGTAGACGCCCACCGTCATCGCGAAGGACACCGCCACCAGCACGGCCAACTGGGTCTGCAGCGGCGCACTGGCCACGGTGCCCAGGGCGATGACGATGATTTCGGCGGACAGGATGAAGTCGGTGCGGATGGCGCCCTTGACCTTGTCGCGCTCAAAGGCGGCCATGTCGACTTTCGGGTCGGCAACGGCTTTGACCAACTCGTCGTGATGCGCCTTGTCTTCCTCGGCGCTGTGCAGGAATTTATGCGCCAGCTTCTCGAAGCCCTCGAAGCACAGATAGGCGCCGCCCACCATCAACAAGGGCGTGATGGCCCACGGGGCAAAGGCCGAGATGGCCAAGGCCGCGGGCACCAGGATGGCCTTGTTCAGCAGCGAGCCCTTGGCCACGGCCCACACCACCGGCAGTTCGCGATCGGCATTGACGCCGGTGACCTGCTGGGCATTGAGCGCCAGGTCGTCGCCCAGCACGCCGGCGGTCTTCGTGGCGGCGACCTTGGTCATGGTCGCCACGTCGTCGAGGAGGGTGGCGATGTCGTCGAGAAGAACAAGCAGGCTGGAGGCCATGGTGGAGCGGGCGTTGAAAGCCCGCGATGCTAGCGGTAATGCCGCGCCAGGCTCTCCGCGACACACACCGGCCTGGACATACCCTCGGCTTCAACAGCCACTTCCACCGTCAATTGCACCGCGCCACCGGCGACATCGTCCATGGCCAGCAGCTTGAAACCCGCGCGCAGCCGGCTGCCCACCGGCACCGGCGCCGTGAAGCGCACCTTGTTGAGGCCGTAGTTCAGCACCATGCGGCTCTCGCGCACCGCAAAGCCGGTCTCGAAGAAATAGGGGATCAACGACAGCGTCAGGAAGCCATGCGCAATCGGCCCGCCAAACGGCCCCGCCTTGGCGCGTTCGGGGTCGACGTGGATCCATTGCCGGTCCTCGGTAGCCTCGGCGAAGGCATTCACGCGGGCCTGGTCGACGCCGATCCAGTCGCTGTGGCCCAGGGGCTGGCCGATCAAGGCTTGAAGATCGGCAAGGGTCTCGAAGATGCGCATTCGGGGTGGCCAGAGTGGAGCGGTCGTGCTGCCACGTTACCCTCGCGCGCCCCGCCCGACCGTAGCCCAGGCGACATCGCCATCCATTTCCCATGCACATTCTGTTGATCGAGGACGACCTCGACCTGGGCGCCGCGCTGCAAACCGCCCTGCACGCCGAAGGGCACAGCAGTCTCTGGCTGCGTCGCTGTGCCGATGCGCCCCTGCAACTCGCCCCCGCCGCGCAGGATGCCGTGCTGCTGGACCAGACCCTGCCCGACGGCGACGGCCGCCAGTTGCTGACGCGCTGGCGCCGCCAGGGCAGCACGGTGCCGGTCCTCGTCATCACCGCGCGCGCCGCACTGGAAGACCGCCTCGCCGGTTTCGATGGCGGCGCCGACGACTACGTGATCAAGCCCTTCGAGATGCCGGAGCTGATCGCGCGGCTGCGCTCGGTGCTGAGGCGCTGCGCCCAGCAGGCGAGCGACCAATGGACGCTGGGCGGCCTGACGATCGAACCGCGCCGCCAGCGGGTGTTGCTGGAGGGTGTGGAGCTGGCGCTGTCACCACGTGAATTCCAGCTGCTGCTGGAACTCGCTCGCGAGCGTGGTGGCGTTGTCGCCAAGCACCAGCTCGCGCAGCGCCTGGCGCCGCTGGGCGAGCCGATGGAGTTCGGCACGCTGGAGGTGCACCTGGCCAACCTGCGCCGCAAGGTGGGTGCGACCCGCATCGGCACGCTGCGCGGCGTGGGTTACTGGCTGGAATGCGCATGAAGCTGCAGTGGCTGCAACCCACGCTGACGCGCCGGCTCATCCTCGCGCTGCTGCTCGCCTTCACACTGTGCTCGGTGCTGCTGCTGTTGGACGACCAGCTCGACATCCAGCACCAGCTGGCCACCGACCCCGGCGTGCGCCAGTTGGGCCGGCAGCTGGCCGCGGGGTTGGAGGAGATCGACGATGCCGTGCTGGCAGCCCGCGTGCTCGATGGCCACACGCGCTACATCAACGGGTTGCGCGCGGGGTTGAGCATGACGACCGGCCCGCTGCGCGTGCAGTTGCTGGACCGCGAAGGCCGGCAGGTCTACGCGTCGGCAGCCGGCGACGCCATCGCCAAGCCAGGCGTCGGTGAGCAGACCATCGCCGGCCGCATGCACTGGACCTACCGGCAGGACGGGCCGCGCTGGTCGCTGCGGCTGGCCGAGCCGGCCTTGTCGCGTGCACAGCTGCTCGGCTTTGCCAGTGGGGCGCTGGGCATGCAGCTGCTGGTGGGCTTCCCGCTGATGCTGCTGCCGCTGTGGATCGCCGTCTACACGGGCCTGGCGCCGCTGCGCCGCTTTGCGCGCCGCTTGCACGGCCTGGACCTGCGGCAGGACCTGGCACCGCTGGACGTGGACCTGTGCTACCGCGAGCTGCGCCCGCTGGGCCAGGCCTTCGACGCGCTGCTGCAGCGCCTGCGCCAACGCCGCGCCCGCGAACGCGCCTTCGTGCACGAGGCCGCGCACGAGCTGCGCACACCGCTGGCTGTCGTCGCTACGCAGACTCACGCCCTCGTACGCGCGGGCGACGCCGAGGCGCGCGCGACCGCCGCCGCCGAACTGCAACGCGCCATCGCGCGCAGTGCCCACCTGTCGCGCCAGTTGCTGGACCTGGCCAGCCTCGACAACGATCAGCCCACCACGCCGGCCGCCCTCGACCTGGCGCACTTCTGCGCGCAGCGGCTGGCCGAACAGGCGGGCGCCGCGCGCGAGCGAGGCATCGCGCTGGCGCTGGACGCGCCGGACCACCTGCCGGTGCGGCTGGACATGATGGCGCTGCAGTCGGTGCTGCAGAACCTGCTCGACAACGCGCTGCGCTATGTGGGCCGCGGCGGCCGCGTCGAGGTGAGCCTCGACATCACCCCCGATGGCCCGCGGCTGGCCGTGGCCGACGATGGCCCGGGCATTGCGCCCGACGACCGCGCACTGGCCTTCGAGCGCTTCTGGCGCGGCGCCGGCCATGACGTGCAGGGCAGCGGGCTGGGCCTGGCCATCGTGGCGCGGGCGGCCGAGCGGCTGGGCGGCCAGGTCATGCTGGGCGATGGCCTCGCACGGCCCGGCGGCTGCGGCGCGCGCTTCGCGCTGCAGCTGCCAGCCTCCGTCTTGGGCGTTCCTTAAGGCGCGGCTTTCAACAATGGCCGGTCACTCCCTCAACGACCCGGAGCCTTGTTTGAAAGCTGTGCTGTTCCTCACCGTTGCCGCGCTGGCCACTTGCTGCGCGCATGCCGCCGACCCCTACGTCGGTTTCAACCTCACCACCCCCGGCGAGGCGAACTTCAACATCAACGGCCATGACGTGGCCAACGACAACAAGCCGCATGCGATGAAGCTGTACGCCGGGCTGCAGTTCACGCCCACCTGGGCGGCCGAGCTGGGCTACGGCGCCTTCGGCCGCTACCACGCCACCGACCCCACGCCAGGTTCTCCCTACCAGCTGAAGATGTCCACCAGCGTCACCTACCTGGCCGCAAGAGCCACCACCTCGCTCGGCGATTCCTTCGCGCTCTTCGGCAAGGTCGGCCTGGCCTTGAACCGGCTGAAGGCCAGCGACTCGCTGGGCCACACCGATCGCGAGTCCTTCGTGCGGCCCATGTTCGGCAGCGGCCTGGCGTGGAAGCTCTCGCCGCAGTTGTCAGCCACCGTCGAATACAACCGCTACGGCTCGCGCCGCAGCGACGGCGACCGCTTCACGCAGCAGAAGGCGGAAGTGGGACTGAGCTTCAAGTTCTAGGAGCAAGTTAACCTCGCGGGCCATGCCCGACGCCAACGCCCGCGACATCCTCGTCCTCGCCGCCCATCCCGACCTGGCCCGCTCCCACGCGACCCGCACCGTGCTCGACGCATTGCGCGCTTCGCCCGCGGCCGACCGGGTCGAGTTGCGCGACCTCTATCGCCTCTACCCCGACTTCCACATCCACATCGACGCCGAGCAGCGCGCCCTCGAAGCGGCGCGTCTGGTCGTCATGCTGCATCCCATCTACTGGTACAGCATGCCCGCCCTGCAAAAGCTCTGGCTGGACGAAGTGCCACGCCTGGGCTGGGCCTATGGCCCGGGCGGCACGGCCCTGCATGGCAAGGATTTCTGGCTGGTGGCCTCCACCGGCGGCGGTGCCGAGGCCTATGCGCCCGGTGGCCACAACCATCACCCCATCGAAGAGTTCCTGCTGCCCTACCAGCAGTCGGCCAAGACCTGCGGCATGCACTATCTGCCGCCGCAGATCCTGCACGCCGCCCACCGCGCGACAGACGCCGAGATCACCGCGCATGCCGAGTTGTTCGTGAAGCGGCTGGCGCACTACCCCGAGTGGTGCCATGACCTCGCGGCGCCGGAGGTCGGCGACGAGGAGGCCGTGGCGCTGGACGAAAGGCCGCCGCTGTTCTCGACGATCGGGGGTGCCGAATGACCCACGGCGCCTGGCTGCAACTGCCCCTCGTCTTCCTCGCCGCCGCGGTGCTGGCAGTGCCGCTGGCCCGCTATCTCAGGCTGGGCTCCATCCTCGGCTACCTGGTCGCAGGCCTGCTGATCGGCCCGGCGGTGCTCGGCCTCATCCCTGAATCCACGGCCATCCCGGAGGTCGCCGAACTCGGCGTCGTGCTGATGCTCTTCCTCGTCGGCCTGGAGCTGGAGCCCAAGCGCTTGTGGGCCATGCGCCGGCCGATCTTCGGCTGGGGCAGTGTGCAGTTGCTGGGCTGTGCGGCGGCGCTGACCTTTGTCGGCCTCGCTCTCGGCTACCCCTGGCGACTCGCCGTCGTCGTCAGCCTGGGCCTGGCGATGTCATCCACCGCCGTCGCACTCGCGGTGCTGGCCGAGCGCAATCTCGGCCGCACGACGGCGGGAGAAAGCATCCTTTCGGTGGCGCTGCTGCAGGACATCGCCGCCATCCCCGTGCTGGCCCTGGTGCCGGTGCTGGCCCTGAGCGGAACGTCGGACGACGGCGATGGCCGCACCTGGCTGGCCGGCGCCAAGGCCGTGGGCGCCATCGTCGTCATCATCTTCGGCGGCCGCCTGCTGCTGCGGCCCGCCCTGCGCTGGATTGCCCACAGCAAGACGCCCGAGATCTTCACCGCCGCGGCCCTGCTGCTGGTGCTGGGCACGGCGGCCCTGATGCAGTTGGTCGGCCTGTCCATGGCCCTGGGCGCCTTCCTCGCCGGCGTGCTGCTGGCCGAAAGCGAATACCGCCGCGAGCTGGAGACCGACCTGGAGCCCTTCAAGGGCTTGCTGCTTGGGCTGTTCTTCATCGCAGTCGGCATGGGGCTGGACTTGAAGGCCGTGGCGGCCCAGCCGGGTTTCGTGGCCCTGCTCGTGCTGGCCCTGCTGGGCTGCAAGATCTTCGTCCTCGTTGCGATGTCCAAGGCGATGAAGATCCCGCTGGTGGAGCGGCCGGCCTTCGTCATCCTGCTGGCCCAGGGCGGCGAGTTCGGCTTCGTCGTCTTCCAGCTCGCGCAGAGCGAGGGCATGATCAGCGCGGTGCAGAACTCGGCCCTGGTCGCGGCCGTCGCGCTGTCCCTCGCGCTGACGCCACTGCTGCTGACCGGCGGCGACCGGCTGATGTCGCAGAAGCTCGCCCGCCGCGGCCTCAAGAAGCGCGCCGAGGCCACGCCGCCGCCGCCCTCGCCCATCATCATTGCCGGCAGCGGCCGCTATGGCCAGGTCGTCGCCCGCATGCTGCGCGCCAATGGGTTGGAAGCCACCGTGCTGGACCATGACTCCGAGGCCATCGAGAGCCTGCGCCGCTTCGACTGGACGGTCTACTACGGCGACGCGACGCGCCTGGACATGCTCAAGACGGCCGGGGCGGCGACGGGGCGCATCCTCGTCATCGCCATCGACGACATCGCGCAGAGCGTCGAGATCGCCGAGCTGGCGCGCGAACACTTCCCGCAGCTCACCGTCGTCGCCCGGGCGCGCAATGTGCAGCACTACTACCAGCTGCACGAAGCCGGCGTGCGCCACATCGAGCGCGAGACCTTCGACGCCGCGCTGATGAGCGCGCGCAGCGTGCTGGAGCTGACCGGCATGGAGCCGCACGCCGCACGCCGCCAGGCCATGCGCTTCAGGCGCCACAACATCGACGTGCTCAACACCATGGTGCCGCTGCAGGGCGACGAGGGCGCGCTGATCGCCGCCGCCCGACTGGGCCGCCAGCAGTTCGAGCAGTTGATCGCCGCCGAACGCGAGGCCGAGGACGCCCACCGCAAGGCCCAGCGCGGCGGCTGGGACAGGCAGGACGCCGACGCATCCTCATGAAGGAGGCGCTGGACCAGGCCGCCCAGCTGATCACCCAGGCCGACGCCCTGGTCATCGCCGCCGGCGCCGGCATGGGTGTCGACTCCGGCCTGCCGGACTTCCGCGGCCGCGAGGGTTTCTGGCGCGCCTACCCGGCCCTGGGCCGCGCGGGGCTGGACTTCACCACGGTCGCGTCGCCTCGCACCTTCGAGACCGACCCGCGGCTGGCCTGGGGCTTCTACGGCCACCGCCTGGCGCTGTACCGGCGCACCGTGCCGCATGCCGGCTTCGGCCTGCTGCAGCGCTGGGGTGAACGCCTGCCGCAGGGCCTGGCGGTGTTCACGAGCAATGTCGACGGTCAGTTCCAGCGCGCCGGTTTCGACGCTGCCCCTCTCCACGAATGCCACGGTTCGCTGCATTGGCTGCAATGCCTGCGCGGCTGCGGCCAGGCGCCGCTGCCGGCCGAGGGTCTCGAGCCACAGATCGACGAGGCCGAGTGCCGCTGGCTGGGCGAATTGCCGGCCTGCCCCGGCTGTGGCGGGCTGCTGCGGCCCAACCTGCTGATGTTCGGCGACTGGGGATGGATCGCCGACCGCTACGACGCGCAGGAAGCTCGCCTGGCCCGCTGGCTGACGCAGGCCGAACGCCCGGTCGTCATCGAGATCGGCGCCGGCACGGCGGTGCCCTCGGTGCGCCATTTCAGCCAGCACGTGGCCGTCCATCATGGCGGCCAGATCCTGCGCCTGAACCCCCGCGAGCCGGCCGTCGCCGCGTCGCTGGGCATCGGTATCGCGATGGGCGCGCTGGCCGCGCTGCAAGCCCTGGCAGGCCGACTGGATTGAGGCCGGCGGCGACAATCGCGCCATGTTCGCTCCCTCCCAGCTCGAAGTCCGCCGCTTCTTCTGCGCCACGTATCGCAAATGGCGCGACGGCGCGCCGTTGATCCCCATGGAGGCCATCGCGGCCGACTGGATCGCCGAGCACCCCGAGTACCACGAGGAACTCGCCGACGAGGCCGCCGCGCTGGACAAGGTCTACACGGTCGAGGAAGGCCGCACCAACCCCTTCCTGCACCTGTCCATGCACCTGACCATCACCGAGCAGCACGCCATCGACCAGCCCTCCGGCATCCGCCAGGCCATCGACCTGCTGGCGGCCAAGCGCAATTCCCGCCATGAAGCCCACCACGTGGCCATGGAGGCGCTGGGCGAAATGATCTGGGCCTCGCAACGCAGCGGCCTGCCGCCGGACGGCCACACCTATCTGGACAAGGTGCGCCAGGCGGCCACCCGCTGAGTTCCGCCGGGCCTTGGCAATTCCCTCTTTTTTCGGCATGACGGCAAACAGCCGCCGATGATTGTTTTCCTTTTGGGAACGACGCATTGCTCGGTTACTGGTGTTTCTACTGAGGCGAGCTGCCTACAGTTCAACCCATGGACACCGCGGTCGCGATGCCCAAGCAAACCAGGCGGAACAACCCGCCACGGAACTTGAAGGAAATCATCATGAGCAAGCTGTCTACCGTTTTCGCCACCGCCCTCCTGATCGCCGCCGGTGCTGCCTCCGCCCAGACCACCCGCGAAGCCGTCATCGCCGACCTCGTGGCCGCCCGCAACAACGGTGAACTGGCCGTCCTCCAAGGCGAGAAGGGCATCGAAGTGACGGCACCGGCCGCCGCCAAGAGCGCCGCCGTCGCGACGACCAAGCTGCCCCGCCAGGCCATCCTGATGGTCAAGGCGACGGAACTGCAAACCGAGCAGACCGCTGCCCTGGCCGCCGACCATGGCGAAAACGCCGCTCGCGAACTGGGCGACTTCCCGGCCCCGGTCGCACACCGCGCCACCGCCCTGGCTGCCAAGTAAACAGCGCCTGGCGCAATAACAAGCGGCCCTGCGGGGCCGCTTTTCTTTTGGCCTTCCCGACCGATCGGGCACAAAAAAGCCACCTCGCAAGGTGGCTTCTTTCATTCGAAGTCGCTCAGGCCTGGTAGCTGCCACCGCCAACGCTGCGGCGCTCTGCCTTGCCGCCGGCACCGTAGAGGCCGGTGGGCTCGCTCGGGATCAGCACGTCCAACGCACGGTCCAGCGAGGCGTTGCCGCGGGCCAGGGCTTCGCGCTGGGCGGCCAGCAGGCCACCGGCACGCACGAGGCGGTTGCGCAGGGCACTGGGCACGCTGCCGGTGCGGGCGGCTTCGCTGAAGCTCTGCACGGCGCGGGCCAGATGCTGGTGCAACTCGGCCGCATGCTGTTCGATGGCCGCGGCGTCACGGCGGGCCAGCGCGTCGCCGAGCTGGTTCAACGCGGCCTCGACAGCCAGCAGAGGCTGTTCGAGTTCGGTGCCGAGAGTGGACGGAGCGGTGGCGGTCATGGGTTCAGTGCTTGTTCAATGCTTGTTGACGCGGCTGTCCAGCAATTCTTGCGCATTCGAGACCAGCTTGTCCGCGATCGCGTCTGCATTGACCGTGAACTTACCCTCACTGATGGCCTGGGAGATGCGGGCGACCTTGGCGGCGTCGAAGCTGCCATCGTCGGCGCCACCACTGGCGGCGAGCTTGGCGGTGCTGGAAATGTCGACCTGGGCGCTGGGCGCCGAGGTGGCGGCCTGGGCGGTCTGACGGACGACGTCGGTCGCGGAGGCGGTCTCGGCCTTGCGCGCGGCAGGCCGTTCGGCCTTGGGCGGGCTGACGCTGCCTTCTGGGCTGTTACCGATCTTCATGAGCTTCTCCAGGGTGCGGGGCGGGCCCCGCAGAGGGCATTGCAGGGGAGTTTCCCCCTGTATCGGCCCCTGGCCTAGGAACTTGAGCGGGAACTGGCCGGTTTTTCCGGCCAGTTGTTGCGATTCGTGGCAGTTTGCTCACAGCAACACATCCACGCGGCGTTCGGCGACGGCCCGGCCGCTGGCAACGCGGCCACTTTCAAACCTCACCCTGACCTCCTGGCCCTCGATGCCGGCCGACAGGGCCTGGGCCTCGGAGGCGACGGCAAATCCCTCACCCGCCACGCGGACCTGGACGGTCTCTCCGGCGGCAAACCACTGGCGCGACTTCAGCGCCGGCGCGCGCACCGCCTCGGCGGCGCCGAGCGGGCGCGCCAGCGTACGCCCGATCAGCAAGGCCGGATCGGTGAAGACAGCGCCAGGTTCGGCTGCGATGTCGATATCGGCCAGGGCCAGTTGTTCTTGAGACAAATTCACGCCCGCCGGCAAGGGGCCGTTGGCGACCACGGCGCGGCCGAAGACGGCGACCCGCACCGGCAGGGTCACATTCCAGCGCGCGGCGCCGTCCGTGCAGCGCAGGCCGATGCGGCTCTTGCCCCAGACGGCCATGCCGGCTGGCAGATAGGGCTGGACCTGCTGGCAGGGGGCCAGGCGCAGGCGGGCGTCCAGGGCGCCGATCTCGACGGCGACGCGGGTATTGGGGGGGGCGGCGGCACGCGCGGCCGTTTCGGCCAGCACGCGCACGCGCTCCAGCAGCGCCGGATCGAGCACGGTCTGCGCCCGCCCAGGCAGGGCAGCGAGCAGGCAGACGAGGAGCAGGGTGGCACGGAGCATGGCCGCCACTCTAGAGATGGGAGCGGCCGCCCCTAGGTCGGAATTGAGCGGCTTTGGCCCCGTTAATCCCGCTCATGTTTTCGGGCCTGCTTCAGACAATTTGCGCAAGAGCCATCCCGGCCCTGCACCTCGAAAGAGGCCCCAGATGTTGAACCGACTTACAGACACGCTGAACTTCCAGACCCAGGCGCTCCAGCTCCGGGCGGAGCGTCAGCGCCAGCTCGCCAGCAACATCGCCAACGCCGACACGCCGGGCTACCAGGCCCGCGACATGGATTTCGCCAAGGCGCTGCGTGAAGCGACCGGCGAAGTCGCCACCAACGGCGCCCTGCAGGCGACGCAGCGCGGCCATATCGCCCCGCTGGCCGGCGCACGCGGCGAGAGCGGCAAGGATTACGCGCTGCAGTCCCAGACCAGCCTGGACAGCAACGGCGTCGACATGGACCGCGAGCGCGCCAGCTTCGCCGACAACTCGGTGAAGTACGAAGCGACGCTGCGTTTCATCAACTCGTCCGTGCGCACGACGCTGGACGCGATGAAGTCGCACAACCAGAGCTGATGGAGGACTGAATCATGTCCATGTTCCAGATCTTTCACGTCGCCGGCAGCGCGGTCAGCGCGCAGAGCCAGCGCCTGAACGTCGTCGCCAGCAACCTGGCCAATGCCGACACCGTGGCCGGCCCGGATGGCCAGGCCTACAAGGCGCGCCAGGTCGTCTTCCAGACCCAGCTGATGGGCGCGGGCAACGACAGCGGCGCCGCCGGCGTGCGCGTGACCAATATCAGCGAAGACCAGACCCCCGGTCGTCGCGTGCACGACCCCAAGCATCCGCAGGCCGATGCCGACGGCTATGTGACCTATTCCAACGTGAACCCGGTGGAAGAGATGGTCAACATGATCTCGGCCTCGCGTTCCTACCAGAACAACATCGAAGTCATGAGCACGGCCAAGAACCTGCTGCTCAAGACGCTCCAACTGGGTCAAAGCTGATGGACATCACCGCACTCAACGGCAGCTCGACGAGCACGCCGACCACCTCGGCCAAGAACGCCGCCGAGACCCAGGATCGCTTCCTGAAGCTGCTCGTCGCGCAGATGAACAACCAGGACCCGCTCAACCCGATGGACAACGCCCAGGTGACGAGCCAGATGGCGCAGATCCAGCAGGTGACCAGCCTGTCCACGCTGGACACCAGCATCAAGGGCCTGGGGTCACAACTGGGCCAGATGCAGGCCCTGCAATCCATCTCGCTGGTGGGCCGCGAGGTCAGCGTGCCCAGCGACAAGATCCAGGTCCAGAGCGGCGTCGCCGAAGGCAGCTACGAGCTCGACGGCGCGGCCCAGACCGTCAAGCTCGAGATCCTCGGCGGTGCAGGCAACGTCATCGACACCGTGCAGCTGGGCGCCCAGGGTTCGGGCCGCCAGACCTTCTCCTGGCCCGCCGGCAGCAAGGCGGCCGACGGCACCGAGCTCAAGTACCGCATCACGGCCACCAACGGCGCCAAGGCCGTCACGCCGACGCTCTACGCCCACGACAAGGTGGAAGCCGTCTACAGCGAGAACGGCAGCCTCAAGCTCAATCTCGAACGCCTCGGCCCCGTGGACTACACGGCCGTCTCCTCGGTCAACTGATCACTCCCCGCACGACAGCAAGGACTCCCTCATGAGCTTCCAGCAAGGCCTTTCCGGGCTCAACGCCGCCTCCAAGAACCTGGACGTCATCGGCAACAACATCGCCAACTCCGGCACCTTCGGGGCCAAGAGCTCGCGGGCCGAGTTCTCCGACGTCTACGCGGCCGCGCTGAACGGCGCCGGTGCCAACCAGATCGGCATCGGCACCAGCCTGCAGTCCGTCGCCCAGCAGTTCACGCAGGGCAACATCACGACCACCGAGAACCCCATGGACCTCGCCATCAACGGCGGCGGCTTCTTCCAGGTCAGCGATGGCGTGAACCCGACGCGTTACACCCGCAACGGCCAGTTCAAGGTCAGCAAGGATGGCTTCATCGTCAACAACGACGGCCTCAAGCTGATGGGCTACCCGGCCAATGGCGCCGGTGTCATCCAGCCCGGCACGGCCCAGCCGCTGCAACTGCCCACCGGCGGCATCCCGCCCGCCGTGACGACCAAGGTCTCGATGGAGTTCAACCTCGACTCCCGCCTGAAGACCACCGCCCCCGGCGGTGGCGCTGGCACGGGCATGGACCTGAAGGACAGCACGACCTACAACAACGCGACGTCCATGACGACCTACGACGCCAAGGGCCAGGACGTCGCTGTGACCTTCTACTTCCAACGCGCGGCCGACCCCAGCGGCGCGGTGCCGCCCAACGACGTCTGGAACGTCTACGCGACGGCCAACGGCACGCCCTTCGACACCGACGCGTCCGGCAACGCCATCGCGCTGGATGCCAACGGCAACCCGACGACGCCCTACACCACCATCACCTTCCCGCCCACCGGTGGCGCGCCTTCCGCCATCGCCGGCAGCGCAACGACACCGCCCGGCACGATCTCCATGCCCGTGCCGGCCGGCACCAGCACGCGCGGCAACCCGACGCTGGCCATTGCCGGCATCCAGCTCGACCTGACGGGTGCGACCGAGAACGGCAGCAGCTTCGCGGTGACCGCCCTGACCCAGGACGGCTATGCCCCGGGCCAGCTGACCGGCATCCAGGTGGCCAACGACGGCATCGTCCAGGCCCGCTATTCCAACGGCCAGAGCAAGCCGGCCGGCCAGGTCGAGCTCGCCAGCTTCCGCAACCCGCAGGGCCTGCAGACCATGGGCGGCAACGTCTGGATCCGCACGGTGGCCTCGGGTGACGCCGTCGTCGGCGTGCCGGGCGACGGCAATATGGGTGCGCTGCAGTCCGGCGCGCTGGAGGAAAGCAACGTCGACCTGACCGCCGAGCTCGTCAACATGGTGACGGCCCAGCGTGCCTACCAGGCCAATGCGCAGACGATCAAGACGCAGGACCAGGTCCTGCAGACGATCGTGAATCTGCGCTAACGACTGAAGGCGAGGACGCGCGATGGACCGCATGATCTACCTCTCGATGGCCGGCGCCAAGGCGGCCATGCAGCGGCAGGACGTGCTCTCGCACAACCTCGCCAACGTGACGACCAACGGCTTCCGCGCCGAGCTGCAGGCCTTCCGCGCCGTGCCGGTGCGCGGCGACGGTGCGTCCACGCGCGCCTACTCGCTGGAAACCACCATCGGCTACAACGACGCCCAGGGCCCGCTGACACCGACCGGCCGCAACCTCGACGTCGCCATGCAGGGCAACGCCTGGCTGGCCGTGCAGGCCAACGACGGCACCGAGGCCTACACCCGCGCCGGCTCGCTGGACGTCAACGCCGAGGGCCTGCTCGTCATGCGCAACGGCATGCCGGTGCTGGGCGACGGTGGCCCGATCAATGTGCCGCCCAACAGCGAACTGACCATCGGCAGCGACGGCACCGTCAGCGCCAAGGCACCCAACCAGAAGCCGACCACGGTGGGCCGGCTCAAGCTCGTCACGCCCGAAGCCGCCAACCAGCTCACGCGTGGCGACGACGGCCTGTTCCGCGCCGCGGACGGCGACCTGCCCGCCAACCAGGCAGCGCGCCTGCAGGACGGTGCGCTGGAAGGCAGCAACGTCAGCCCGGTCGAGACCATGGTCGCCATGATCGCCGCCGGCCGCCAATTCGAGCAGCAGATGAAGCTGCTGCAGATTGCCCAGACCCAGGGTCAGCAATCGGCCAAGCTGCTCGGCAGCACTTAAGGAACCCAAGCCATGATGCGCTCGCTCTGGATCGCCAAGACCGGCATGGAAGCCCAGCAGACCCAGCTGGACAACATCTCGCACAACCTCGCCAACGTGGCCACCAATGGCTACAAGCGCTCGCACGCCGTCTTCGAGGACCTGATCTACCAGAACATGCGCCAGGCCGGTGCCAACAGCACCGACCAGACCACGCTGCCCACCGGCCTGCAGGTCGGCCTGGGCGTGCGCCCGGTGGCCACCGCGCGCATCTACACCCAGGGCAATCTGCAGCAGACCAGCAACAACCTGGACCTGGCCATCAAGGGCGACGGCTTCTTCCAGATMCAGCAGCCCGACGGCACGACCGCCTACACACGCGACGGCTCGTTCCAGCTCAATGCCAATGGCCAGATGGTCACCAACAACGGCTACACGCTGCTGCCGGGCATCACCATTCCCGCCAACGCGCAGAGCCTGACCATCGGCAACGACGGCACCGTCAGCGTCACGCTGCCCGGCCAGGCCGCGGCGCAGACCGTCGGCCAATTGCAGCTGGCCACTTTCGTGAACCCGGCCGGCCTGGACCCCAAGGGCCAGAACCTGTTCACCGAGACGGCCGCCAGCGGCACGCCCAACACCGGCGCACCCAACAACAACGGCATCGGCGCACTGCAGCAGGGCTTCGTCGAGACGTCCAACGTCAATGTCGTCGAAGAACTGGTGCAGATGATCCAGACCCAACGCGCCTACGAGTTGAACTCCAAGGCCGTGCAGACCTCCGACCAAATGCTGCAGAAGCTGGCCCAGATCTAAGTTTTAAGGCGCGCCATGAAGTACCTCGCCCTGATTGCCCTCCCCCTCCTGCTCGCCGGCTGTGCGACGCCCTACCCCGAGCCGCATGTGGAGATGGCCGCCACGCCGGTCGTCAACCTGCCGGCGACGCAGCCCATGGCCGCGAGCAACGGCGCCATCTACCAGTCGGCCAGCTACCGTCCGCTGTTCGAGGACCACCGTGCCCGCCTCGTCGGCGACACGCTGACCATCAACATCACCGAGCGCGTGTCGGCGTCGCAGACCAGCACCAGCGAGCTGAGCAAGACGGGCAGCCTGTCCGCCGGCATCACGGCGGTGCCGGGCATCTCGCCCAAGGCCTTCGGCCGCGCCAGCGCCGAGGCCACATCGGCCAATGACAACAAGGGCAAGGGCAGCAACCAGAACACCAACGAGTTCACCGGCGCCATCACGGCCGTCGTGACCGGCGTGCTGCCCAACGGCCATCTGATGATCAGCGGCGAGAAGCAGATCGGCGTGAACCGCAATGTCGACGTGCTGCGCTTCTCCGGCCAGGTGGACCCGCGCATGATCGCCCAGGGCAATGCCGTCGCCTCGACCTCGGTCGCCAATGTGCGCATCGAGCAGCGCGGACGCGGCGCCGCGGCGGATGCCCATGCCGTGGGCTGGCTGTCGCGCTTCTTCCTCAACCTCGCGCCGAGCTGATCACCCCGCCTTGCTGGCCAGGTAGTCCACGGCCAGGTTGGCCAGGGCCCTGACGCCCACCTCCAGGCCGCGCTCATCGACGATGAAGCGCGGCGAGTGGTTCGAATAGGCCTTGCTCGGCTCGATCTCCGGCGGCGTGACGCCGACGAAGAAGAACAGGCCGGGGATCAGGCGCTGGAAGAAGGAGAAATCCTCCGCGCCGGTCGCCTTGGGCACCACCTCGATGCCCATGGGTCGCGGGCCGGTGCTGGCCACGCGGGTCAGCGTCGGCACCATCTGCTCGGTCAACACGGGGTCGTTGCGCGTGACCGGGTAGTTGCGCGTGATGCAGACCTTGCATGAAGCGCGTGACGCCGCCGAGATGCCCTCGGCCAGCTGCGTGACGCGCTCGTGGATGGCCTCGCGCATGCCTTCGTCGAAGCTGCGGATGGTGCCGCGCATCTCCACCGTGTCCGGGATGATGTTCTCGCGCACGCCGCCCTTGATGGCGCCGATGGTGACGACCGCGGGTTCGCGGTTCAGGTCCAGCGTGCGGCTGACGATGGTCTGCAGGCCCAGCACGATCTGGGCCGACGTGACGATGGGATCGATGCCCAGCCAGGGTGCCGCGCCATGGGTCTGCTTGCCCTGCACGGTGATCTTGAGCTTGTCGCTGCTGGCCATCGTCGGCCCCGGCCGGTAGCCGATGACGCCGGCCTGCTGGCGCGACGTGACGTGCAGTCCGAAGATGGCGCTGGGCGTCGGGCTCTCCAGCACGCCCTCCTTGATCATCAGCGCCGCGCCGCCCTCCTCGCCCTCGGGCGGCATCTCCTCGGCCGGCTGGAAGATGAACTTGACCGTGCCGGGGATGTCATCGCGCAGCCCGGCCAGGATGCTGGCCACGCCCATCAGGATGGCGACATGGCAGTCATGGCCGCAGGCATGCATGACGCCGACCTCCTCGCCGTTCCAGACCGCACGGGCCTTGGACGCGAAGGGCAGCTCCACCTCCTCGGTGACGGGCAGGCCGTCCATGTCGGCGCGCAGCGCCACGACGCCGCCGGGCCGGCCGCCCTTGAGCAGGCCGACGACACCGGTGTGGGCGACGCCGGTCCTGACCTCGTCGAAGCCCAGGTTGCGCAGATGCTCGGCGACGACGGCGGCGGTGCGGAACTCGCGGTTCCCCAGCTCGGGATGCTGGTGAAGATCGCGCCGCCAGGCGATGACCTGGAGCTCCAGGGCCGCGGCGGCGGCGGTGATGCGGTCGGCGAAGTTCATGCAGGAGGGCCCGAGTGCGATGCCCTCCAAGTATGGCGTCAGGATGGCTGCGCGAGCCGGTTCAGGTCCTGCCGCGACCATGCGCGTTGCGCGGCCACCGCAAAGGCCAGCGCGAGCGTCATCTCGATGGCCAGCAAGGCCAGGCCGCGCTGCGGCACCCCGCCCGACGCCAACACCGCGCCCAGCAGCAGCACGCTGAGCATCGCCAGGGCCAGGCCTGCCAACACCTGCGCGAAGCCGTTGTTGCGCAGGCCGCGCATCCACAGAATCCAGGTCATGGCCAGCAGCACGTCGGACATCACCGGCGCCCAGGCGCTCAGCTGCACGGCACGCACGTCGGCCGGGCTGACGGCCATGCTCAAGGCCATCACGGCCGACATCCAGGCGATCGCATTCAGCATCGAGCCCGCCACCATGCGGCGCGCCCAGCCGGCAGCCGACGACCCGCGTGGCGCCAGCCGCGCCCGCCAATGCAGCGGCGGGCCGACGACGACGGCGTTGACGAACAGGCCGAGCAGCAGCATCCACAAGCCTGCCCAGGCCAGGTCCGCGCCGCTGGACAGGGTCTTGCCCCAGGCATGGAAGCGCCATTGCGGCGCCTGCATCAGCGCCTGGGGCAGCAGGAACCACATCCACAGCGTGGTGCCGCGCACGTTGGTGGCGATCTCGTGCAGGGTCGCCACATGACGCCAGCGTCGCCAGCCGCCCTTCCAACGCCATGCCGAAGCCGACCGCGGGCGCTGCACGGCGGCGAGCCAGGCCAAGGCCCGGCGCTGCAGGCCGGCGCCCAGCAGTGCGCCGACGAGCAGCGCGGCGGCCAGCACCAGCAGCACCTCGGCGGCCATGCCCAGCAGGTCCCAGCCTGGGCGCAGCCACGCGAGGCTGGCCACCATCACCAGCGGGCCCGCCAGCGCGCGGGCGGCGAGGCGGCTCAGCATCTTCAACAAGACCTGGCGCACCCGCCGGGCGGCCGCCGAGGGCGCCACGCGACGCCGCCAGCAGCCCGCATTGGCCGCTTGCGTGCCGGCAATCACCGCCGCGCCGAACAGCGTCAACAGCGCCTGGATGGCGGAGACGACCTCCAGCGGCGCGCTGCTGGCGATGCCGGAGACCAGCAGCGCCCAGGCCAGCAGGATGCCGAACAGTGAGGCGATGCTGGGCAGCAGCAGGGTCGGGCCGAGGTAGCGCTCCTCGGCCGCGGCCCGGCGGCGGCGTGCGGCAGAGACATTGACCAGCTTCATGAGTTGAGCAGCTCCAGCAGGTCTTCCATGCCCAGGGCCGGCAAGGCGGCAGCCTCGCGATGCTGGCGCGCATCCACCAGCAGCTGGCCCTGCGTCCAGTGCAGTTCGCCCGCCCGCAGTTGCACCGGCTGCTCGGGGCTGGGCAGGCTGCGCAGGTGCTCGACCGCCTCGTCCCATTCGACGAAGAGCTGCAGCCGGCCTTCACGCAGAAACATCACATGGCTGACGACACGCTCCAGGTCGCTGAGCAGGTGGCTGGAGACCAGCACCGTGCGTGGCGCCGGCTTGCGGCGCAGCGCGAACAGCGCGCGCATGAAGTCGCGCCGGGAGATCGGGTCGAGGCTGGCGACCGGCTCGTCCAGCAGCAGCAGGTCGGGGTCGTGGGCCAGCGCCAGCACGACGGCGAGCTTCTGCTGGTCGCCCAGGGACAGCGACGACGCCCGCTTGCCCAGGCTCAGGTCCAGCCGGGCCGCGAGCAGGCCGGCGTCGGCCAGGTTCAGGTCCGGATAGACCGCCGCCATTTCCTCCAGATGCTCCAGCCCGGTCAGGCGCGGGAACAGGTCGGGCGTCTGGGCCGCATAGCCCAGGCGCTCCAGCACCGCGTCGGGCAGGTCGCGGCTGGGCGCGCCGAGCAGGCGGGACTCGCCCGAGCTCGGCGTCGTCAGCCCCAGCAGGCAGCGCATCAGCGTGCTCTTGCCGGCGCCGTTGCGGCCCACGMGGCCGACGACGGCGCCCTCGGGGATGGCGAAGTCGATATGGTCCAGCAGGCGCGGCCGCGCCACGCTCCACTGCTGCTCTTGGACGTCCAGGCAGAGCTGGCGGGCTTCGAGTGCGGGGCTCATGTCGGGGTGTCCTCCTGGGGGGTTTGTTGCAGCGCCAGCTCGAAGGCCGCCAGGGCCGCCTCGGGCGCGATGCCGAGCTGCAGGGCCTGGCGCGCGGCCATCTGCAGGGCCGGCGCCAGCAAGGCCATGCGGTCGGCCGAGGCGCCCGCGGCCTGCACGCCGGCGGCCACCACCATGCCGACGCCACGGCGCCGCTCCAGCAAGCCTTCGGCCTCCAGCAGGCTGTAGGCCTTGCTGACGGTCATGGGGTTGATGGCATGCCGCTCGGCGACGGCCCGCACGCTGGGCAACTCGTCGCCCGGGCGGAGCTGGCCGCCGGCGACGCGGCGCTGCACCTGCTCCACCACCTGGCGGTAGATGGGCGTGGCCAGTTGCGGCTGGATGTCGAAGAAAGCCTGGGGGCTGGGCATGCGTATTAGTGTATTACACACACAATACACATAACAAGCCCCGGTTTGCTAGCCGCCGATGACTCGCCTCAGCCGGCGCTTCAAGTCCAGCCATTGCCTGCCGCGCGAGCGGTCGATGCGCTTCACATCGATGAGGGTGAAGCCACCACAGCCCGTCAAGGTGTGCAGGCCCGCGGTGTGGCTGTCGCTGGCCAGGTCGCCGGTCAGACGCTCGGTGCCGGCTTCGATCTCGACATGCTCGGGCGTCAGCCTGGGAAAGCGCAGCAGCCGCGTCGCGCTGCCATAGCCGGCCGAACTGTCCTGTACGGGCAGGGTCAGCACGCCGTCACGGCCGATGAAGGGGCGGCCGGCCGGGCGGGCGCCCTCGCGGTTGACGCGCACCGGGTTGGCGGCCAGCGGCGTCCACGGGCCGACCAGGGCCGGCGCATGCGCGATATGCAGTTCCCGCTGGTCGCGCGCGCCGGGCCCGACCAGGGTGTAGAACATCCACCATCTGCCCTGGTGCTCGATGAGGGAGGCGTCGGCACCGGGCAGGCGGCCCAGCAGCGCGCACTCGCGCTCCCAATGGTTGAGAGAGCCGTCGGTGGCGCGGTAGAGGGCGATCTCGCCGGCCTGGTAGCTCTCCGGCACCATCCAGGTCTCGCCGTCGTGCTCGAAGACCTGCGGGTAGGACAGGTGGAAGGGCTTGTCCAGCACCGTGGCCTGCCCGCGCCAGGCCAGGTCGTCCAGGCCGAATTCGTGGCGTTCGATGGTGGCCCGCTTGACGCGGTAGTCGAAGGCCTCGACGAAGACATGCAGGGCGTCGCCCCGCACCAGGCCGAAAGGGTCGGCCAGATAGCGCCAGCGGCCGGCACCGGGCAGCCAGGTGATGCGCTCGCGCACGGCGCTCAGCCGGTGGGCGTCGATGTCCTCGACGGGAACAGGAACGATGCCGACCTGCCAGAAGTCGGTGCGTGGCGGCTTCAACATCAAACGTGCCAGGCGGCGTAGGCCTCTTCCCCGTCGTCGAAGCCCTTGGCCTGGGCTGCCTGGTGGAGCATCACGTCGCGATAGAAACCCAGCGTGCGGGCGACGGCGTTGGCGCGGTCGTAGGCGGCCGTGGCATAGCGCACCCCGCGCTCCTGCGGCGTCAGGCGGCGCAGCCGCGCCAGTTCCTCGGCGACGGCGTGGCCCAGGGCGTTGGCGTCGCCCACCGGCACGAGGCGGGCGGGCTGACCGGCCAGCATCTCCTGCGGCCCTTGGGTTGCCGTGGACAGCACCGGCCGGCCGGCGCGCATGGCTTCCAGGATGGCGAGCGGGAAGGCCTCCTCGCGCGACGGCGACACGAAGAGATCGAAGGACTTCAGCGCCTGGTCGACATCGCTGCGGTAACCCAGCAGGCGCACGCGCGGATCGCCCGCCGCCAGTGCCTTCAGGGCCGCCTCATCCGGGCCTTCGCCCAGGATGGCCAGCACGGCGTCGGCCGGCGCATGCGCCTTGAAGGCGGCGATCAGCAGGTCCATGCCCTTGCTGCGGTGCAGTCGGCCCACGCTGCCGACCAGCAGCTGGCTGGGCGCCAGGCCCAGTTCGGCGCGCAGGTCGGTATGCCGTGCCGCGGCCGCGGCGTCGCGCTCGGGCGCCCAGTTGTAGATGAGGCTGGCCAGCGCATCGCCTTTCGGCAGGCCTTCGTGCTGGGCGCGGTTGACGCAGACGAGGCCGTCCAGGCGCGCATGGTGATGGGCCTTGTAGCCGACGTGCAGCGTGCCGATGCGCACCGAGCGGCGGGCATGGGCGACGGCCTTGCAGGCCGGGCCGAGGTGGCCATGGCAGACGTCCGCACCCAGGCGGCGGGCCAGCGCCGCGACACGCCAGCCCCGCATGAGCGGCAGGGCCAGGCCATGGAACTGCACGCCGGACGCCAATGCGCCGGCGACGGCCGAACCGGCCGTGCCGATGACGTGGACGCGGTGACCCAGGGCGGCCTGGGCGTTGGCGAGATCGATGCAATGCCGCTCACCCCCCGCAATGCGGGAGGAAAAGACGACATGAACCAGGGTCAACGGTTCGAAGGGCGGAGGCATGGCAGGTCTTGCAAACGAATGCAGCTCGGATCGGTAAGCAAAACTTTACCGACAGACACATTCAGAAACCTGTCATCAACCCCTGCGATTCGGGGTGCCAGAAAGCCGAAATTTCGCTGAAATGCCGGCAAACAGCGGGAAATCCCGGTAAACGTGAACTAGTTTCGCCCACATGCGCCGATCACAACGACTTCGCGGCACGCTGGCGGCGGTCTGGGATCGGGATTGACAGGATGTCACGTCAGTTGTGACAAAGCTGAGCAGGAGCTTGCTGGTGGCCCACAGCAAAATGCCCGACCGGGCGGTCGGGCATTCCTGAGGCGAACGCGGGCCGTGAGTGGCTCAGCGCATCTTGCTGATCCATTCGTTCCGCTGCTCGTCGTAGCGGTACATCATCAGGAAGCGCAGCGTCTCCATATTGACCTGCTCGCGCGTCAGCGTGCTCACGTCGCGCGGCGCCTTGATCGGCACCCAGCTGCCGACGGTGTCGTCGTAGACATTCATGCGCAGGAACTGGTCGCGCATGGCCAGCACCTCGGCACGCGACATGACGCCCTTGGGCGGCTCCATGCCGGACTTCAGCACCCACATGCCGGTCAGTTCGTCCCAGCGCATCAACGCCAGGAAGGTGTCGCGCTCCATCTTGACCTGTTCGCGGGTCAGGCCCTGGGCCTGGGCGGGTGCCGAGACGGCGGCGAGGGAGGTGGCCAGCACCAGGGTCAGCAGGGAAAGGCGTGTCATATCGGTCTCCAAAAGGATGGTGGAAGAGGGGTTGCTGTGCTGACTGGGCGCCTCAGTGCTCACAGGTGGTGAGTGGTCGGGCAGACCGCCTTGGCCTTACAGCGTGAAAAATCCCCGCCCGACAGCGCAGGACGACCGACGGTTCAGAAAAGCGGGGCTGACCGCGCCCTTTTCGTTGGCTTCGCGGGCTCAAGGATCCGCAGAATCGGTCGAGTGAAGTACCTGCAAGCCCTCCTCCTCAGCCTGGCCGTCGTGCTGGCGCCCGTTGCCCCTGCCCATGCCGCGCGCATCAAGGAGGTCGCGTCGGTCGCCGGCGTGCGTTCCAACCCGCTGACGGGCTACGGCCTCATCGTCGGCCTGGACGGCACCGGCGACCAGACGACGCAGGCACCCTTCACCGGCCAGAGCCTGACGGCCATGCTGCAGCAGTTCGGCGTGCTGCTGCCCCAGGGCGTCACGATGCAGCCGCGCAATATCGCCGCCGTCATGGTGACGGCCTCGCTGCCGCCCTTCGCCCAGCCCGGCCAGCAGCTGGACATCAACGTCTCCTCCATCGGCAACGCCAAGAGCCTGCGAGGCGGCACGCTGATCGCCACGCCCCTGCGCGGCGCGGACGGCCAGATCTACGCCATCGCCCAGGGCAACCTGGTGGTCGGCGGCGCCGGTGCATCGGCCGGTGGCTCCAAGGTGCAGATCAACCACCTCAGCGCCGGCCGCATCCCGGCGGGCGCCCTCGTCGAGCGCTCGGTGCCGACACCGATTGCCCAGGGCGACACCCTGCAGCTCGACCTGAACAGCAGCGACTACGCCACCGCCCGCGCCGTGGCCCAGGCCATCAACAAGGCCAAGGGCGCCGGCACGGCCCAGGCCCTGGACGGCCGCGTCGTGCGCGTGAAGGCGCCGGCCACGCCGGACGAGCGCGTCGGCTTCCTGGCCGATGTCGAGAACCTCGCCATCGACATGGCCACGCCGGCCGCCCGCATCGTCATCAATGCGCGCACCGGCTCCATCGTCATGAACCAGGCCGTCACGCTGTCGGCCTGCGCCGTGGCCCACGGCAGCCTGTCGGTGACCATCAGCTCCACGCCCATCATCAGCCAACCCAATGCGCTGTCCGGTGGGCAGACGACGGTGGCCGAGAAGGCCGACATCTCCATCCGCCAGGAGCCCGGCAGCCTCATCCAGCTGGCCGCCGGCGCGCGGCTGGCCGATGTCGTCAAGGCGCTGAATTCCCTTGGCGCGACGCCCCAGGATCTGCTCGCGATCCTGCAGGCCATGAAGAGTGCGGGCGCCCTGAATGCCGAGCTCGAGGTGATCTGATGGCCAACAGCTTCCAGTCCATTTCCGGCCAGAGCCTTGGCAGCGTCGACGCGCTGAACGGGCTCAAGGCCCAGGCCGCGCGCGATCCCAAGGCCACCATCCGCGAGACCGCCAAGCAGTTCGAGTCGCTCTTCATGCAGGAAGTGATGAAGAGCATGCGCGMGTCCACGCTGTCCAGCGGCATGCTGGACAACAACGCCACCCAGCTCGGCACCGAAATGCTGGACACCCAGTTCGCCGGCAAGATGAGCGGCCTGCCCGGCGGCCTGTCGGAAGCCATCCAGAAGCAGCTGCAGCGCCAGATGGGCGTCCAGGACCTGTCGCCCGAGAACATCAGGAAGAACAGCCAGACAACGCTGGCCCAGGCCCTGCCGGCCCTGGCCACCAAGGGCATCCCCAACCACGTGCAGGGCTTCATCCAGAAGCACGACGCCGCCGCCCGCGCGGCATCGGCAGCCACGGGCATCCCGGCCAGCTTCATGGTGGCCCAGGCCGCCCACGAGAGCGGCTGGGGCAAGCGCGAGATCGTCGGCGCCGACGGCAGCAACTCGCACAACGTCTTCGGCATCAAGGCCACGCCAGCGTGGACGGGCAAGACCGTCGACGTGAAGACCACCGAGGTCATCAACGGCCAGGCCGTCAAGGTGACGGCCAAGTTCCGCGCCTATGGCAGCTACGACGAGGCCTTCAAGGACTACGCCAGGCTGATCAGCAGCAACGACCGCTATTCCAAGGTCGTTGCGCAAGCCCAGAGCGGCAACGCCGCCGGCTTTGCACGCGGCCTGCAGCAGGCCGGCTACGCCACCGACCCGGCCTATGCCGAGAAGCTGGCCAAGACGATCCAAACCACCCAGCGCGTGCAAAGCACGATGCTGGCCTGACATGAAGCCCCTCGCCCAAGAAAAATCTTGGTCGGTCCCCCGCGGGGACGGCGATGCTTGCCGGTTCGACCGTCAAGCACATCGCCAGCGCGGGCCGGCTAGGGAGCGGCCCGGCGCTCGGCCCGCAAATCTGATGCACCGCAACTGCCGCGAGTGCGGAACGGAGAACTGAGATGGCTGGCTTGCTCACCCTCGGCGCCCGCGCGATGTTCGCCAACCAGGCGGCATTGCAGACCATCGGCCAGAACATCGCCAACGCGAACACGCCGGGCTATTCGCGTCAGTCCGTCGTGCTGACCACGTCGCCTGGGCAATACACCGGCGCCGGCTTCTTCGGCAAGGGCGTCGACGTGCAGACCGTCGTGCGCTCGCACAACGAGTTCCTGACCAAGGAGGCGGCATCCTCCAAGGCCACCGCGGTGGCCGATTCCACGCGTGCCGAGCAACTGTCGCGCATGGAAAAGATCTTCCCGCCCGGCACCGACGGCCTGGGCTACGCGGCCAGCCAGTTCCTGAACGCCATGGTCGACGTGACCAGCCGCCCCAACGACCCCTCCGCCCGCCAGGTGGCCCTCGGCCGTGCCAACGAGCTGGCCGTGCGCTTCTCCAACGCCGGCCAGCAGGTCACCGACCTGCAGGCCGGCGTCGTCAGCGACCTCAAGGCCAATGTCGTCGTCGTCAACCAGCTGGCGCAGCAGATCGCCAACATCAACGACCAGATCTCCAAGACCCGCGGCAGCGGCCACACGCCCAACGACCTGCTGGACCAGCGCGAGCGCCTGATCTCCCAGCTCGGCGAGCATGTGGCGGTCACGACGCTGACGGCCGACGACGAGACCGTCGGCGTCTTCATCGGTGGCGGCCAGCGCCTCGTGCTGGGCAACCAGGCGTCGTCGCTGCAGGTCTCACCCGACGCCTACGACCCGGCGCGCGCCGTGGTGTCGCTGAACGAAGGCGGCCAGACCCGCCCGCTGGACGAGAGCGTGCTGACTGGCGGCTCGATGACGGCCCTGCTGAGCTTCCAGAACAAGGACCTGCAGGACGCCAAGAACCTGCTCGGCCAGCTCGCCGCGGCCATCGGCACGCGCGTCAACGAGCAGAACGCGCTGGGCCTGGACCTGTCCAACCCGCCCGGCAAGGGCGCAGCCATCTTCAGCGTCGCCACGCCCAATGTGCTGCCGGCGGCCAGCAACCAGCGCAACCCCGGCGGGGGCTTCACCAATGGCGTCGCGGCCAGCATCGTCGACGCCAGCCAGCTGCAGGCCAGCAGCTACAAGCTGACCTCGAGCACGCCCGGCGTCTACGAGATGACACGGCTGTCCGACGGCCTGGTACGCACCGTCAACGACGGCGACACCATCGACGGCTTCAAGATCACCTTCAGCCCGGCCGCACCGGCCGCCGGCGAGAGCTTCCTCATCGAGCCCGTGGGCTCCGCCGCCGTCAACATGCGGCGCACGCTGGACAACCCCAACGGCATCGCCGCCGCCTCGCCGCTGACGGCCTCCGCCGCCGTCACCAACAAGGGCACCCTCACCGTCGACAGCATCTACGCGGTCAACCAGAACTTCAGCGCGGCCAATGCGCCCATCACGCTGGATTTCGGCGGCCCCGACCCGGCCAATGCGAGCAACGTGCTGTACACGCTGACGCTGGCCAACGGCACGGTGCTTTCGGGGAGCTGGAGCTCCGGCCAGCCCATCGGCAACCAGCCGGCCGCAGGCATCGACCTCGGCTTCGAGATGCGCACCAACGGCGTGCCGCGCCAGGGCGACCGGATCTCCATCGACCCGACCATCTACACCGCCACCAACAACGGCAACGCCAAGGCCTTCCTGAACATCCAGGGCGAGGCCTTCGTCGGCCGCCAGTTGCTGGCCGGTGGCGGCTTCACGCCCGGCTCGACGATCAACGACACCTACGCCGCGGCGATGAGCGACATCGGCGCCCGCGTGCAGAGCGCCAACTACCTGTCCGACGTGTCCACCAACGTCGCCGGCGACGCCGAGTCCAGCCGCGCCGGCCAGGCCGGCGTCAACCTCGACGAGGAAGCCTCGCGGCTGATGCAGTTCCAGCAGGGCTACCAGGCCGCCGCCAAGGTACTGCAGACGGCCCAGACACTGTTCGATGAATTGATGAGGATTGCCCAGAGGTAAGCCATGAGACTTTCAACCGCCAACCTTTTCGACGCCTCCATCGCCAATCTGCAGCGCCGCCAGACGACGATGCAGAACCAGCAGGAGCAGCTGACCTCGGGCAAGCGCATCGCCATGGCCAGCGACGACCCCACCGGCGCCGCGCGCGCCGAGCGGGCTCTGGCCTCCATCGGCCGCGTCGAGGCCAACCAGCGCGCGCTGGAAGCCAGCCGCAACAGCATGACGCTGGCCGAATCGGCCCTGGGCGACGCCAACGAACTGCTGCAGCAGGCCCGCGAAACCATGGTCTCGGCCGGCAATTCCAGCTATTCCGACGCCGAGCGGGCCGGCCTGGCGACCAAGCTCAAGGGCATCCGCGACCAGTTGCTGTCCATCGCCAACCGCTCCGACGGCRCCGGCGGCTTCATCTTCTCCGGCCAGGGCGCCTCCACGCCGCCCTTCCTGGACCAGGCCGGCGGTGTCGCCTACATCGGCGTGCCCGGCACCATCCAGACCGGCAATCTCGACAACTTCCAGCTCACCGTCGACGGTCGCGGCGCCTGGGAGCAGGCCGCCAGCGGCAACGGCAGCTTCGAGACCGGGCCGCGCATCCTGACGACCGACCCCGCCACCGGCAAGCCCGTCGTGCAGCTGATCGACCCCGTCAGCGGCGGGCCCCTCGTCAACGGCATCACCGGCAACCCGGCCTCGGGCTGGATCGACGCCGGCCGCACCGTCAACCCCGCGCTGCTGACCGGCCACAACTACCGCGTCGACATCGCCGGCACCACACCCAACCAGACCTACGCCCTGACCGACACCGACCTCGGGGCAGTCGTCACCAGTGGCGCCTTCAAGCCCGGCCAGGCCATCACGGCCGACGGCATGGCCTTCACCATCTCCGGCACCCCCGTCGACGGCGACGCCTTCGCCATCGCCGGCTCCAAGACCGGCCTCAAGGTCTTCGACGTCATCGACAAGGCCATCACCGACCTGAACACGCCGCTGCGCACCCCCGTGCAGGTGACGCAGAGCAACACCGCCAGCATCCGCGACATCGATGCCGTCATGGGCAATCTGCAGAGCGGCCGCAGCCAGGTCGGCGAGCGCCTGAACAACCTCGACGGCACCGAAACCCGCCTCGCGGCTCTGAAGCAGTACAGCTCCGAGGAGAGGAGCGCCGCCGAGGATCTGGACATGGTCCAGGGCATCTCCGACTTCCAGAACCAGCAGACCGGCTACGAAACCGCGCTCAAGACCTATGCCATGGTGCAGCGCATGACGCTGTTCCAGTACATCCAGGGTTGAGGCCCCTCGCCCAGTCTCGCCCCGCTGGACGCGGGCGAGCCTGATCGGTCCCCCGAGGGGACGGCGATGCTTGCGGCATTGAGCCGCAAGCACATCGCCGGGTGGGCCGGCTCGGGAGCGGCCCAGCGCTCGGCCCGGAATACCCTGATTCCAGACACGCCGGATGGGCCGCGCTAGCGTCTCGGCAGCCCGCCCTCGGGCTCGGAGACGCATATGGAACTCGGATTCATCGGCCTCGGCGTCATGGGCCTGCCCATGGCGCGGCGGCTTGCGGCCGCAGGACATTCGCTGCACGCCTGGAGCCGCAGCGGCACCCAGGCCCTCGAAGGCACGCCGGGCTTGCGCCATGCGGCCAGCGCCGCCGAGGTCTTCGCCCAGGCCGACACCGTGCTGCTGATGCTGGCCAACGCGGCCGCCAGCGATGCGGTGCTGGCACGCGGCAGGCCCCAGTTCGTCAGCCTCGTTCGAGGCCGTACCCTGGTCCAGATGGGCACGACGGCGCCCGAATACTCGGCCGCGCTGGCTGCCGACGTGCATGCCGCCGGCGGCCGCTACGTGGAAGCCCCCGTCTCGGGCTCCCGCGTGCCGGCCGAGACCGGCCAGCTCGTCTGCATGCTGGCCGGCGAGCCGGAAGGCGTGGCCCGCGCCAGGGAACTGCTCGCGCCGCTTTACAAGGACTGTTTCGCCTGCGGCGCGCCGCCGGCGGCACTGCGCATGAAGCTGTCGGTCAACCTCTACCTGATCACGCTGGTAGCGAGCCTCGCGGAGGCCGTGAACTTCGCGCAGCGTCAGGGCTTGGACCTGGGCCTGCTGAACGCCGTGCTGGACGCCGGCCCCATGGCCAGCGCCGTGTCGCGCATCAAGCTGGACAAGCTGGTCAGGCGGGATTTCAGCGTGCAGGCGGCCATCAGCGACGTGCTGATGAATGCCCGCCTGGTCGCCGACGCCGCGGCCGAGGCCGGCGCGCCGACACCACTGCTGGACGACAGCCTTGAGCTCTTTGCCGCCGCGGAAAGCCTGGGCCTGGGCCGCGATGACATGGCGGCCGTCATCCAGGCGCTGGAAGCCCGAGCGCGAACCGCCACCGGGCCGGTCTGAGGTCGGCCATGCCGGGAGCGTCAGGCCGGGGAATGAATTCGGTCACGAATCGTCCCCGTGGGCCGGCGGCGCTCGTGGCAGACTGCCGCATTCACCGCCAGCCCTGCGCCGCGCCATGTCCGACACCACTCCTGCTGCCCTCGATCACGCCATCCTGCCTGGTATCGCCCTGGGGTATGCCCCGGTCATCGACAGGCAGCGCAACATCGCCGGCACGCGGCTGACGCTGGTGCCGCTGCGCGCCGATGCCCGCATCGACCACGCCGAGCTGCTGGCCGCGCTGGCCGCCACCTGGCCCAAGGGCGGTGCCGTCATCAGCGCCCAGGGTGAGGCGCTGCTGGCCGCCCTGCTGGCCCAGCCACCGGCCCAGCCGACCCAGATCGAGGTGCCGGCCTTCATCGCCGCGGACCCCGCCCACGCCGATGCCATCGCCGCCCTGAAGTCGGCCGGCCACAGCGGCCTGCTCAAGGGCCTGCCCAACGCGCCGCTGCCGGCCGCCGTCGCCGCCCTCTTCAAGCAGGTGGTGCTGGAACCCGGACAGGCCGCGCCGGCAGGTACAGCCACCGTGCACGCCGGCGTGCGCGGCGCCGAAGCCATCGATGCCAGCTTCAAGGCCGGCGCCGAGACCGTCATCGGCTGGCCGATGGACGGCGTCTACGAAGCCGCCCCGGGTGCGCCCAAGACCGAGATCGCCGCCGACCTGCAGGTCATCATGGAGCTGATGTCGCGCGTCGACGAAGGCGAGGACGTCGAGCGCCTGGAGCAGACGCTCAAGCGCGACCCCAGCCTCGCCTTCAAGCTGCTGCGCTACATGAACTCGGCCGCCTTCGGCCTGCCGGTGGAGGTTTCGAGCTTCCGCCACGCCATCATGCTGCTGGGCTATGCGCGCCTGAAGCGCTGGCTGGCCCTGCTGCTGACGACGGCCAGCAAGGACCACAGCATGCGCCCCATCATGTTTGGGGCCGTGCGTCGCGGCCTGTTGATGGAAGAGCTGGCAGCCGGCATCGAAGACCGCGAGCAACGCGACGAGATGTTCATCTGCGGCCTGTTCTCGCTGCTGGACCACATGCTCAAGGCGCCTTTCGACAAGCTGCTGCAGAGCATCCCCGTGCCCGAGCGCGTGCGCCAGGCCCTGGTCGACGAGACCGGCCCCTTCCTGCCCTATCTGGAACTGGTGCGCGCCATCGAGGCCGAGAGCGTGTTCGACTACCGCGAGCGTGCCGACGCGCTGATGCTCGGCGCTGGCGAGATCAATGCCTGCGTGCTGCGCGCGCTGCACAAGGCCACCCAGCTCGAATGAGCGGGGTGGCTTTTTCAAGGGCCGGCGAACCAGCCCGAATGAGCCCGTCGACCGGCTGAACCATGTTCGGCCCCCCCGCTTCCGCCAGCTTGTTCGACCTCGTCAGCGATCCGGTGCTGACCCTGAGGACCGACCTGTCCGCGCTGCGCGCCAACCCGGCCGCGCGCGAGTGGCTGGGCACCGATGCCGCCGAAGGCTGGCGGCTGCTGCGCCAGGCGGCCGGCGCCCGGCTGGAAGCCTGGCTGCGCGAGGCCACGCGCGCCATCGACGCTGGCCGCACACCACCGCCCGCACCGCCGCTGAAGCTGGCCGACGGCCAGCGCGCGACGCTGCATCTGCTGCGCGACCGGCCCAACTGGCTGCTGCATGCCCAGCTCAGTGCGGCCGACCCCGGCGAGCCGCCGCTGGCCGAATGGCTGGCCCTGCTGCCCTGGCCGGCCCTGCTGGCCGATGCCGCCAGCGGCACGCTGCTGCGCCACAACGCCGCCTTCGCCAACCTCTACGCCGGCACGCCCCGCCACTTGAACGACCTGCCCGACCTGTTGCAGGCCCTGCTGGGCTGGCACCGCGGCACGCCGCTGCCGGCGCTGACGGCCCAGCGCCCGCAGGACGGCCCCCTGGTCACCGAGGCCGAGTTCATCGACCCCCAGGGCCTCCCCCGCTGGCTGCAGGCGCGGCTGCGGCTGTGGCGCCACGCCGGCCGGGCCCTGCTGCTGGCCGTGCTGGAAGACCAGAGCACGCTGCACGAACGCGACCTCGCCCACCAGCAGCTCGACGCGCTGATGGACACCGCCGCCGTCGGCCTGGCCACCTTCCAGCCCGAGGCCGGCTGGCTCAAGGCCCACCGCAAGGGTTCGCCCTTCAAGACCGGCGCCCGCCAACCCGTGGGCTCGCTGCAGGGCATCAACCGCGAGATCGTCGAGCCCGCGTCGCTGCCCGAATTCGAGCGCCTGCAGCGCGCGCTGAAGAAAGGTGACGCCGTCGAGGTGCGCTATGCCGTGCGCCACCCCGAGCTCGGCCGGCGCTGGCTGCTGACCCGCGTCGCGCCGGGGCTGCTGGCCGGCGGCCGGCGCTCGACCTCGGTCGTCACGCTGGACGTGACCGCCCAGGCCCAGGCCGAGAACGCGCTGCTGCTGCGCGCCGAGAGCGAACGCGCCGTGCTGGACTCGGTGCTGGTGGGCATCGTCACCGTCGGCCCCGACGGCATCGAATGGATGAACCGCTCGGCGCGCCGCATGTTCGGCTGCGAGCTCGAGGACGTGCAGGGCCAGCCCATGGGCGTGCTGGCGCCCGAGGACGACGACCACGCCTTCCACATGGAGCCGGGCGCCGAAGTCTTCGAATGCCGGCTGCGCGGCCGCGACGGGCGCGAGTTCTGGGTCATCGGCAACGCGGTGCAGACGCCGCGCGAGGACGGTGGCACCCAGCTGACCTACGCCCTCCTCGACATCGACCGCCGCCGCCAGGCCGAGGCCCAGAGCCGCATGGCCCAGGCGTCGCTGGCCCGCATCATCGAAGGCGCACCGCTGGCCATCACGCTGCACGAGGCCCAGAGCCTGCGCATCGTCAAGCTCAACCACGCCGCGGCGACGCTGGCCGGCCGGCCCGAGGCCGCCATGCTGGGCGGCACGCCGGCCCAGCTCTTCGGCGACGAGCAGGGCGCCCAGGTGGTGGCCGACATGCGCGAGGCGCTGGAGTCGCAGACCGTCGTGCAGCGCGAATACCACGTGCCGGCGGGGGGCTCGACACGCATCTGGGATGCACGGCTGCTGCACCTGGCCGGCGTCGGCGGTGACGACACGCCCGAGCTGCTTTTGCTTGTTGCCAGCGACGTCACCGAGCAGCGCGCCGCCGAGCAGGCGCGCCTGCAGGCCGCCATCTCGCAGCGCGAGCTGCTGGTGCGCGAGGTGCACCACCGCATCAAGAACAACCTGCAGGGCGTGGCCGGCCTGCTGCAGCAGATCGCGGCGCGCCGGCCCGAGGTCGCCGGCGTACTGAAGGAAGCCGTCGGCCAGGTGCAGGCCATCGCCCAGGTCTATGGCCTGCAGGTCGGCGCCGCGGGGCCGCTGGTGCTGAAGCGGGTGTTCGACGCCATCGTCGGCTCGGTGCAGCGCATGCAGGGCCGCGTCATCACGACCGCCGCCGAGGGCGGCGCGCTGATGGAGGACTGGTGCCTGCCCGAGGCCGAAGCCATTCCGATCGCCCTCAGCCTCAACGAGCTGCTGGGCAATGCGCTGCGGCACAGCAACGGCGCCCAGGTGCGCTGCCAGCTCATCTGCGACACGGCCGGCGTCACGGTCGAGATCGTCAACCCGGGCCGCCTGCCCGAGGGCTTCCTGCTGCAGGACGTGAAGAGCGGCGTCTCGGGCCTGGGCCTGGTGCGCGCCCTGCTGCCGCGGCGCAGCGCCATCCTGAGCCTGGAACAGCAGGGCGAGGACGTGGTTTGCCGCCTGGAACTGATTCCACCCAGCGTGGTTCACAATCCGGCCACAAAACCAAGTTCTGGATAGAGGGGCACGGTGAGCAAGGGCAAGATCCTGGTCGTCGATGACGACCGTCTGGTATTGGCGACGCTGAGCTATGGGCTCACCCAGGCCGGCTTCGAGGTCATCGACGCCGACAACGGCGACGACGCCATCCTGCTCGCACGCGAACACCGGCCCGAGCTGGCCCTGCTCGACATCCGCATGGAAGGCCTGACCGGCTTCGACGTCGCGGCCTATCTGCGCGAATTCCTGCAGACCCCCTTCATGTTCCTGTCCGCCTTCGCCGACGAGGCGACCGTGGCCAAGGTCAAGGAGCTCGGCGCCGTCGCCTATCTCGTCAAGCCGCTGGACATCTCGCAGATCGTGCCGGCCGTCGAGGCCGCCTTCGCACGCTCGACGACGCCCATCCCGACCTCCGCTGCGGCGCCTGCGGCCATGGCCGAAGCCTTCGAGGCGCCCTCAGAACTCCCGCAACTGGACATGACGGCCCTGGCCGTCGGCGTGCTGATGCACCGCTATTCCCTGCCACGCGACGAAGCGCTGGCACGGCTGATGAGCCTGGCCTCGGCCGATGGCCACAGCCTGCCCGAGCAGGCGCGGCGGGTCGTGGATGCGCTGGAACTGCTGGCGCGGCCAGGCGCGCGCTAGCCGAGAGTGAAGTAGAAGCGCGAGCCTTCGCCGACGGCGGATTCGGCCCAGATGTCGCCGCCATGGCGGCGGATGATGCGGCGCACCAGGGCCAGGCCCACGCCGGTGCCCTGGAAGTCGCTGGCGCTGTGCAGGCGCTGGAAGACGCCGAACAGGCGCTCCGCAAAACGCATGTCGAAGCCGGCGCCGTTGTCCGCCACGACGAAGACGCGCCGTCCGCCCTGCTGCACGCTACCGAAGCTGATCTCGGTCTGAGGCACCTTGCCGCTGTACTTCCAGGCATTGCCCAGCAGGTTCTCCAGCACCATGCGCAGCAGCGTCGGGTCGCCCTGCACGGACATGCCGGGCTCGATGTCCAGCACCAACTCGCGCTGCGGCGCCCCGCGCCGGATCTCTTCCATCACATAGCCAGCCTGCTGCGACAGGTTGACCGGCTGGCAGGCCAGTGGCCGCGTCGACAGCTGGGACAGCGACAGCAGCGCGTCGATCATGCTGTTCATGCGCGCGGCGGCGCTCATGACGCGGTCGAGGTGGTCGTTGCCAACCCGGTCCAGCCGCGCGCCATAGTCTTCCTTGAGGATGCGCGCAAAGCCTTCGACGACGCGCAGCGGCGCGCGCAGGTCGTGGGAGACGGTGTAGCTGAAGGATTCGTGCTCGGCCGCCAGGTCGGCGGCCTGCGCCGGCTGGGGTGCCGGCGTCGTCGCCTCGACCGGTGCGTCGGGGCGCGCCGTGCCCAGGTAGCCGGCGAAATGGCCGTGCGAGTCGATGCAGGGCAGGCCGCGCAGCCGCCATTGGGCGGCACCGTCCGCGGCAGTGAGCTGCAGGTCGGCGAAGGGCTGGTGGGCAGCCAGGCGTTCGCGCAAATGAGCCGCCGGCTCGGCAGCCTCGAAGCGATCCCACAGCTGCTGGGTGCTGGCGACCGCACCCACCCAGCTCGACGAAGGTGCGCCCTGAGGCGCCTGCCAGCGCACCAGGCGGTGCTCGGCATCGGTGGCCCATTGCCAGTCCCGCTGCAGCTGGGCCTGCATCAGCAGTTGCTGGCGCACCTCGCGCAGCGGCTCGGCCATGCGTTGGCGCGTCAGACGCACGCCGGCATGCCAACCCAGCGCCGCCGCGACCAGCACCATGACTCCGGTGAAGAATGCCGTCAGGACGAGGGCGGCGTGCACGAGGCCGACCTCGCCACCCCAGACCCGCATCAGCGCCAGCACCACCAGGCCGCCCAGCACCAGCATCAGGATGGAGGCCGTGGCCAGCGTCAGCATCAGCAGCCGCATCGGCAGTCGTCGCTCCTGGCGGCGCGACGTGAGCGCGCTGTCGTCGCTGAGGCTGTTCATGCGCTTCATTGTAGGCAGCGCTTACCCAGCGACAGGCCCTGGGCAAGTCCGGTGTGGCCCGATGTCAATAACCACAGCGCAGCCCGTCAAATCTGTGCATTCCTTCGCGTTTGGCCCCCCTCCCACCCAAGCTACATTTAGACATGCCGAGTCCCTGACCCGCAGACCTGTCCATGACCGCCTCCCAGCCCGCAGCCCTGCTCGATCCCGAGGCGATCCGTCGCCTGCGGGAACTCGACCCGAGCGGCGGCAACAAGCTGCTGGAACGCGTCGTCGCCGCCTTCTCCAACTCACTTGAACGTTTGCTTCCCGACCTCGCCCGCGCCCGCGAAGGCGCCACGCCTGACCTCGCCGTCGTGCGCCATGTCAGCCACACGCTGAAGTCCTCGTCGGCCAGCCTGGGCGCCATGACGCTGTCGGCGCGCTGCGCCGACATCGAGAACATGGCCCGCGACGGCCGCGTGGACGGCCTGAGCGAGCAGTTGGACGCTATGCTCCAAGACATCCAACAGGTACGCACGGCCCTGGCCGCGCTGCTTTGACACCCAGCCTCATGCTGCCCACCGGTCAAGCCCTCGACGATCTGCCACCGCGCCCCCGCGTGCTGCTGGTGGACGATGACGAGGTCAACCTGCTGTTGACCGCCGCCGCGCTGCGTGAGCGCGGCTTTGAAGTCACCGAAGCCCCCAGCGGCAGCGAGGCCCTGGGCCTGCTGTCCACGCGCACGCCCGACGTCGTCGTGCTGGACGCGCTGATGCCCGAGCTCGACGGCTTCGAGACCTGCTCGCTGCTGCGCGCCACGCCCGGCTTCGAGTCGCTCCCCGTGCTGATGCTGACCGGCCTGGACGACGAAGCCTCCATCAACCGCGCCTACCAGGCCGGCGCCACCGACTTCTTCGTCAAGTCGCCGCAGTGGAGCCTGCTCGACGGCCGCCTGCGCTATCTGCTGCGCAGCTCGCGCACGCGGCTGGAGCTGGAGCGCAGCAAGGCCAAGCTGGCCCGCGCCCAGGACCTGGCCCGCATGGGCAGCTTCGAGTGGTGGCGCGACACGGCCGCCAGCTTCGCCATCTCCGCCGAGGGCCTGCGCGTCTTCGGCCGCGGCCCGCAGGACCGGCTCGACTTCGTCGGCGTCATGCGCATGGTGCCGGCCGACGACCGCCACGTCTTCCTGCGCCTGCTGCGCGACGTCATCGCCCACACCTCGGTGCTGGTCACCRACCTGCCGCTGATCCTGCCCGACGGCCGCCAGCGCGTCGTCCACATCGAGGCGGAGCCCGAGTTCAACGAGCAGGGCGGCGTCAGCGGCTACACCGGCATCCTGCAGGACGTGACCGATCGCCGCCAGGCCGAGGACCGCATCCGCCAGCTCGCCCACTTCGATGCGCTGACCGGCCTGCCGAATCGCCGCCAGCTGATCTACCGCGTCGAGCGCGCCATCGAGAGCGCCCGCCGTGGCGGCCATGAGGTCGGCCTGCTGCTGATCGACCTGGACCGCTTCAAGGTCATCAACGACACCCTGGGCCATGCGGCCGGCGACGAGCTCCTCGTCGAGGTCGGCCGCCGCCTGCGCAGCTGCGTGCGCCATTCCGACCAGATCCTGGAAGGCGTGCTCGACGGCATGGGCAACCGCAGCCACCGCGGCCTGGAAGCCGTGGGGCGGCTGGGCGGCGACGAGTTCGTGGCCCTGCTGCCCGAAGTGACCGATGAGCGCGACGCCGAGCGCGTCGCCCAGCGCGTGCTGGACGCCCTGCGCGAGCCCATCTTCGTCGGCGGCCAGGAATGCTTCGTCACCGCCAGCGTCGGCATTGCCCTCTACCCGCGCGACGGCCAGACCATGGCCGACCTGCTGCGCAATTCCGACGTGGCCATGTATGCGGTCAAGAGCCAGGGCCGCAACGCCTCGGCCGTCTACTCGCCGCAGCTGGCCGGCCACGGCAAGCAGAAGCTGGAGCTGGAAAGCGCCCTGCACAAGGCGCTGGAGCGCAACGAGATCGTGCTGCACTACCAGCCCAAGATCGACGTGCGCGCCGCCCGCATGGTGGGCGCCGAGGCGCTGATGCGCTGGCAGCGCGGCAATGTGCTGGTGCCGCCGGCCGACTTCATCCCGCTGGCCGAGGAAACCGGCCTCATCGTGCCGCTGTCCGAGTGGGCGCTGAAGGAAGCCGCCCGCCAGGCCAAGCTGTGGTCACTGCAGTTCGGCTTCAGCGACTCCATCGCCGTGAACCTGCCCAGCCGGCTGTTCGAGCGCACCGATCTCGTCGAGCACATCCACCAATGCGTCAGCGCCTATGGCGTGCCGCACCGGTCGATCCAGCTTGAGATCACCGAGAACAACCTGATGAAGGACCTGCAGAACGTCATCCCGTCGCTGCATCGCCTCAACGAAGTCGGCGTGGAAATCTCCATCGACGACTTCGGCACCGGCTATTCGTCCCTCGCCTACCTGACCACGCTGCCGATCTCGGAGGTCAAGGTCGACCGCACCTTTGTGCGCGACCTGGGCATCACGCCGCAGAGCTCGGCCGTCGTCACGGCCATCATCGCGCTGGCGCGGGCCCTGGGCCTGCGCGTCATCGCCGAAGGCGTCGAGACGCTGCGCCAGATGGAAGTGCTGCACCGCCTGGGCTGCTCGCTGATGCAGGGTTTCCTGTTCAGCAAGGCGCTGCCGGCCGATGAGCTGGAGCGCTGGATCGCCCAGACCGTGCTGCCACGCAAGGCGCCCTGGATCACCCAGGCCGACGGCAGCACCGACGTGGCTTCGCGCGGGCAACGCTGAATGCGCAGCCAACTGCCGCCGGCCCAGCTGGCCAAGGCCGCGCTGCAGCGCCTGGCCCAGGCCAGGCTGGAGCCCACGCCCGAGAACTACGCCCGCGCCTACGCCATCGAAGGCGGCGAGCCCGCACCGGCAGCGGCGGCCAACGGCGCCGTACCCGAGCGCCTGCAGCAGCTGATGTCCAAGCTGATCAGCCTGGCCCTGCCCTCGGGCAACCAGCGCCAGGACCTGCAGACGGCGCTGCGCGACCAGAAACTCGACGAACTGCAACGCCAGGTCGACAAGCTGCTCGACGTGGCCGGCCCGGCCGCCCAGGCCGAGGCCCTGGCTCAGGCCATCGAACGCCTGGTGCGCGGCCTGGAGCGCGGCGGCAAGCACTGGACGCTGGCACGCAAGAAGGACGGCATCCAGCGCGTGCTGGAGCTGGGCCGCAGCGACAGCGGCAAGCTCGTCAAGCGCCTGGGCCAGCTCGTGGTGAGCTGGGACAAGGATGGCGACGGCAGCGGCGTGGAGACGGACGAGGACGGCGGCACGCCCAGCCAGTTCTTCTCCGAAAGCACCTTTGCCGAGACCGGTTTCCGCGAAAGCACGGGCTTCGGCGAACTGAGCCGCACCGGCCTGCGCGACACGCCGGCGCCGGCTGTCGACACCAGCCCGCATTGGGCCGACGTCAGCGGTGAGCTCAGCGGCACGGTGCGCCATGCACTGCGTTCGCCGCAGACCGAGGCGACGCCGGCCGACGCGCTGATGCGCGAGATCGACGCCGCCCAGGCCGAACTCAAGGCCCAGGGCGCCAGCCCCGAGCGCGCCACCCAGATGGCCGCGCTGTGCCTGCGCGCCCGCCACCTGCTGGACCACCGCCGCCATCTCTTCGACGAACTCGGCGGCCTGTGCCGCGAGCTGAGCAGCAGCCTGGTGGACCTCGCCGAGGACGACTCCTGGGCCCGCGGCCAGGCCGAGGCGATGAACCACACGCTGGCCCAGGGCCTGTCGGGACGCGGCGTGCGCACCGTGTCCGAGCTGCTGACCGGCACACGCGAACGCCAGCGCGTGCTGCGCGACGAGCGCTCCAAGGCGCGCGACTCGTTGAAAGGCCTGATCCAGCGCATGCTGACCGAGCTGGGCGAGCTGGGCCAGCACACCGACCGCTTCCAGAGCAGCGTGGGCCGCTACGCCGAAGCCATCGAGCAGGCCGACTCGCTCGAGAGCCTGACAGGCACCGTGCGCGAGATGGTCGAGGAAAGCCGCAGCGTGCAGGGCCTGGTGGCCCAGACACAGCAGCGGCTGACCCTCGAACACGACCGTGCCGCGGCCTTGACGCAGCGCGTCGACGAACTCGAGGGCGAACTGCGCCGCCTCTCCAACGAGGTCCATACCGACCAGCTCACGCAGGTCGCCAACCGCCGCGGCCTCATCCAGGCTTTCGGCATCGAGCAGGCCAAGTCCGAGCGCGAGTCGACTCGGGTGGCGTTGGCCCTGCTGGACATCGACAACTTCAAGAAACTCAACGACAGCCTCGGCCACCACGCCGGCGACATCGCACTGAAGTCGCTCGCCGAGCGCACCCAGGCGTCGCTGCGCCCCGGCGACATGGTGGCGCGCTACGGCGGCGAGGAGTTCGTGCTGATGCTGCCCAACACGCCGCTGGACGAGGCTCAAGCCGTGCTGGTGCGGCTGCAGCGCTCGCTGTCGTCGGCGCTGTTCAACCACGAGGGCAAGGACGTCTTCGTGACCTTCTCGGCCGGCGTGACGCTGTACCGGCCCGGCGAGACGCTGGAGGCCGCGCTGGACCGCGCCGACGTGGCCCTGTATGAGGCCAAGCACACGGGCAAGAACAGGGCCTGCATCGCGGAGTGAAGCCGCCGTGTCCGGCGAGCTGCTGATCCGCACGACGCCCGAAGCGCTGTTCGACGCCAATGTGCTGCCGCGTGCCCGCGGCCGTGTCCACCATGTGCGCGCCTACCCCGGGCCGCTGTCGATCAAGTCGGTCATTCGCGGCCAGGCGCGCGGCCCTGGGGGAATCACTCGCGCGTTGAGCGGCAAAACACACGCAGGGCTTTCAACCCCGCATTGCCGAAAGCCGGCGGGCTGGCTAGGCTCACTTCTGAGCGCCATCCCGCATGACTCGCCCACCCCTCCTGACAGCCCCCCGCACCCTCGCCTGCCGCCTGAGCACCGGCCTGGCGCTGCTGGCCGTGGCTGCGCCCGTGCAGGCCCAGGCGCCTGCCGTGCAGCTGTGCATGACAGATTTCCCGCCCTATGTCAGCATCGAGCTGCCCGATGGCGGCAGCCTGACGGCACTGGCCCGTCGCGCCTTCGCGGCCGGCGGTCTGGCCGCGCAGACCCTGCATGTGCCCTGGGTACGCGCCTTCGCGCTGGCCAAGAATGGCGACTGCCTGCTGATGACGATGTGGCGCAACGAGGAGCGCGACGCTTTGTTCCGCTACTCGTTGCCGGTGGCGCGCATGCAGCTGGGTTTCTTCGTGCGCGGCGACCGCAAGGCACCCTTGCCACCGGATGCCACCGTGGCCTACCAGCGCGGCTCCTACCTGCCACCCGAGCTGACCTCTGGCCGCTACAAGCTGCACGAGCTCGTCGACCCGCGTCCAGGGCTGGAGATGCTCAGCCTGGGTCGCGTCGATGCCGTGTTTTCGGAGCGCGCCACTTTCGAATACCAGCTCACCCGTCAGACCAAGCCGGTCGACGCCATACGCTGGCATGCCGTGCTGGAGGTCAAGCCGACCTTCATGGCCATCAGCAAGAACCACCCGCAGGCCGACGCCTGGCTGGAGCTGCTGAATCAGGAGATCCGGCAGTCGGTGAAGTGAGCCCCTCGTCCAAGGCGTACCTTGGCCGGTCCCCCGAGGGGACGGCGATGCTGGCAGCATTGAGCCGCAAGCACATCGCCCAAGGCGGGCCGGCTAGGTGAACTGGAGTCGGACACAAGCAGTCCCTGCGGACTGCTTGTGCCTACGGAAGGCCATGGGCCTCTGGCCCATGGCAGGCCCGGCGCTCGGCCCGCGGCGCGGGCGACCTTTCAGAAATTGAACGCCAGGCGCAGGCCGCCCCAGTGCTTGCCGTTGACCATGATGGGCGCCGTCGCTTCCTTCAACACCACGAAGCGGCCACCACCCATGTCGCGCCGGTAGGTCTGCAGCAGAAAGGGCCGGGTGTTGCGCGCCGAAGCCAGGCCGGTGCGGTCGTTGAAGATGCGCCGGTAGCGGCTGTTGGCCGTGTTCCAGACCGTGTCGCCCGGGCGCTGCGGCTGGCAGTACTTGCGGTTGTGCGTCGCGATATAGCCGTTGCGGTCGGCCGCGATGCAGAAGACGATCTTGTCGCTGAAGGAGAGCGTCTTCTCCTGCACGGCCGGGAAGAGGCGGTCGGTCAGCTGGCAGAAGCGTGTCGTGTGCTGCTGCGGCGCGGTGCCCTCGATCGGCCGGTATTTGTCGTCGAACAGGTCGGCCTGGCTGATCTGGCCGCTGCGCAGCGCCTCTTCGAGCAGGCCGGCAATCTCGTCGGCCGCGGCCCGGGCGGTGCGGATGAAGGGCATGTCGTCGACCTCGACGCCGCTCTCGGCGATCTGCTCGACGAGCTCCTCGGACATGCGCAGGAAACGGTCGCTGCCGTCGAAGGCCACCTTCAGGCCGTGCGAGGCTTCGGAGACCTCGCGCTCCAGCTCATGGGCGCGTTCGTTGAGCAGGCTCATCTGCTGGCCGCTCTCGCCGGCGGACTGGGAGATGCGCTGCACATCCTGCTCGACCTCATGGAAGGCTGCATGGATCTGGCTGGGTTTGGCGGCGTTCTCGGTCAGCTCGGCGCTGAACCTGTCGATGCGTTCCTGCAGGCTGGAGATGGCGCTGACGATGGCCTTGGACGAGCCCTCGACCTGGCCGGCCAGCGCCTTGACGGCTTCGGCCACGACGGCGAAACCGCGGCCGGCATCGCCCGCATGCTTGGCCTCGACGGCGGCATTGAAGGCCACCAGGCGGGTCTGCAGGGAAATCTTGGTGATCTCGGCGGCCGCATCGGACACCTGGGCCAGCGTGCTCGCCATGCCAACGACCTCGCCACCGACGACACCCAAGGCGCCGCGCGCGCGCTGCACGGCCGCCGCGCTCTGCGCCGTGGCGGTGGCGATGGCTGCCTGAGCCTGGCCGATCTGGTTGAGCTGCTGGGCCAGGGCCTGCATGGCCTGGCTCTGGGCCTGCACGATGCGCTGGGTGTCTTCGAGGGCTCCCCGCACTTCCGCGGCGTCCTTGCCGACGGTGGAAATCGAGCGGGCCAACCGCTTGACAACGTTCAACGCTGCGCTGTCATCTCGACGGACGGGCTCGTCGCGAGTGATGGCGACGGAAGAGCTCCCGCTCTTGGGCCACTTGAACATGCGTTTTGTCCCCGCTTATTGGCCGGGGCTCGGCAAGAAGTGGCCCCGTGGATTACCAGTCACGCAGCTTAACGCGCAACCTTGCAATCGACTGACTGTGCAACTGACACACGCGGGACTCCGTGACCTTGAGCACGGCCGCGATCTCCTTGAGATTCATGTCGTGCTCGTAGTACATGCTCATCACGAACTGCTCGCGCTCGGGCAGGTTCTTGATGGCGGCCACCAGGGCCTCGCGCATGCGATGGTCCTGCAGCATCGCCACCGGGTTGGCGTTCTCGTCGGCGACGTGGCGGTCGAGGTAATCCTGGTCGCCGTCGTCGCCCGACATGTCTTCCAGGTAGACCAGCTGGGTGCCGCGCACCTTGCCGAGCAGCTCCTGGTATTCGGCCAGCGGCAGGCCCATCTCGGCGGCGATCTCGTCCTCGCGCGGCGCGCGGCCGAGGCGCTGCTCGACCTTGTGCACGGCGGATTCGATCTCGCGCTGCTGGCGGCGCGTGCCGCGGCTCATCCAGTCGCCGCCGCGCAGCTCGTCGAGCATGGCGCCGCGGATGCGCTGGGTGGCAAAGGTCTCGAACTGCACGCCCTGCTCGGCATCGAAGCGCGACAGCGCGTCGGTCAGGCCGATCAGGCCGACCTGGATCAGGTCATCCACCTCCACATTGGCCGGCAGCTTGGCGATCATCTGGTGCGCCAGGCGTCGGACCAGCGGGCTGTACTGCTTGATCAGCGAGCTGTTGTCGAGGCGGCCTTTGGGCGTGTACATGGTCAGCTCCGCACGGCCGCCCGAAGGGGCTGAAGCGCCCCCGCGGGGGGCAGTGAACGCAGTGAGCGTGGGGGCATCATGTTTGGACTCCGGCGAGTTCAATGTGCAGCGATGAAGGGGGAAGACGCCTTGCGCGCCGGGCGCAGCGGGGTCGCATCGGAGGCGGCGTCGACGGCCGCTCCCGGAGGGGCCGCGAGCAGCAGCTCACGGGCGAGATGACGCAGTTCGGGCGTCAGCGGTGCGTTCTGKGACGCTCGCGGGTCCAGGCAGGCCCAGTCACGCAGCACCGCGCCGAGGAAGCCGTCGGCGCAGGAGTGAAGCTGTTGCGCGATGCGGGTGGCCACGCGCAGTTGTGGGTGGCAGGCCATCAGCAGACTGTAGACCATCAGCCCGGCCCGTTGTGTGAGCCATTTCATGCCCGCATAGGCTTCCGTCACGCTCGCCGGCTCGGTGTCGGCCAGCAGCAGCGGGCGCACCYCGCGCAGGGCCACCACGCGGGCCAGTTCAGCGGCCGGCGCGTGCAGCAGGATGACATCGGCGTCCGGTGCGGCGTCGGCCACGGCCTCCAGGAAGGAAGCGGCCGAGCCATGGGCGTTGATATGGCGCAGCGGCAGGCCGCGGGCCGCCAGGTAGGACACCTTGGGCGACAGGCGCTCGATGCAGTTGGACAGGTCCACGCTGGCCAGCTCGGAGGGCTTGGGCGAGTGTTCGCCTGCGTCGACGACCAGCGTGGTGAGATTCAGCTCGGCGAAGGCCGAGCACAGGCCCTCCAGCAGCGCGCCGGCGCCCATGACGCGCGGGTTGCTGACGACCGGCACGAAGCGGGTCTTGGAGGCGGCGAAAAGCCGCCGCAGGCCGTGGGCTTGATCGACCATCATCAGTGCACAGCCCTCATGCCTTCGGTCAGCGGCGCGCCGGCAAAGATGAGGTTGACGTCGGTGTTGTCCATGCGCCAGGCGCCCGAGGCAGCGCCCTTCAGCGCGCGCTGCACCAGGCCCACGCTGGGCAGGCGATGCCAGTCTTCGGGCACGCGCTGGCCGTTGGCGACGCCCAGCACCTTGAGCTTGTGGCGGATCAGCGTGTCCAGGGCCGGGGCCAGCTTGACGGCTTCGTCGATCTTGCTGAGCACGACGCCTTCGCAGGCGGCGCCCTTCCAGGCGGTGACGACGTCTTCGATGGTCTCGCCCTGCTGGGCGGCATTGATGACGAGCAGCTTCTTGATGCTGGGGTGGGCCAGCATTTCCAGCAGCTCCTGGGTGCGGCTGTCGCGCTGGGCCATGCCGGCGGTGTCGATGAGGACGAGCTTCTTGCTGGACAGCAGATCCAGCAGGTCGTCCAGCGAGGCGCGGTCATGCGCCGTGTGCACGGGCACGCCGAGGATGCGGCCATAGGCGCGCAGCTGCTCGTGGGCGCCGATGCGGTAGGCGTCCAGCGTGATGAGGCCGAGCTGGCCGGCGCCGAACTTGGTGGCGAAATGGGCGGCCAGCTTGGCGGTCGTCGTCGTCTTGCCGACGCCGGTGGAGCCGATCAGCGCGAACACGCCGCCGCGGTCCTCGATGGCCGGGGCGGCCTCGTCGGTCTGCAGATTGCGCGACAGCACATGGGCGGCCCAGGCGGTCTCGTCGGCCGGGTCGGCGGGCGAGCCCGGCTTGAAGTCCGACGGGCAGCTCTCGGCCAGCTTGCGCACCAGGGCGGGCGAGAAGCCCAGCTCCAGCAGTTTCTGCGTCAGGCGCGCCTGCACCGGCTGGCGCTGCAGCTTTTCCATGAAGGCCAGCGAGGAGAATCGCTCCTCGATGAGGCCGCGCATCTGGCGCAGCTCGGAGGCCATGTCCATCTGGTTGCGCTGGTTGGCGCTGGGCTGGCCGTGTGAACGGCGCTTCGGCTCCGGCCGAACGTGCAA
>NZ_JBFUAB010000031.1:0-92143 GCF_056406535.1 Roseateles sp. P1_C1_2
CGGTCAAGCTGATCGCTCCGATCGCGATGGAAACCGGCCTGCGCTTCGCCATCCGTGAAGGCGGTCGTACCGTCGGCTCGGGCGTCGTCGCCACGATCCTCGCTTAAGTTTTTCAAGGCCACAGGGGCATAGCTCAATTGGCAGAGCGTCGGTCTCCAAAACCGAAGGTTGGGGGTTCGAGACCCTCTGCCCCTGCCACCCGCCACTGATCACGGCGGTTGGTTCCCTGGCTAAACAAGCATCGGCCCGCGAGAGAGATCTCGGCGGGCCTTGCTGCTGATGGCTACAAGCCAAGGCAGTGTCTGAAAAGTCGCTCCCGCAGCGACGCGTGAAAGTGAAGTGATGGCGAATTCTCCCCAAGTCGAGACGGTGACCACCGGCGCTGACAAGGCCAAGTTGGCCGTGGCGGTGCTGTTGCTGATCGGCGCGCTGGCGGCCTATTACGGCCTGTCCAAGCAAGGTGCGCTGGTGCAGTGGGCCTCGCTGGTCGTGCTGCTGGCTGCCGCTGTGGCTGCGTTCTTCACGTCTGAGCAGGGCAAGGCGCTGATCGCCTATGGCCGCGACTCGACGCGTGAAGTGAAAAAGGTGGTCTGGCCGACCCGCAAGGAAGCAACCCAGATGACGGGCTACGTGTTTGCCTTCGTCGTCGTCATGGCGTTGTTCCTGTGGATGACGGACAAGACGTTGGAATGGGTGCTGTACGACCTGATCCTGGGCTGGAAGCGCTGATCGCAAGGAATCCTGATGTCTGAAGAACAAGTCGTCACGACCGAAGCCCCGACGGGCCTGCCCAAGCGCTGGTATGTCGTTCATGCCTATTCGGGCATGGAGAAGGCCGTCGAACGCAATCTGCGTGAGCGCATCGACCGCGCCGGCATGCAGGACAAGTTCGGTCGCATCCTGGTGCCGACCGAAGAAGTCGTCGAGCTCAAGAACGGCAAGAAGGCCGTCACCGAGCGTCGTTTCTTCCCGGGCTATGTGCTGGTCGAGATGTCGATGGACGACGAGTCCTGGCATCTGGTGAAGCACACGTCCAAGGTGACGGGTTTCGTCGGTGGCGCCAAGAACCGCCCGGCCCCGATCTCGGAAGCCGAGGTCATGAAGATCGTCAACCAGATGCAGGAAGGCGTCGAGAAGCCCCGGCCCAAGGTCGAGTGGACGGTCGGCGAGGTCGTGCGCGTCAAGGAAGGCCCTTTCACCGACTTCAATGGCTCGGTCGAAGAGGTCAACTACGACAAGTCCAAGGTGCGTGTTTCGGTCACGATCTTCGGCCGCGCGACGCCTGTTGAACTGGACTTCTCGCAGGTCGAAAAGGTCTGACCCGAGTCTCCGGGTAAACTCCTGGGTTTGGTCGGCGTCCCCTAACGTCGACCCGTGATCAGTCTGCAACGAGAGGCGGACAAGAGGAGCAAAGGTAAGGACTTCGGTCCGAGTCCGATGCGCTAGCACTCAGGTGTCCAGGCTTTGCCGCCCGGGCACTGGATTGGAGAAAACATGGCAAAGAAGATTGTCGGCTTCATCAAGCTGCAAATTCCGGCCGGCAAGGCTAACCCCTCGCCCCCGGTGGGTCCTGCGCTGGGTCAGCGTGGCCTGAACATCATGGAATTCTGCAAGGCGTTCAACGCCCAGACTTCGGCTGGTGGCTTCGAGCCCGGCATGAAGCTGCCGGTGGTCATCACCGCGTTCGCAGACAAGAGCTTCACCTTCATCATCAAGTCGCCCCCGGCGACCGTGCTGATCAAGAAGGCAGCCAAGATCGAGAAGGGCTCGCAGCGCCCCCATCTGGACAAGGTCGGCAAGCTGACCCGCGCCCAGCTGGAAGAGATCGCGAAGATCAAGACCAAGGACCTGACGGCCGCCGACATCGACGCCGCTGTCCGCACCATCGCCGGCTCTGCCCGCTCGATGGGCATCATCGTGGAAGGGGTCTGACATGGCCAAGCTCACCAAGAAGCAAAAGGCGCTGGCTGGCAAGGTCGAGTCGACCAAGCTGTACGCGCTGACCGAAGCCCTGGACCTGGTCAAGAGCCTGGCCAGCGCCAAGTTCGATGAGTCCATCGACGTCGCCGTGCAACTCGGCATCGATGCCAAGAAGTCGGACCAGGTCGTTCGTGGCGCCGTCGTGCTGCCCAACGGCACCGGCAAGACCAAGCGCGTCGCCGTGTTCGCCCAAGGTGCCAAGGCTGACGAAGCCCGCGCCGCCGGCGCCGACGTCGTCGGCATGGAAGACCTGGCCGAGCGCGTCAAGGCGGGCGACATGCCCTTCGACGTGGTCATCGCCTCGCCCGACACGATGCGTGTCGTCGGTACCCTGGGTCAGATCCTGGGCCCGCGCGGCCTGATGCCTAACCCCAAGGTCGGCACCGTGACCCCGGACGTCGCCACCGCCGTCAAGAACGCCAAGGCTGGCCAGGTCCAGTTCCGCGTCGACAAGGCCGGCATCATCCACGGCACCCTCGGCCGTCGCTCGTTCGACACCGACAAGCTGGAAGGCAACCTGCGCGCGCTGATCGAGGCTCTGAACAAGAGCAAGCCGGCGTCGAGCAAGGGCATCTACCTGCGCAAGGTCGCCGTGTCCTCGACGATGGGTGTCGGCGCCCGCGTCGAAATCGCGTCGATCAACGCTCAGGCCAACGCCGCCTGAGCACAGACCAGGCCTTCGTGGCCTGGTCACTGAATCTGCACGGGGCGAGTCTGGCCCCGTGCAACAAGATTGGTGGGGCGTCGCGCCGGTTCTCCGGCGTGGCGCGTCATCCAAGACCGTTGGTGGAGACCCCTTAAATCCCGGCGCGAGTCGGGAACCAACGCAGATGGCGGTCCCGCTGAAAGGAATTCTTTCCTGACAGATGGTCGCTGAATCCCTGGCGCTCCCGAAGCCGCAAGGCCGAGAGAGCAAATGTGAGGAGTAGACCTTGAGTCTCAATCGCAACGAGAAGGCAGTCGTCGTCTCCGACGTCGCAGCGCAAGCTGCCAAGTCGCAGACGCTGGCGTTGGCCGAGTACCGTGGCCTCACCGTTGAAGCCCTGAACAAGCTGCGCGTCAATGCGCGTGCCCAAGGTGTGTATCTTCACGTGCTGAAGAACACCCTGGCGCGTCGTGCTGTCGCCGGCACCCCGTTCGAGGCTGCTTCGGAGAGCATGGTCGGCCCGCTGATCTACGGCTTTTCTGAAGACGCTGTCGCGGCTGCCAAAGTCATCGCTGACTTTGCCAAGACCAACGACAAGCTCGTCATCAAGGGCGGTGCGTACGGTGGCAAGGCTCTGGACGTGAACGGCGTGAAGGCGCTGGCATCCGTTCCGAGCAAGGAAGTGCTGCTGTCGCAAATCGCAGGCCTGCTGCTGTCGCCGGTGCAACGCGCCGCGGCCGTGCTGGCTGCCCTGGCTGCAAAGCGTGGTGAAGGTGCTGTGGCTGCTGAAGCCCCCGCCGAAGCCCCGGCCGCGGCCTGATCGACGAACAACGCGTTCACACGCAAACCATCTGTTTTTTAGGAATTAATCATGGCATTCGATAAAGACGCTTTCCTGACCGCCCTGGACAGCATGTCCGTTCTGGAACTGAACGACCTGGTCAAGGCAATTGAAGAGAAGTTCGGCGTGTCCGCCGCTTCGATGGCTGCTCCGGCCGCCGGTGGCGCTGGCGGCGGTGCTGCTGCTGCTGTTGAAGAGAAGACCGAATTCAACGTCGTGCTGACTGAAGCCGGCGCACAGAAGGTCTCCGTCATCAAGGCCGTCCGCGAAATCACGGGCCTGGGTCTGAAGGAAGCCAAGGACCTGGTCGACGGCGCCCCGAAGAACGTCAAGGAAGGCGTTTCCAAGGCCGACGGCGAAGCTGCAGTCAAGAAGCTGGTCGAAGCCGGCGCCAAGGCCGAGCTCAAGTAATGTCCTGGGGTTGGACCTGCGCAGCAGCTCCGACCCCACCGACTAGAAAAGGGGTTGCCTTTGGGCTTCCCCTTTTTCGTCTTTACGGGTTTGTCCCCGTAGAGAACAGCTGAAAGAATCGCGCGCGGTATGATGCGCGGTTCTTTCATGTGTTCTCTGATCCGACTGCAGAGAACCAGTTTGGTCGGACTTTGGTGCAACGCCAGAGTTGTCCGCCAGCGGTTGGTAGTGGCCAACCACCAAGCTCGTCATCCGCCCGTTCTGGGTGGGTGAGCCAGCCAGTCGCCGACGCGGCTCGCCCCACGGCCAGGGGTGGGCTCGACACGGAGTGTTTATGGCGCAAGCAACCCCCTACAGCTATACCGAGCGCAAGCGGATCCGCAAGAGCTTCGGCAAGCGCGAGAGCGTTCTCAACGTTCCCTATCTGCTCACCATGCAGAAGGACAGCTACGTGGCCTTCCTGCAAAAGGACGTGCCCGCCGCCAAACGCAAGCCCRAAGGGCTGCAGGCGGCCTTCCTCTCGGCGTTCCCGATTGTTTCGCACAACGGTTTCGTCGAGATGAAGTTCCTCGAGTTCAACATCGCCAAGCCGCCGTTCGACACCCGTGAGTGCCAGCAGCGGGGGTTGACCTACGCAGCCGCCGTGCGTGCGCGCCTGCAGATGATCATCTATGACCGTGAGTCGCCCCAGGCGAAGACGGTCAAGGAAATCAAGGAGCAAGAGGTCTACATGGGCGAAGTGCCCCTGATGACCGACTACGGCTCCTTCATCGTCAACGGTACCGAGCGCGTCATCGTGTCGCAGCTGCACCGTTCGCCGGGCGTGTTCTTCGAGCACGACAAGGGCAAGACGCATTCGTCGGGCAAGCTGCTGTTCAGCGCCCGCATCATTCCCTACCGCGGCTCCTGGCTGGACTTCGAGTTCGACCCGAAGGACATCCTGTACTTCCGTGTCGACCGCCGCCGCAAGATGCCGGTCACCATCCTGCTCAAGGCCATCGGCCTGAACCCCGAGCAGATCCTGGCCCACTTCTTCGTGTTCGACAACTTCCGCCTGATGGACGTTGGCGCGCAGCTCGAATTCGTCGCCGACCGCCTGAAGGGTGAAGTCGCCCGCTTCGACATCGTCGACAAGTCGGGTGCCGTCATCGTCGAGAAGGACAAGCGCATCACCGCTCGTCACGTGCGCCAGCTGGAGCAGTCCGGCACGCAGCACATCTCGGTGCCGGAAGACTTCCTGGTCGGCCGCGTGCTGGCCAAGAACATGATCGACGCCGACACCGGCGAGATCATCGCCAAGGCCAATGACGAACTGACCGACGCGCTGCTGAAGAAGCTGCGCCAGGCCGGCGTCAAGGAAGTGCAGGCCCTGTTCACGAACGAGCTGGACGAAGGCGCCTACATCTCGCAGACGCTGGCGTCTGACGAGACCGAGACGCAGCTGGCCGCCCGCGTCGCCATCTACCGCATGATGCGCCCCGGCGAGCCGCCGACGGAAGATGCCGTCGAGGCCCTGTTCAACCGCCTGTTCTACAGCACCGACACCTACGACCTGAGCCGTGTCGGCCGCATGAAGTTCAACGCGCGTGTCGGCCGTGACACGCCCGAAGGCAATATGAACCTGTCCAACGAGGACATCCTTGACGTCGTCAAGATCCTCGTCGAGCTGCGCAATGGCCGCGGCGAAGTGGACGACATCGACCATCTGGGCAATCGCCGCGTGCGTTGCGTGGGCGAACTGGCCGAAAACCAGTACCGCTCGGGCCTCGCCCGCATCGAGAAGGCCGTCAAGGAACGTCTGGGCCAGGCCGAGACCGAAGCCCTGATGCCGCACGACCTGATCAACTCCAAGCCGATCTCCGCGGCGCTGAAGGAGTTCTTCGGTGCGTCGCAGCTGTCGCAGTTCATGGACCAGACCAACCCGCTGTCGGAAATCACGCACAAGCGTCGTGTTTCCGCTCTTGGCCCGGGTGGTTTGACTCGCGAGCGCGCCGGCTTCGAAGTCCGCGACGTGCACCCGACCCACTACGGCCGCGTCTGCCCGATCGAAACGCCGGAAGGCCCGAACATCGGCCTGATCAACTCGCTGGCGCTGTATGCACAGCTCAACGAGTATGGCTTCCTGGAAACGCCGTACCGCCGCGTCGTCGACGGCCACGTCACCGACCAGATCGACTACCTGTCTGCCATCGAGGAAGGCAAGTACGTCATCGCCCAGGCCAACGCGACGCTGAACGCGGGCGGTGAGCTGACCGACGAACTGGTGTCTGCCCGTGAAAACGGCGAATCGGTGCTGACGTCGCCCGAGCGCATCCAGTACATGGACGTGGCGCCGACGCAGATCGTGTCGGTCGCGGCCTCGCTCGTGCCCTTCCTGGAGCACGACGATGCGAACCGCGCACTGATGGGCGCCAACATGCAGCGCCAGGCCGTGCCGGTGCTGCGTCCCGAGAAGGCTTTCGTGGGTACGGGCGTCGAGCGCGTCGCCGCGAAGGACTCGGGCACGGTGGTCGCGGCTCGCCGCGGCGGCGTGGTCGACTATGTCGACACGAACCGCATCGTGATCCGCGTCAACGATGACGAGACCGTGGCCGGTGAGGTCGGTGTCGACATCTACAACCTGATCAAGTACCAGCGTTCCAACCAGAACACCAACATCCACCAGCGCCCCATCGTGCGCCGTGGCGACAAGGTGGCGGCCGAGGACATCATTGCCGACGGCGCTTCCACCGACATCGGTGAACTGGCCCTGGGCCAGAACATGCTGGTCGCGTTCATGCCCTGGAACGGCTACAACTTCGAAGACTCGATCCTGATCAGCGAACGCGTCATCGCCGAAGACCGCTACACCTCGATCCACATCGAGGAACTGGTGGTCAACGCGCGTGACACCAAGCTGGGCGCCGAGGAAATCACCCGCGACATCCCGAATCTGTCGGAGCAACAACTCGGCCGTCTGGACGAGTCGGGCATCGTCTACATCGGTGCCGAGGTGAACCCGGGCGACGTGCTGGTCGGCAAGGTCACGCCCAAGGGCGAGACGACGCTGACGCCGGAAGAGAAGCTGCTGCGCGCCATCTTCGGCGAGAAGGCTTCGGACGTGAAGGACACGTCGCTGCGCGTCGACCAAGGCACGCAAGGCACCGTCATCGACGTGCAGGTCTTCACCCGTGAAGGCATCCAGCGCGACAAGCGCGCCCAGCAGATCATCGACGACGAGCTGAAGCGCTACCGCCTGGACCTGAACGACCAGCTGCGCATCGTCGAAAGCGACGCCTTCGACCGTATCGAGAAGCTGCTCAATGGCAAGGTCGCCAATGGCGGCCCGCAGAAGATCGCCAAGGGCACCAAGATCGACAAGGACTACCTGGCCTCGGTCGAGCGCTTCCACTGGTTCGACATCCGTCCGGCCGAGGAAGAGATCGCCAACCAGCTCGAGTCGATCAAGAACTCGCTCGATCAGACCCGCCACAGCTTCGACCTGGCTTTTGAAGAAAAGCGCAAGAAGCTGACGCAGGGCGACGAGCTGCCCGCCGGCGTGCTGAAGATGGTCAAGGTCTACCTGGCCGTCAAGCGTCGCCTGCAGCCTGGCGACAAGATGGCCGGCCGTCACGGCAACAAGGGTGTCGTGTCCAAGGTCACCCCGATCGAAGACATGCCCTACATGGCCGACGGCACCCCTGCCGACATCGTGCTGAACCCGCTGGGCGTCCCGTCGCGGATGAACGTGGGTCAGGTGCTGGAAGTGCATCTGGGCTGGGCCGGCAAGGGCATCGGCCAGCGCATCGGCGACATGCTGCAGCAGCACACCAAGGTGGCTGAGCTGCGCAAGCTGTTCGACGAGCTCTACAACCAGAGCGGTGGCAAGACCGAGAACATCGACGACCTGACGGACACCGAAGTGCTGGAGATGGCCTCCAACCTCGCCAAGGGCGTGCCCTTCGCGACGCCGGTCTTCGACGGCGCCAAGGAAGAGGAAATCCGCGGCATGCTGAAGCTGGCCTACCCGGACGACATCGCCGCCAAGAAGGGTCTGACTGCCACGCGCACCCAGGCCTGGCTGTGCGACGGCCGTACCGGCGAGCAGTTCGAGCGCCCGGTCACCGTCGGCTACATGCACGTGCTGAAGCTGCACCACTTGGTGGACGACAAGATGCACGCCCGTTCGACCGGCCCGTACTCCCTCGTCACGCAGCAACCGCTGGGCGGCAAGGCGCAGTTCGGCGGCCAGCGTTTCGGCGAAATGGAAGTCTGGGCGCTGGAAGCCTACGGCGCCTCGTACATCCTGCAGGAAATGCTGACGGTCAAGTCCGACGACGTGAACGGCCGGACCAAGGTCTACGAAAGCATCGTCAAGGGCGAACACGCCATCGAAGCGGGCATGCCCGAATCGTTCAATGTGCTGGTCAAGGAAATCCGCTCCTTGGGCATCGACATTGAACTGGAACGCAATTAAGGAGCAGATGCATGAAGGGACTACTCGACCTTTTCAAGCAATTCACCCCCGATGAGCATTTCGATGCCATCAAGATCGGCCTGGCATCTCCGGAGAAGATCCGCAGCTGGTCGTTCGGCGAGGTGAAGAAGCCCGAGACCATCAACTACCGCACCTTCAAGCCGGAACGCGACGGCCTGTTCTGCGCCAAGATCTTTGGCCCGATCAAGGACTACGAGTGCCTGTGCGGCAAGTACAAGCGCCTCAAGCACCGTGGCGTCATCTGCGAGAAGTGCGGCGTTGAAGTCACCCAGACCAAGGTTCGCCGTGACCGCATGGGCCACATCGACCTGGCTGCGCCTTGCGCGCACATCTGGTTCCTGAAGTCGCTGCCGTCGCGTCTGGGCCTGGTGCTCGACATGACGCTGCGCGACATCGAACGCGTGCTGTACTTCGAAGCGTATGTGGTCGTCGACAGCGGCATGACGCCGCTGAAGAAGTTCTCGATCATGAGCGAGGACGACTACGACGCCAAGCGCATCGAGTACGGTGACGAGTTCATCGCGCTGATGGGCGCCGAGGGCATCAAGAAGCTGCTGGAGGAAATGGATCTCGACATCGAGATCGACAAGCTCCGCAACGACATGACCGGCTCCGAGCTCAAGGTCAAGAAGAACTCCAAGCGCCTGAAGGTCATGGAGGCCTTCAAGAAGTCCGGCATCAAGCCGAACTGGATGGTGCTGGACGTGCTGCCCGTGCTGCCGCCGGACCTGCGTCCGCTGGTGCCGCTGGACGGCGGCCGCTTCGCGACCTCCGACCTGAACGACCTCTACCGTCGCGTCATCAACCGCAACAACCGCCTGGCCCGTCTGCTCGAGCTGAAGGCCCCTGAAATCATCGTGCGCAACGAAAAGCGCATGCTGCAGGAAGCCGTCGACTCGCTGCTGGACAACGGCCGCCGCGGCAAGGCGATGACCGGCGCGAACAAGCGTGCCCTCAAGTCGCTGGCCGACATGATCAAGGGCAAGAGCGGTCGCTTCCGTCAGAACTTGCTGGGCAAGCGCGTCGACTACTCGGGCCGTTCGGTCATCGTGGTCGGCCCGACGCTCAAGCTGCATCAGTGCGGCCTGCCCAAGCTGATGGCGCTCGAGCTCTTCAAGCCCTTCATCTTCTCGCGCCTCGAAGCCATGGGCATCGCGACGACGATCAAGGCTGCCAAGAAGGAAGTCGAGTCCGGCACACCGGTGGTCTGGGACATCCTGGAAGAAGTCATCAAGGAACACCCGGTCCTGCTGAACCGCGCCCCGACGCTGCACCGCCTCGGCATCCAGGCTTTCGAGCCCGTGCTGATCGAAGGCAAGGCCATCCAACTGCACCCGCTCGTCTGCTCGGCCTTCAACGCCGACTTCGACGGTGACCAGATGGCCGTCCACGTGCCGCTGTCCATCGAAGCGCAGATGGAAGCCCGCACGCTGATGCTGGCTTCCAACAACGTGCTGTTCCCGGCTTCCGGCGAGCCGTCGATCGTGCCGTCGCAAGACGTGGTGCTGGGTCTGTACTACGCGACCCGCGAACGCACCAACGGCAAGGGCGAGGGCATGATCTTCTCGGACATTCCCGAGATGATCCGCGCCCTGGAAAACGGCGCCGTCGAGATCACCGCCAAGATCAGCGTGCGTCTGGTCGAGTGGACCAAGGACAAGGACACGGGCGAGTTCGTGGCCGAGACCAAGCTGACGGACACCACCGTCGGCCGCGCTCTGCTGTCCGAGATCCTGCCCAAGGGCCTGCCTTTCAGCAACATCAACAAGGCACTGAAGAAGAAGGAGATCAGCAAGCTGATCAACACCTCCTTCCGCAAGTGCGGCCTGAAGGAAACCGTCGTGCTGGCCGACAAGCTGCTGCAAAGCGGCTTCAAGCTCGCCACGCGCGCCGGCATCTCCATCGCCATCGACGACATGCTGGTGCCCGCTCAGAAGCACACGCTGATCGAGCGCGCCGAGAAGGAAGTCAAGGAGATCGAGCAGCAGTACGTCTCGGGTCTCGTGACGGCCGGCGAGCGCTACAACAAGGTCGTGGACATCTGGGGCAAGGCCGGTGACGAAATCGGCAAGAAGATGATGGACCACCTGAAGGTCGAGAAGACGGTTGATCGCCACGGCAAGACCGTCGATCAAGAGTCCTTCAACTCGATCTACATGATGGCCGACTCGGGTGCCCGCGGTAGCGCGGCCCAGATTCGCCAGCTGGCCGGCATGCGGGGCCTGATGGCCAAGCCTGACGGCTCCATCATCGAGACGCCCATCACGGCGAACTTCCGTGAAGGTCTGAACGTTCTGCAGTACTTCATCTCCACCCACGGTGCTCGTAAGGGCCTGGCGGACACGGCGCTGAAGACCGCGAACTCCGGCTACCTGACGCGTCGTCTGGTCGACGTGACCCAGGATCTGGTCGTCATCGAGGAAGACTGCGGCACCGACAACGGCATGGCGATGCGCGCCCTGGTCGAAGGTGGTGAAGTCATCGAATCGCTGCGTGACCGTGTCCTCGGCCGCGTCACCGCCATCGATGTCGTGCACCCCGAGACCCAGGCTTCGCTGCTGGGCGCCAGCCACATGCTGGACGAAGACACGCTCGACGTGCTGGAGGCTGCCGGCGTCGACGAGATCAAGGTCCGCACGCCGCTGACCTGCGCCACGCGCTTCGGCCTGTGCGCCAAGTGCTATGGCCGTGACCTCGGCCGTGGCGGCCTGGTCAACACCGGTGAAGCTGTGGGCGTCATCGCCGCGCAGTCCATCGGTGAGCCGGGCACGCAGCTGACGATGCGGACTTTCCACATCGGCGGTGCCGCGTCGCGCGCTGCTGTCGCCTCGAGCGTCGAAGCCAAGTCGGACGGCATCATCGGCTTCAACGCCACGATGCGCTACGTCACCAACGGCAAGGGTGAGTTGGTCGTGATTTCCCGCTCCGGCGAGATCGTCATCTCCGACCCGCACGGCCGCGAGCGTGAGCGTCACAAGGTGCCTTACGGCGCGATCCTGAACATCAAGGCCAGCCAGACCATCAAGGCCGGCCTGGTGCTCGCGAACTGGGACCCGCTGACCCGCCCGATCATCACGGAATTCGCCGGCAAGGCGAAGTTCGAGAACGTCGAGGAAGGCGTGACCGTCGCCAAGCAGGTGGACGAAGTGACCGGCCTGTCGACGCTGGTGGTCATCGACCCGAAGCGCCGTGGTGCTGCCAAGGTCATCCGTCCGCAGGTCAAGCTGCTGGACGCTGGCGGCCACGAGGTCAAGATCCCCGGTACCGACCACTCGGTGGCCATCGGCTTCCAGGTCGGCTCGCTGATCCAGATCCGCGACGGTCAGGAACTGCTGCCCGGTGAAGTGCTCGCCCGTATCCCGGTCGAAGGCCAGAAGACCCGTGACATTACCGGCGGTCTGCCGCGTGTCGCCGAGCTCTTCGAAGCCCGCTCGCCCAAGGACGTCGGCGTGCTGGCCGAGCAGACCGGTACCGTGTCGTTCGGCAAGGAGACCAAGGGCAAGATTCGCCTGCAGATCACCGATCCGGACGGCAAGGCCCACGAGGAACTGGTGCCCAAGGAAAAGAACATCCTGGTGCACGAAGGCCAGGTGGTCAACCGTGGCGAACTGATCGTCGACGGCGCAGCGGACCCGCAGGACATCCTGCGCCTGCTGGGCATCGAGGAACTGGCGCGCTACATCGTCGACGAGGTGCAGGACGTGTACCGACTCCAGGGCGTGAAGATCAACGACAAGCACATCGAGGTGATCGTTCGCCAGATGCTGCGCCGCGTGGTCATCACCAACCCGGGCGACACGACCTACATCCTCAACGAACAGGTCGAACGTTCCGAGCTGCTGGATACCAACGACCGCATGCGCAAGGAAGGCAAGACGACGGCCACCCATGCCGACGTGCTGCTGGGCATTACCAAGGCCTCGCTGTCGACGGACTCCTTCATCTCGGCCGCTTCCTTCCAGGAAACGACCCGCGTGCTCACCGAGGCTGCCATCATGGGCAAGCGCGACGAGCTGCGTGGCCTGAAGGAAAACGTCATCGTCGGCCGCCTGATCCCGGCCGGCACCGGCATGGCCTTCCACGAGGCGCGCCGCGTCAAGGAAGCCATGGACGACGCCGAGCGCCGTGCCATCGCGCTGCAGGAGGCTGAAGAGCTGGCTGCCGCACAGATGGCTGGCGTGGACGCTGGCGACCATTCCGCCGAGTAAGGCTGAACAAGCCACGGGGCTCACGCCCCGCAAAGCCGCCCCGGCTCAGGCCGCGGGCGGCTTTTTCTTTGTCAGTCCGGCGCCCATTGTTCAGGCTTCAGGATCGCAAGGCCTCGCGGTCGAGCGCGCTTGGCCAGTGCCAGCAAAGCCTTGTCGCGCGAGATCAGCCAGCGGGCCTGCGTTGCCAGCGCCAGGTCGATGAACTTCTGGTCATCGGGGTCGCGGCAGACCAGGCGACCGGCTAGGGGTTGCGGCTCGATGGTCTCGATGGCTTCGGCATGCGTGTCGAACTGCGTCTCTATGAAGGCGAGATCCGGCGTGTAGGCAGCGGCGATACCCCGGCCCAACACGTGGCGGATCTCGTCGCGCATCGCTGGTGCCACCAGCCAGCGCAATGCGCCCGAGGTCACGGCGGAAGTCAGCGCCTGCACACGGGCGTCGCGGAACACCAGCCAGTCCATCACGACCTGGGTGTCGATGACGATGGCCGGTTTGTTCGTGGAGGGCAGGGCGGGGGCATCCATGCCGTCAGCTTACCCGGCCGAAGCCGGGTCTACGGGCAGACCCTTGTGCCGATTTCCACAGCGGTCTACAATCCTCGGCTCTTCGCCATTTGGGCGGCGTATCTCCGTGGGCGCACGCAAGTGCACCGGGCTGCGCTACCGAATGCGAGGTTCACTGACTTCAAACGGGAACAAGTCGTAATGCCAACCATCAATCAACTGGTGCGCCACGGTCGAGAGGCCGAGGTCACCAAGTCCAAGTCGCCTGCGATGCAGAACTGCCCGCAGCGCCGCGGTGTCTGCACCCGCGTCTACACCACCACGCCCAAGAAGCCGAACTCGGCTCTGCGTAAGGTCGCCAAGGTGCGCCTGACCAACGGTTTCGAGGTCATCTCGTACATCGGCGGTGAAGGCCACAACCTGCAAGAACACAGTGTCGTGCTCGTGCGCGGCGGCCGTGTGAAGGACTTGCCCGGCGTGCGTTACCACATCGTCCGTGGCTCGCTCGACCTGCAAGGCGTCAAGGATCGCAAGCAATCGCGTTCCAAGTACGGCGCGAAGCGTCCGAAGAAGTAAATCGTTTGTTCGGTTCAGTCGCTACTGACTGATCCAACGTTGTTGCGGCCCCTGAAATGTCTCAGTGGCCGAGTAAGTGGATGACCCCAGATGTCGGTGGTTGTCCAGCGGAGTCAGGCCAACAAAGCCGCCTCCAACTGAAGCAGAAGGAAGAATCCCATGCCACGTCGTCGCGAAGTACCCAAGCGCGAAATCCTGCCGGACCCCAAGTTCGGTTCCGTCGATCTGTCCAAGTTCATGAACGTCATCATGGAATCGGGCAAGAAGGCCGTCGCTGAGCGCATCATCTACGGTGCCCTGGAGCAGGTCGAGAAGAAGATCGGCAAGGACCCGCTGGAAGTGTTCATGGTTGCCCTGAACAACGTGAAGCCCATGGTCGAAGTGAAGTCCCGCCGTGTCGGTGGTGCGAACTACCAAGTTCCCGTGGAAGTTCGCCCCGTCCGCCGGATGGCCCTCGCCATGCGCTGGTTGAAGGAATCCGCTCGCAAGCGCGGTGAGAAGTCGATGGCTCAACGCCTGGCCAATGAACTGCTGGAGGCTGCAGAAGGCCGTGGCGGCGCGATGAAGAAGCGCGACGAAGTTCACCGCATGGCAGAAGCCAACAAGGCTTTCTCGCACTTCCGCTTCTAAACTCACTGTCTTTCAGCCGCCTCGGGTTTCTACCAACCCGCTGGCGGCTCATGCCTTCTGGAGCAAACCATGGCCCGCAAAACCCCCATCGAGCGCTACCGCAACATCGGTATCTCCGCGCACATCGATGCCGGCAAGACCACCACCACCGAACGCATCCTCTACTACACCGGTGTGAACCACAAGATCGGTGAAGTGCACGATGGCGCCGCCACGATGGACTGGATGGAGCAAGAGCAAGAGCGCGGCATCACGATCACGTCCGCTGCCACGACCTGCTTCTGGAAGGGCATGGACCTGGCTCGCCCCGAGCACCGCATCAACATCATCGACACCCCCGGGCACGTCGACTTCACGATTGAAGTCGAGCGCTCCATGCGCGTGCTGGACGGCGCCTGCATGGTCTATTGCGCCGTGGGTGGCGTGCAGCCCCAGTCGGAAACCGTCTGGCGCCAGGCCAACAAGTACAAGGTGCCCCGCCTCGCGTTCGTCAACAAGATGGACCGCACCGGCGCGAACTTCTTCAAGGTCTACGACCAGATGAAGCTGCGCCTCAAGGCCAACCCCGTGCCCGTCGTCATTCCCATCGGCGCCGAAGACAAGTTCACCGGCGTGATCGACCTCATCAAGATGAAGGCGATCATTTGGGACGAAGCCTCGCAAGGCATGAAGTTCAGCTACGAAGACATTCCGGCTGACCTGCAGGCTGACGCCGTCAAATGGCGCGAAAACCTCATCGAAGCCGCCGCTGAATCCAGCGAAGAGCTGATGAACAAGTACCTGGAGTCGGGTGATCTGGACGAAGAAGAAATCGTCTCGGCCATCCGCAAGCGCACCATCGCCGCTGAAATCCAGCCGATGTTCTGCGGCACCGCCTTCAAGAACAAGGGCGTGCAGCGCATGCTCGACGGCATCATCGATTTCATGCCCTCGCCGGCTGACATCCCGCCGGTGCCCGGCACCGACGAAGACGACCAGCCGGTCGTGCGCGAGCGTATCGACGAAGAGAAGTTCGCTGCGCTGGCCTTCAAGCTGATGACCGACCCCTACGTCGGCCAGCTGACCTTCGTGCGCGTCTACTCCGGCGTGCTGAAGTCGGGCGACTCGGTCTACAACCCGATCCGCGGCAAGAAGGAACGTATCGGCCGGATCCTGCAGATGCACGCCAACCAGCGTGAAGAAATCTCGGAAATTCTGGCCGGCGACATCGCCGCCTGCGTGGGCCTGAAGGACGTCACCACGGGCGAAACCCTGTGCGACCCCGACAGCATCATCACGCTGGAGAAGATGGTCTTCCCCGAGCCGGTGATCTCGCAGGCCGTCGAGCCCAAGACCAAGGCCGACCAGGAAAAGATGGGTATCGCCCTGGGCCGTCTGGCCAAGGAAGACCCGTCCTTCCGTCTGCGCACCGATGAAGAGTCGGGCCAGACCATCATCTCCGGCATGGGCGAGTTGCACCTGGAAATCATTGTCGACCGCATGAAGCGCGAGTTCGGCGTGGAAGCCAACGTCGGCAAGCCGCAGGTGGCCTACCGCGAAACCATCCGCAAGACCGCCACCGACGTCGAAGGCAAGTTTGTTCGCCAGTCGGGCGGCAAGGGCCAGTACGGTCACGTCGTGCTGACCGTCGAGCCGCAAGAGCCGGGCAAGGGCTTTGAGTTCGTCGACGCCATCAAGGGCGGCGTGGTGCCGCGCGAGTACATCCCCGCGGTGGAAAAGGGCATCATCGATTCCCTGCCGAACGGCGTGCTGGCGGGCTTCCCGGTGGTCGACGTGAAGGTCACGCTGACCTTCGGTTCCTACCACGACGTGGACTCGAACGAAAACGCGTTCAAGATGGCCGCATCCCTGGGCTTCAAGGAAGGCTGCCGCAAGGCTTCGCCGGTGATCCTGGAGCCGATGATGGCCGTGGAAGTCGAGACGCCTGAAGACTACGCCGGCAACGTGATGGGTGACCTGTCCAGCCGTCGCGGCATGGTGCAGGGCATGGACGACATGGTCGGCGGCGGCAAGGCCATCAAGGCCGAAGTCCCGCTGTCGGAAATGTTCGGCTACTCGACGACCCTGCGCTCGATGTCGCAAGGCCGTGCCACGTACACGATGGAGTTCAAGCACTACAGCGAAGCTCCGAAGAACGTGGCCGACGCGATCATCACCGCGCGTACCAAGTAAAGCCTTGGGGTTGGACCTGCGAAGCAGCTCCGACCTCACTGATCAAGCCGGCAAGGGCTCGAGCCTGCGCCGCCGTCTTCTCGTGAACCGCCCTGGGTTGCCAGTCACCGGGGATTTCCGGTTCACGAGGAAACGCAAAACCAACCGACTGGCAATGCTCTTTCTCTGGAGTCAAGAAAATGGCAAAAGGCAAGTTTGAACGTACGAAGCCTCACGTGAACGTGGGCACGATTGGTCACGTCGACCACGGCAAGACGACGCTGACCGCGGCGATCGCAACGGTGCTGTCCAAGAAGTTCGGCGGCGAGGCCAAGGCCTACGACCAGATCGACGCGGCGCCGGAAGAAAAGGCCCGCGGCATCACGATCAACACCGCGCACGTCGAGTACGAGACGGCCAACCGCCACTACGCGCACGTTGACTGCCCCGGCCACGCCGACTACGTCAAGAACATGATCACCGGTGCCGCCCAGATGGACGGCGCGATCCTGGTGTGCTCGGCCGCTGACGGCCCGATGCCCCAGACCCGCGAGCACATCCTGCTGGCTCGCCAGGTCGGCGTGAAGTTCATCATCGTCTTCCTGAACAAGTGCGACATGGTCGACGACGCCGAGCTGCTCGAGCTGGTCGAAATGGAAGTGCGCGAGCTCCTGTCCAAGTACGACTTCCCCGGCGACGACACCCCCATCATCAAGGGTTCGGCCAAGCTGGCGCTGGAAGGCGACACGGGCGACCTGGGCGAGCAAGCCATCATGCGCCTGGCCGATGCGCTGGACACCTACATCCCCCAGCCGGACCGTGCTGTTGACGGCGCCTTCCTGCTGCCGGTTGAAGACGTGTTCTCGATCTCTGGCCGCGGCACCGTCGTGACCGGTCGCGTCGAGCGCGGCATCATCAAGGTCGGCGAAGAAATCGAAATCGTGGGCATCCGCGAAGTCCAGAAGACCACGGTCACGGGCGTCGAAATGTTCCGCAAGCTGCTGGACCAAGGTCAAGCGGGCGACAACGTCGGCATCCTGCTGCGCGGCACCAAGCGTGAAGACGTCGAGCGCGGCCAAGTGCTGGCCAAGCCCGGCTCGATCAAGCCCCACACCCACTTCACGGCAGAAATCTATGTTCTGTCCAAGGAAGAGGGCGGCCGCCACACCCCGTTCTTCAACAACTACCGTCCCCAGTTCTACTTCCGCACGACGGACGTGACCGGTGCCGTGGAGCTGCCGAAGGACAAGGAAATGGTCATGCCGGGCGACAACGTCGGCATCACGGTCAAGCTGATCGCTCCGATCGCGATGGAAACCGGCCTGCGCTTCGCCATCCGTGAAGGCGGTCGTACCGTCGGCTCGGGCGTCGTCGCCACGATCCTCGCTTAATCCATGCGTGACGTGCGCTGGGCGGCTGCCGCCCGGTGCTCACCACCTGCTCTTTAAGGAACTGTCATGCAAAAGCAAAAGATCCGCATCCGCCTGAAGGCGTTTGATTACAAGCTGATCGACCAGTCGGCCCTCGAAATCGTCGAGACCGCCAAGCGCACCGGCGCCATCGTCAAGGGCCCCGTGCCCCTGCCGACGCGCATGGAGCGTTTCGACATCCTGCGTTCGCCCCACGTCAACAAGACGAGCCGCGACCAGTTCGAGATCCGCACCCACCAGCGCCTGATGGACATCGTCGACCCGACCGACAAGACGGTTGACGCGTTGATGAAGCTCGACCTGCCCGCCGGCGTCGACGTCGAAATCAAGCTGCAGTAATTCCAGGCCTTCGGGCTTGTGAACCCAAGGCCCCGACCCTGTCTCAACAGGGTCGGGGCCTTGTTCTTTGCGCCGGCGAGGGCAAACGCTTGCATCGGGACTATCCCGCAGGCTATACTCGCCAGCTTTTCCGGGTTGGCCTATGCCTGCTCGGATATTCGCGCAGCGCTTCGCAAGAGGTTCTCTTCTTGAAGGCGCTGCACAGGTCAGCCCGGCCAATCGATGTCGGGTGTTCGCAATAGCTTCCGAGGCGCAAGCCGACGGGGCTGGAGAAAAACATGAGTCTGAGCAACCGTCTCGGTTTGCTGGGCCGCAAGGTGGGCATGATGCGCATCTTCACGGACGATGGCGATGCCATCCCTGTGACGGTGCTGGACGTGTCCAACAACCGCGTGACCCAGGTCAAGACCCAAGAGACCGACGGCTATAGCGCCATCCAAGTGGCGTTCGGTACGCGCAAAGCTTCGCGCGTCACCAAGCCCGAAGCCGGCCACCTTGCCAAGGCAGGTGTCGAAGCCGGTGAAATCCTCAAGGAATTCCGCGTCGAAGCCGACGTCGCAGCCCAGTACCAAGCTGGCGCGACCGTTCCGGTGACGTTGTTCGCCGCCGGCCAGCTGGTCGACGTGCAGGGCACGTCCATCGGCAAGGGCTTCGCAGGCACCATCAAGCGCCACAACTTCAGCTCGCAGCGCGCGTCGCACGGTAACAGCCGTTCGCACAACGTGCCGGGCTCGATCTCGATGGCGCAAGACCCGGGCCGTGTGTTCCCGGGCAAGAAGATGACCGGCCACATGGGCGACGAAACCGTCACCACCCAGAACCTGGACATCGTGCGCGTTGACGAAGCTCGTCAACTGCTGCTGGTCCGCGGTGCGGTCCCGGGTTCCAAGAACGGCCACATCGTCGTTCGCCCGGCCGTCAAGGTCAAAGTCAAGAAGGGAGCCAACTGATGCAGCTCGAGCTCCTGAACGAGCAGGGTCAGGCCACCGCCAAGGTGGACGCGCCTGACACCATCTTCGCTCGCGACTACAACGAAGCCCTGGTGCACCAGGTGGTCGTGGCCTTCCAGGCCAACGCCCGCCAAGGCACCCGTGCCCAGAAGGACCGTGAACAGGTCCATCACTCGACCAAGAAGCCTTTCCGCCAGAAGGGCACCGGCCGCGCTCGCGCCGGTATGACCTCGTCGCCGCTGTGGCGCGGGGGCGGTCGCATCTTCCCGAACATGCCTGACGAGAACTTCTCGCACAAGCTGAACAAGAAGATGTACCGCGCCGGCATGGCTGCGATCCTGTCGCAGCTGGCCCGCGAAGGCCGCCTGGCCGTGGTGGACTCGATCTCGGTCGAAGCCCCCAAGACCAAGCTGCTGGCCGCCAAGTTCAAGGCCATGGGCCTGGACTCGGTGCTGGTCATCTCCGACGTCGTGGATGACAACCTGCTGCTGGCTTCGCGCAACCTGGCCAACGTGCTGGTTGTCGAGCCGCGCTACGCCGACCCCCTGTCGCTGGTCTTCTACAAGAAGGTGCTGGTGACCAAGGCTGCGGTCGAGCAACTCAAGGAGATGCTGGCATGAGCGCCCCCAAGTATTCCGAAGGCCGTCTGGCCTCCGTGCTGCTCGCGCCCATCGTGTCCGAGAAGGCCACGCAAGTTGCCGAGAAGCACAACCAGGTCCTGTTCAAGGTCCTGCGCGACGCCACCAAGCCCGAAATCAAGGCCGCTGTTGAACTGATGTTCAAGGTCGAGGTCGAGTCGGTGAACGTTGTCCAGGTCAAGGGCAAGACGAAGCGCTTTGGTGGCCGTGCCGGCCGCCGTGACCACGTCAAGAAGGCCTACGTGGCCCTCAAGGCTGGTCAAGAGCTCAATTTCTCCGGGGAGGCCGCGTAAATGGCCATCGTCAAAGTCAAACCTACCTCGCCCGGTCGCCGTGGCGTCGTCAAGGTGGTGCACAAGCACCTGCACAAGGGCGCGCCCCATGCAGCTTTGCTTGAGCCGCAAATCCAGAATTCGGGCCGCAACAACAACGGTCACATCACGATTCGCCACAAGGGCGGTGGTCACAAGCACCACTACCGCGTGGTCGACTTCAAGCGCAACAAGGACGGCATTCCGGCCAAGGTCGAGACCATCGAGTACGACCCGAACCGCACCGCCCACATTGCGCTGGTGGTGTACGCCGACGGTGAGCGCCGCTACGTGATCGCCCCGCGTGGTCTGGAAGTGGGTTCGACCATCCTGAGCGGCGCGGAAGCCCCGATCAAGGCTGGCAACACGCTGCCGATCCGCAACATCCCGGTGGGCTCGACGATCCATTGCATCGAGCTGCAGCCTGGCAAGGGCGCCCAGATGATCCGTTCGGCCGGCACCTCTGCCGTCCTGATGGCTCGTGAAGGCGTCTACGCCCAGATCCGTCTGCGCTCCGGCGAAGTTCGCCGCGTGCACATCGACTGCCGCGCCACCATCGGTGAAGTGAGCAACGAAGAGCACAGCCTGCGTCAATACGGCAAGGCTGGCGCGATCCGCTGGAAGGGTATCCGTCCGACCGTTCGCGGTGTGGCGATGAACCCGGTGGATCACCCGCACGGTGGTGGCGAAGGCCGCACTGGCGAGGGCCAGGTCCCTGTGTCGCCGTGGAACACCCTGACGAAGGGTTACCGCACTCGCAACAACAAGCGCACGCAGACGTTCATCGTCTCGCGTCGCAAGAAGTAAGGGCTAGGCCATGACTCGTTCGCTGAAGAAGGGCCCCTTCGTTGACCACCATCTGATGGCCAAGGTCGACAAGGCAGTTGCCATCAAAGACAAGAAGCCCATCAAGACCTGGTCGCGCCGCTCGACGATCCTGCCCGAGTTCATCGGTCTGACGATCGCCGTGCACAACGGCAAGCAACACGTGCCGGTCTATGTGTCTGACCAGATGGTCGGCCACAAGCTGGGTGAATTCGCACTGACCCGCACCTTCAAGGGCCACCCGGCCGACAAGAAGGCCGGGAAGAAGTAAGGATGCCAACGATGGAAACCAAAGCAATCGTTCGTGGCGTTCGCCTCTCGTGTGACAAGGGTCGCCTCGTGGCTGACCTGATCCGCGGCAAGAAGGTGGACCAAGCGCTGAACATCCTGGAATTCACCCAGAAGAAGGCGGCCGTGATCATCAAGAAGGCGCTGGAAAGCGCCATCGCCAACGCCGAGCACAACGACGGCGCTGACATTGATGAACTCAAGGTCACCTCGATCTACGTCGAGCAGGGTGCCACGCTGAAGCGTTTCTCCGCTCGCGCCAAGGGCCGCGGCAATCGCATCAGCAAGCCCACCTGCCACATCTTCGTGGCTGTCGGCAACTAAGGCGTTAGGAAGAACATGGGACAGAAAATCCATCCGACCGGCTTCCGCCTGCCTGTCACCCGCAATTGGGCTTCGCGCTGGTACGCGAACAACCAGAACTTCGCCACGATGCTGGCCGAAGATCTGCAAGTTCGTGACTACCTGAAGACCAAGCTCAAGAACGCTGCCGTCTCGCGCATCCTGATCGAGCGCCCCGCCAAGAACGCCCGCATCACGATCTACTCGGCTCGTCCGGGCGTCGTGATCGGCAAGAAGGGCGAAGACATCGAAGCGCTGAAGGCTGAGCTGACCAAGCGTCTGGGCGTGCCCGTCGCCGTCAACATCGAAGAAGTGCGCAAGCCTGAAGTCGATGCCCAGCTGATCGCCGACTCGATCACCCAGCAGCTCGAAAAGCGCATCATGTTCCGCCGCGCCATGAAGCGCGCGATGCAGAACGCGATGCGTCTGGGTGCCCAGGGCATCAAGATCATGAGCGCTGGTCGCCTGAACGGCATCGAAATCGCTCGTACTGAGTGGTATCGCGAAGGTCGTGTGCCCCTGCACACCCTGAAGGCCGACATCGACTATGGCTTCTCCGAAGCCAAGACCACCTACGGCGTCATCGGCGTCAAGGTGTGGGTCTACCGCGGTGACCGTCTTGCCAATGGCGAGGCTCCGGTCATCAACACCCCCGCAGGCGCCGAAGACGATCGTCGCCCGCGCCGTAACGCTCGTCCGGGCGCTCCTGGTGGCCGTGGCCGCCCGGGTGGCGACCGTGGCCCGCGTGACGGAGCAGATCAGCCCGCTGCCGCCGCCCCGACGGGTGACGCAGCCAAGCCCGCTGCCAAGCGCGTGGTCCGCAAGGTCCCCGCAGCCGGCGGTGAGGCCAAAGGAGAATAAGCATGCTGCAACCCGCTCGTCGTAAATACCGCAAGGAGCAGAAGGGCCGCAACACTGGTGTTGCGACCCGAGGCGCCGCGGTGTCTTTCGGTGATTTCGGCCTCAAGGCCACCGAGCGCGGCCGTCTGACGGCCCGCCAAATCGAAGCGGCTCGCCGCGCGATCTCGCGTCACATCAAGCGCGGCGGTCGGATCTTCATCCGCGTGTTCCCGGACAAGCCCATCTCGCAAAAGCCCGCCGAAGTTCGGATGGGTAACGGCAAGGGCAACCCCGAGTACTACGTCGCTGAAATCCAGCCCGGCAAGGTGATCTACGAGGTTAACGGCGTGCCGGAAGAACTGGCTCGCGAGGCGTTCACGCTGGCCGCTGCCAAGCTGCCGCTGCGTTGCACCTTCGTGGCCCGCCAGGTCGGTACCTGAGGAAGACACCATGAAAGCAACTGAACTCCGCACCAAGGACGTCGCTGCCCTCGAGAAGGAAGTGACCGACCTGCTGAAGGCCCACTTCGGCCTGCGCATGCAAAAGGCCACCCAGCAGCTGACCAACCACAGCCAGCTGGGCAAGACCCGCCGCGACATCGCGCGTGCCAAGACCGTTCTGGCACAAAAGAAGAAGGAGGCCACGAAATGACTGAGGCCCAAGTCCAAGCCAAGAACACGCGCACCCTCGTCGGTCGCGTGGTCAGCGACAAGCGCGCCAAGACGGTCACCGTCCTGGTCGAGCGTCGCGCCAAGCACGAGCTCTACGGCAAGATCGTGGCCCGTTCCCGCAAGTACCACGCCCACGACGAAAAGGGCGAGTACAAGATGGGTGACGTCGTCGAGATCAGCGAAGGCCGTCCGATCTCCAAGACCAAGAGCTGGGTTGTGACCCGCCTGGTCGAGAAGGCCGAGATCGTCTAAAGAAGCACCGGTCGCATGACCGCTGCACAACCGGCACGCTGGGTAACTGGCGCGCCGGTTTTTCATTTTCAGAACACTCAATCAGGAGCGACACCATGATCAAGGTTGGCGACAAGCTGCCCGCAGGCAGCCTGCAGGAATTCATCGAAGTGGAAGGCGAGGGCTGCACGCTCGGCCCCAACAGCTTCGACATCGAGAAGGCCACGGCCGGCAAGACCGTCGCCATCTTTGCCCTGCCGGGCGCCTACACGCCGACCTGCTCGGCCAAGCATGTGCCTGGCTATGTCGAATCCGCTGAGGCGCTCAAGGCTGCCGGCGTCGACGAGATCTGGTGCGTGTCGGTCAACGACGCCTTCGTCATGGGCGCCTGGGGCCGCGATCAGAAGACGGCTGGCAAGGTGCGCATGATGGCCGACGGCAGCGCCCAGTTCGCCCAGGCCACCGGCCTGACGCTGGACCTGACGGCCAAGGGCATGGGCGTGCGCTCGCAGCGCTATTCGATGCTGGTCAAGGATGGCGTCGTCAAGACGCTGAACATCGAAGGCCCCGGCAAGTTCGAGGTCAGCGATGCGGCCACGATGTTGAGCCAGGCCAAGGCCGGCTGATCTGAAGGTCGCGCTGGGGCTGGCAAACCGGCCTCAGCAAAAACTTCTGCGACAGGCATTGACGGCCCAAGGGTTCTCACTGCATAATGCGCAGCTTCGCCGAACGCCAGTGCTCCTGCTACGCAAGAGCCCACGCTGGCTTCGGATCCGCCCTCAACCGTTGGGCAGCCCAGGCGCAACGCCCAAGCTGACTGACTTACGGGCCCAAGACTGACCGACGCGCAGCTCGCTGCAACTCGGGGCAAGTTGGGGACAGACATGATCCAAATGCAATCGCGGCTTGATGTCGCGGACAACACTGGCGCCAAGTCCGTTCAGTGCATCAAGGTGCTGGGCGGCTCCAAGCGCCGCTATGCGCACATTGGCGACATCATCAAGGTCAGCATCAAAGAAGCTGCCCCGCGTGGTCGCGTGAAGAAGGGCGAGGTCTACAGCGCCGTGGTGGTTCGTACCGCCAAGGGCGTGCGCCGCCAGGACGGCTCGCTCGTCAAGTTCGACGGCAACGCCGCCGTGCTGCTCAATGCCAAGCTGGAGCCGATCGGCACCCGCATCTTCGGCCCGGTGACGCGTGAACTGCGTACCGAGCGCTTCATGAAGATCGTGTCGCTGGCACCTGAGGTGCTTTGAGCCCCCACTGTCTGAGGTAAGCCATGAACAAGATTCGTACCGGCGACCAGGTCATTGTGCTGACCGGCCGCGACAAGGGTAAGCGCGGCACCGTGTCCGCCCGCACCGACGTCGACCACGTGGTCGTTGACGGCATCAATGTCGTCAAGAAGCACGTCAAGCCCAACCCCATGAAGGGCACCACCGGCGGCGTCGTCGACAAGACCATGCCTATCCATCAATCCAACGTGGCGATCTTCAACGCCGCCTCCGGCAAGGCCGATCGTGTGGGCGTCAAGCTCGTCGACGGCAAGCGGGTGCGCGTGTTCAAGTCGACCGGCGAAGAGATCAAGGCTTAAGAGGTCCGTCATGGCTCGTCTGCAAACGCATTACCGCGAAAAAATCGTGCCCGGCCTGGTCGAGAAGTTCGGCTACAAGTCGGTCATGGAGGTGCCCCGCATCACCAAGATCACGCTCAACATGGGCGTGAGCGAGGCCGTCGCCGACAAGAAGGTCATGGACCACGCCGTTGGCGACCTGACCAAGATCGCTGGCCAGAAGCCCGTGGTCACCAAGTCGAAGAAGGCCATCGCCGGCTTCAAGATCCGCGACAACGTGCCCATCGGCGCGATGGTGACCCTGCGCGGCGTCCAGATGTATGAATTCCTGGACCGCTTCGTGACGATCGCCCTGCCGCGCGTTCGCGACTTCCGGGGTATCTCCGGTCGCTCGTTCGACGGCCGTGGCAACTACAACATCGGCGTCAAAGAACAGATCATCTTCCCCGAAATCGAATACGACAAGGTGGATGCTCTGCGTGGTCTGAACATCAGCATCACGACGACTGCCAAGACGGACGACGAAGCCAAGGCTCTCCTGGCTGCGTTCAAGTTCCCGTTCAAGAACTGAGGTGATCTGTGGCTAAAACTTCCATCAAGCAACGTGAACTGAAGCGCGAAGCACTCGTCGCCAAGTTCGCGAAGAAGTACGCAGAACTGAAGGCCATCATCAACGACAGCAAGAAGTCGGATGAAGAGCGCTATGTCGCTCGCCTCGAGCTGCAGAAGCTGCCCCGTAACGCCTACCCGACCCGTCTGCGCAATCGCTGCGAGCTGACTGGTCGTCCGCGTGGCACCTTCCGCAAGTTCGGCCTGGCCCGTAACAAGATTCGTGAACTGGCCTTCAAGGGCGACATCCCCGGTGTCGTCAAGGCCAGCTGGTAATCGGCTGATAGGAGTAATCGCAAATGAGCATGAGTGATCCCATCGCCGATATGCTGACCCGCATCCGCAACGCGCAGATCGTCGAAAAGACGAGCGTTGCCATGCCGTCGTCCAAGCTGAAGGTGGCGATTGCCAAAGTCCTGAAGGACGAAGGCTATATCGACGACTTCGCCGTTCGCGGCGAAGCTGCCCGCCCGGAGCTGGAAATCGCGCTGAAGTACTACGCTGGCCGTCCGGTCATCGAACGTATCGAGCGCGTCAGCCGCCCCGGCCTGCGCATCTACAAGGGCCGCCACGACATTCCTCAGGTCATGAATGGCCTGGGCGTGGCGATTGTGACGACCCCGCAAGGTGTCATGACGGACCGCAAGGCCCGCGCTGCCGGTATCGGTGGCGAGGTCCTCTGCTACGTCGCCTAAGCGAAGGAGTCGAAACAATGTCCCGCGTTGGAAAAATGCCGGTCAACCTCCCGCAAGGCGTGGATGTGACCGTCGCCGCTGACTCGATCAGCGTCAAGGGCTCGCTGGGTACGCTGGTGCGTCCCGCGAACAAGCTCGTCACCGTCAAGAACGAAGCCGGCAAGCTGAGCTTCGTGCCCGCCAACGAATCGGCTGAAGCCGATGCGATGAGCGGCACGATGCGCGCGCTGCTGGCCAATATGGTCAACGGCGTCAGCAAGGGCTTTGAGCGCAAGCTGAACCTGGTCGGCGTGGGCTTCCGTGCCCAAGCCCAGGGCCAGAAGCTCAACCTGCAGATCGGCTTCTCTCACCCTGTGGTGAAGGACATGCCGGCCGGCATCAAGGTCGAGTGCCCCACCCAGACGGAAATCGTCATCAAGGGTGCTGACCGCCAGGTCGTCGGCCAAATCGCCGCTGAGGTGCGTGCCTTCCGCCCCCCCGAGCCCTACAAGGGCAAGGGCATCCGTTATTCGGATGAGAAGGTCACCATCAAAGAGACCAAGAAGAAGTAAGGAGCAGCGCCATGATGACCAAGAAAGAACAACGCCTGCGTCGTYCGCGCCAGACCCGCGTTCGCATTGCGATCCAGCGCGTGGCCCGTCTGACGGTGTTCCGCTCCAATCTGCACATCTACGCCCAAGTCGTCTCGGAAGATGGCGGCAAGGTGCTGGCTGCAGCCTCCACGGCCGAGAAGTCGGTCCGCGAACAGCTGAACAGCAACGGCGGCAACGTCGCTGCGGCTACGCTGGTCGGCAAGCTGATCGCCGAGAAGGCCAAGGCTGCTGGCGTCGAGAAGGTCGCTTTCGACCGCTCGGGCTTCGCCTATCACGGCCGTGTCAAGGCCCTGGCCGAAGCAGCCCGCGAAGCCGGCCTGCAGTTCTGACGCATCAAGGAATAAGAAATGGCAAAGTTTCAACCCCGCGGCGCGCAGGCTGAAGGCAACGACGACGGCCTGAAGGAAAAGATGATCGCGGTCAACCGCGTGACCAAGGTTGTGAAGGGTGGCCGTACGCTGTCCTTCGCCGCTCTGACCGTGGTCGGTGATGGCGATGGCCGCATCGGCATGGGCAAGGGCAAGGCCAAGGAAGTGCCGGTCGCCGTGCAGAAGGCCATGGAGTCGGCTCGCCGCAACATGGTCAAGGTCAGCCTGAAGAACGGCACCATCCACCACAACGTGGTGGGTGAGCACGGTGCAGCTCACGTCATCATGGCTCCGGCTCCTGCCGGTACCGGCGTCATCGCCGGCGGCCCGATGCGCGCTGTCTTCGAAGTGATGGGCGTGACCGACATCGTGACCAAGAGCCACGGTTCGACCAACCCTTACAACATGGTTCGCGCCACGCTGGACGCTCTGAAGCGTTCGACGACGCCGGCCTCTGTCGCTGCCAAGCGCGGCAAGACGGTTGAAGAAATCTTCAACTGATCGCGGAGCACAACATGTCTGACAAGAAAACCGTGACGGTCAAGCTGGTGCGTAGCCCCATCGGCTGCCGCGCCTCGCACCGTGCCACCGTGGTCGGCCTGGGTCTGCGTCGGCTGAACAGCCAAAGCACCCTGGAAGACACGCCCGCAGTGCGCGGCATGATCAACAAGATCGCCTATCTGGTGCAGGTGCTCTAAGCACCGCACGCAAAGGACAAGACGATGGAACTCAACACGATCAAGCCCGCAGAGGGCTCCAAGCATGCCAAGCGCCGTGTCGGCCGTGGCATCGGCTCGGGCCTGGGCAAGACCGCAGGTCGCGGCCACAAGGGCCAGAAGTCCCGCGCTGGTGGCTACCACAAGGTCGGCTTCGAAGGCGGCCAGATGCCGCTGCAGCGTCGCCTGCCCAAGCGTGGCTTCAAGTCGCTGACGCTGAAGTACAGCGTCGAGATCAACCTGTCGGACCTGCAAGGTCTGGCCGGTGAAGAGATCGACGTGTCGACGCTGAAGGCTGTCGGCCTGGTGCCCCAGCTGGCCAAGTCGGTCAAGGTCATCCTGTCCGGCGCCATCGAGCGCAAGGTCACGCTGAAGGGCGTGAACGTCACGAAGGGCGCCAAGGCGGCCATCGAGGCGGCGGGCGGCTCGGTCGCTTAAATCCAGTCCACAAGGAACTGACTCAGCGTGGCTACCAACGCGAATCAGCTGGCCAAGAGCGGCAAGTTCGGCGACCTGCGTCGTCGGCTTGTGTTCCTGCTGCTGGCTCTGGTCGTCTACCGCATCGGGGCGCATATCCCCGTGCCCGGTATCGACCCGAACCAGCTGGCCCAATTCTTCAAGGGTCAGGCGGGTGGCATCCTGAGCCTGTTCAACATGTTCTCGGGCGGCGCGCTGTCGCGCTTCACCGTGTTCGCGTTGGGCATCACGCCTTACATCTCGGCATCCATCGTTCTGCAGCTGATGACCTACGTCGTGCCGACGCTGGAGCAGCTGAAGAAGGAAGGCGAAGCCGGCCGCCGCAAGATCACCCAGTACACGCGTTATGCGACGCTGGGGCTGGCTCTGTTCCAGAGCCTGTCGATCGCGCTGGCGCTGGAGGGCTCTGCCGGCCTCGTGCTGAACCCTGGTTTCGGCTTCCGCCTGACCGCGGTGTCCAGCCTGGTGGCCGGCACGATGTTCCTGATGTGGCTGGGTGAGCAGATCACCGAGCGCGGCCTGGGCAATGGCATCTCGATCCTGATCTTCGGCGGTATCGCCGCGGGTCTGCCGGGTGCGATCGGTGGCCTGTTCGAGCTGGTGCGTACCGGTGCGATGGGTTACGGTTCTGCGCTGGTCGTGATCTCGCTGGTCGTGCTGGTGACCTATGCCGTGGTCTTCGTCGAACGTGGCCAACGCAAGATCCTCGTGAACTATGCGAAGCGCCAGGTCGGCAACAAGGTCTACGGCGGCCAGTCGTCGCACCTGCCGCTGAAGCTGAACATGTCGGGCGTGATCCCACCGATCTTCGCGTCGTCGATCATCCTGCTGCCGACCACGGTGGTGAGCTGGTTCGCGACGGGTGACGGCCTGCGCTGGTTGAAGGACCTGGCGGGCATGATCAGCCCGGGTCAGCCGATCTATGTGCTGCTGTATGCGACAGCCATCATTTTCTTCTGCTTCTTCTACACGGCCCTGGTGTTCAACAGCCGTGAGACTGCAGACAACCTGAAGAAGAGTGGTGCGTTCATTCCGGGTATCCGCCCGGGTGAGCAAACCGCCAAGCACATCGACAAGATCCTTTCGCGGCTGACGCTGGCTGGTGCGATTTACATCACGCTGGTCTGTCTGCTGCCCGAGTTCCTGACGCTGAAGTACAACGTTCCGTTCTACTTCGGTGGCACCTCCCTGTTGATCATCGTCGTCGTGACGATGGACTTCTGGGCTCAGGTTCAGAGTTACATCATGAGTCAGCAGTACGAATCACTGCTGAAGAAGGCCAGCTTCAAGCCCAGCTGAGGGCGAGGAGCTGATCGTTAACCAAGATTGATTCCAACCACACTCCTGAACGTACGGCATGGCGAAAGACGACGTCATTCAGATGCAGGGCGAGATTCTTGAGAACCTCCCCAACGCTACGTTCAGAGTCAAGTTGGAGAACGGGCATGTCGTCCTCGGGCACATCTCCGGCAAGATGCGGATGCACTACATCCGTATCCTTCCCGGCGACAAAGTGACTGTGGAATTGACACCCTACGATTTGAGTCGTGCTCGCATCGTGTTCCGGGCGAAGTGAGCTGTTTGAACCCCCGGACGCGTGTGAGCGCAAAAGAAGTTAGGCCAAGGAGCAGACCATGAAAGTTTCGGCATCCGTTAAGCAGATGTGCCGCAATTGCAAGATCATCCGCCGCAAGGGCGTGGTGCGTGTGATCTGCACCGACCCGCGCCACAAGCAGCGCCAGGGCTAAGCCCTCAAGCACGCACGACAGGACTAGAGGACAACCATGGCACGTATTGCTGGTATCAACATTCCGCCGCAAAAGCACACTGAGATCGGTCTGACCTCGATCTACGGCATTGGCCGTACGACCGCCCAGAAGATCTGCACGAACAGCGGCATTCCGTTCGACAAGAAGGTCAAGGACCTGACCGATAGCGATCTCGAAAAGATCCGCGATGAAGTCAACAAGCTGACCATCGAAGGTGACCTGCGCCGTGAGCAGTCCATCAACATCAAGCGTCTGATGGACCTCGGTTGCTACCGCGGCTTCCGTCACCGCCGTGGCCTGCCGATGCGCGGTCAACGCACCCGTACGAATGCCCGCACCCGCAAGGGTCCGCGCAAGTCGGCTGCGACCGGCAAGAAGTAAGCTGCCCGAACTGAAAGAAGGTCAATATGGCAAAGGCTCCCAACAATTCGGCGGCTCAGCGCGTTCGCAAGAAGGTTCGCAAGAACGTTGCTGACGGCATTGCGCACGTCCACGCTTCGTTCAACAACACGATCATCACGATCACCGACCGCCAAGGCGGCGCCCTGTCCTGGGCTTCGTCGGGTGGCCAAGGCTTCAAGGGCTCGCGCAAGTCGACGCCTTTCGCAGCCCAGGTGGCGGCTGAAGTGGCTGGTCGCGCTGCGCAAGAGCAGGGCATCAAGAACCTCGACGTCAAGATCAAGGGCCCCGGCCCGGGTCGCGAATCGTCGGTGCGCGCTCTGGCTGCGCTCGGCATCCGCATCAACTCGATCTCTGACGTGACGCCGGTGCCGCACAACGGCTGCCGTCCGCAGAAGCGCCGTCGCATCTAATCGCTGCAGCCCACCTATTCACCCTCAGGTGACAGGGATATTGCAGAAGCGGATGACAGTGCGATAATCGCGCGTTTTCCCGGAGCCGGCGGGCACTTTGTGCCGCGCCGGCTTCAGTCTTGAGTCGAGCTGATTCAGCGACGACTCACAAGCCCACCGTCCAAGCCCATAAAAACACCGGCTGGACTCGCGTCAGGAAACCTCTCCATGAGGCCTGGCGTCAGATTGAACAAGGACACGCAAAGTGGCACGTTACCTCGGCCCCAAGGGCAAACTTTCCCGCCGTGAAGGCACCGACCTCTACCTGAAGAGCGCCCGCCGCGCCATCAGCGACAAGGTCAAGTTCGACAGCAAGCCCGGCCAGCATGGCCGCACCTCCGGCCAGCGCACTTCCGACTTCGGTCTGCAGCTGCGCGAAAAGCAGAAGGTCAAGCGCATGTACGGCGTGCTGGAGCGTCAGTTCCGCCGCTACTTCGCCGAAGCCGAGCGCCGCAAGGGCTCGACCGGCGTGAACCTGCTGCAACTGCTGGAATCGCGCCTGGACAACGTCGTCTACCGCATGGGCTTCGGCTCCACCCGCGCAGAAGCCCGTCAGCTGGTTTCGCACAAGGGTGTGACGGTGAACGGCGAAGTCGTCAACATCGCTTCCTACCTGGTCAAGGCCGGTGACACCGTCGCCGTGCGCGAAAAGGCCAAGAAGCAGCTGCGCGTCACCGAGTCGTTCAAGCTCGCCGATTCCATCGGCCTGCCGGCCTGGGTGGCTGTTGACGGCACCAAGCTCGAAGGCGTGTTCAAGAAGGCTCCCGACCGCGATGAGTTCGGCGCCGAGATCAACGAATCGCTGATCGTCGAGTTGTACTCGCGTTAATGATTTCCCCCGCCGACCACGCCCGCAAGGGCGCGGTCGGCGTTTCCTCGTCCGGGCTTTTGCCCTTCGTAGGCTCTGCCCGGCTGGTCCTCAGCCTTATCGGTGTAACGAACCGAGGGTATTGAAAGAAAGACCTCATGCAAACCAACTTGCTCAAACCCAAGTCCATCAACGTGGAGCCCCTGGGCGGTCATCGCGCCAAGGTCACGCTGGAGCCGTTCGAACGCGGCTACGGTCACACCCTGGGCAATGCCCTGCGCCGTGTGCTGCTCTCGTCGATGGTGGGTTATGCGCCGACGGAAGTGACGATTGCCGGCGTGCTCCACGAGTACTCGGCCATCGACGGCGTGCAAGAGGACGTGGTTCACATCATGCTGAACCTCAAGGGCGTCGTCTTCCGCCTGCACAACCGTGAAGAAGTGACCCTGGTCCTGCGCAAGGAAGGCGAAGGCCCCGTCACCGCGGCCGACATCCAGACTCCGCACGACGTCGAGATCATCAACCCCGAGCACGTCATCGCCCACCTGTCGCAAGGCGGCAAGCTGGACATGCAGATCAAGGTTGAAAAGGGCCGCGGCTATGTGCCCGGCACGATGCGCCGCTTCGGCGACGAGCCGACCAAGAGCATTGGCCGCATCGTCCTCGACGCCTCGTTCTCGCCCGTCAAGCGCGTCAGCTACGCCGTCGAAAACGCCCGCGTCGAGCAGCGTACCGACCTGGACAAGCTGGTCATGGAAATCGAAACCAACGGCGCTATCTCGCCCGAGGAAGCGATCCGTGCTTCGGCCAAGATCCTGGTTGAACAGCTGGCCGTGTTCGCCCAGCTGCAAGGCACCGACCTGGTCGACGCCTTCGACCAGCCGGCCCAGCGTTCCAGCAGCTTCGATCCGATCCTGCTGCGCCCGGTCGACGAGCTCGAGCTCACCGTGCGTTCGGCCAACTGCCTGAAGGCCGAAAACATCTACTACATCGGCGACCTGATCCAGCGTACCGAGACCGAGCTGCTGAAGACCCCGAATCTGGGTCGCAAGTCGCTCAACGAGATCAAGGAAGTTCTGGCTTCCCGCGGTCTCACCCTCGGCGCCCGCCTGGAAAACTGGCCCCCGCAAGGCCTGGACAAGCGTTAATCCGCTTCGCTCGAACAGAAAAGACGGCCTGAAGGCCGTCATCGGATGACAAACGCGCTCTGGCGCGTTTGATCGTGCAACCAGCAGTACCTGATCCGGCTGCTGGCATTAACAAAGTGAAAAAGGAATAGCACCATGCGTCACCGTAACGGCCTCCGTAAACTCAACCGCACCAGCGCCCACCGCGCTGCCATGCTGCGCAATATGTGCGTTTCGCTGCTGCAGCACGAAGCCATCAAGACCACGGTCCCCAAGGCCAAGGAACTGCGCCGCGTTGTTGAGCCCCTCATCACGCTCGCCAAGGAACCCACGCTGGCCAACCGCCGCCTGGCTTTCGACCGCCTGCGCGACCGCGACATCGTCGGCAAGCTCTTCAACGAACTGGGCCCGCGTTTCGCGAATCGCCCGGGCGGCTACACCCGCATCCTGAAGATGGGCTTCCGCGTCGGCGACAACGCGCCCATGGCTTTCGTTGAACTGGTGGATCGCGCCGAAGGCGAGACCGCTGGCGAAGCCGTCGAATAAGTTCAGCTTCTGCTGATCTGCAAAGCCCGCTTCGAGCGGGCTTTTTCTTTGGGGCGTCGGCCTCCGCCTACGCCAGCGGCTCGCCCGGCCCGACGGCATGTCAGCGACCGCGAGCGCACAGTGGACGGCGCTTCCATGAAAGGACGTCCCCATGCCCAAGACCCACGGTAACCGCGGCGGCGCGGTCGAACACAAGGTCAGCGACTTCGCCACCACCAAATCGACCCAAGGTCAGACCTTGACCCGGCAGGCCAAGGCGCCGGCGCGCCAGGATGACGGCACCGCGCGTGAAGCGCCCAAGGGCCCGCCCCAGCACAAGGTCTGACAAGGGCTCGCATCAGCGGCGCAGCGGCAGCCAGTGCAGTTCGCCGTCGCCAAGCACCGCGATCTGCGCGCCATGGCGTGCGAGTTCGGCGCGCCGCAGGGTCAGCGCGCCGGTCAGGCCGCCAAAGGCCGGCAGCACCAGCGCGTGCGGGTAGTGGGCGAAGCAGGGCCGCCGCAGGCGGTCGCCTGCACGGCTGGCGATGACGACGGCGGGATGCCAATGTCCCGCCAGCGTGAAGCCCGGCGTCGCGGGTGGCGGCGGTTCATGTGCGGCAGTCAGTGGGCCTAACGCCAATGCCGTGCTGACTGTCTGGAGCGGCAGCTCGGCCGGATGAATGTGTCGGTCGTGGTTGCCCAGCACGAGGGTGGTTGGCACGCGGCGTGCGAAGCCGTCAACGTCAGCCAGCAGGGCGGGTGTCAGCCCCTCGGCGCTGTGCCAGAAATCACCAAGCACCATGAGCCGCTCGGCAGCGTACGACGCCATCAGCGCCTCGAGCTTCGCCAAGGTTCGCGCGCTGGTGCCGGCCGGCACCGCCTGCCCCTGGGCGCGGAAGGCGGCGCCCTTGCCCAGATGCAGGTCGGCGGCGAACAGCGTGCGCGCGGCGGGCCACCAGACGGCACCATCCGGCAGCAGCCACAGGGTCTCGCCAGCGGCCTCGATGCTCAGGCTCATCGCCGCCTCCGACGACCACCACCGCGTTTGCCGGATTTGGCGGCCTTGTCACTCTCCTGCCCGAAGGCCAGCCGCTCCCCCACGTCCTGCGGCGCCGCGCCGCCACCGGCTGCCACCTCCAGCTCCGCCAGCATGCGCGTGAGCCTCTGCGCCAGCGACTCCGTCGTCACGCGCTCGCGCAGCATCTCCACCAACAGCGGGAAGGCCAGCGGCGAGGTCCGCGCTGGGCGCTGCAGGTCCAGCGGCAACGAAGCCAGCCGGTCCAGCGTGCGCGCCAATGAATCCTCGTCCAGCTCGGCCGACAGCAGTTCCTCCTCGGCCTGGTGCAGCAGCCGGTTGCCCGGGTCGTGCTGGCGGAAGACATCGAAGTAGAGCGAGCTGGATGCCTGCAACTGGCGCTGGCTGCGCACCTCGCCGGGGTGGCTCTGGAAGATCAGGCCCGAGATGCGCGCGATCTGTCGGAAGCGCCGGCGCGCCAGCTCGCTGGCATTGATGCTGGCCAGCACCTCCTGGCGCAAGGTGTCGCGGTCCACCGCAGCGAGCAATTGCGGCAGGCGCGCGGCCCAGTCGATCTCGGTGGCGCTGAGCAGCTCCATGCCGTACTCGTTGATGGCGACGGTGAAGGTGGCGGGTGTGTCGCGGCCCACGCGCCAGGCCAGCAGCCAGGCCAGGCCCAGGTGCACCGTGCGGCCGGCAAAGGGGTAGAGGAAGAGGTGATGGCCGTCCGCCGAAGTCTGCACCTCGGCCAGCAGCCGCTGCGGCCCGGGCAGAGCCGACCACTCGGCTTGCAGCTTCAGCAGCGGCGCGACGAAGCGCATTTCCTTGTCGGCATAGCGACCCTGCGCCGCTTCGTCGAAGCGCGCCAGCATTGCATCGGCCAGCGTGTCGGAGATCGGGAACTGTCCGCCGTTCCAGCGCGGCAGCAAGGCGCGACCTGGCTTGCCCACTCGCACATAGGCGGTCAGGCCTTCGACGCGAACCAACTCCAGCGCGCGGCCACCCAGCAGGAAGACATCGCCGGGCTTGAGCCGCGCAATGAAGCTCTCCTCCACCGTTGCGATGCGGCCGCCGGTCAGGAACTGCACGCTCATCATGGCGTCCGACACGATGGTGCCGATATTGCTGCGGTGGCGCCGCGCCAGCCGCACATCGGGCACGCGCCAAACGCCTTCCTCGTCGGGCACGACGCGCTGGAAGTCCGGGTAGGCGCGCAGGCTCTCGCCGCCGTGGCGGACAAAGGCCAGCGCCCATTGCCAGGCCTCGTCGCTCAGGCCGCGAAAGCTGGGCGCCGTGCGTACCTCGGCCAGCAACTCCTCGGGCCGGAAGCCGCCGCCCAGCGCCACCGTCACCAGGTGCTGGACCAACACGTCCAGCGGTGCCGCCGGCGCATGACGCGGCTCGATGCGGCCGGCCTGCACGGCGGCACGCAACGCGGACGCCTCGACGATCTCCAGGCTGTGCGTCGGCACCATGGTGACCTTCGATCGACGCCCGGGCGCGTGCCCGCTGCGGCCAGCGCGTTGCAGCAAGCGGGCCACACCTTTGGCCGAACCGATCTGCAGCACCTGGTCCACCGGCAGGAAGTCCACGCCCAGGTCGAGACTCGCCGTGCAGACGACCGCCTTGAGCTGGCCGGCCTTCATGGCCGCCTCCACCCAGCGGCGCAGCTCGGCATCGATGGACCCATGGTGCAGGGCGATGGCCCCGGCCCAGTCCGGCCGGGCGTCCAGCAGCGCCTGGAACCAGCGTTCGGCCTGGGAGCGCGTGTTGGTGAACACCAGGCTGCTGGCGGCCTGGTCGATCTGCGCGACGACGGCCGGCAGCATGGTCAGGCCCATATGGCCGCCCCAGGCGAAGCGCTCGATGCGCTTGGGCAGCAGGGTGGCGATATCTATCTTCTTGTCCATGGCGCCACGCACCAGCACGGCATCGGGCGCCAGCACGTCGCGCGCTTCGTCGAGATTGGCCAGCGTGGCGGACAGGCCCCAGGTCATCAGGGCCGGGTTCCAGTGTCTGAGCCTGGCGAGGGCGAGTTGCAGCTGCACGCCACGCTTGCTGCCGAGCAGCTCATGCCACTCATCGACGACGACCAGGCGCACGCGCTTGAGCACGTCCGGCGCATCGGCGCGGGACAGCATCAGGCTGAGCGATTCGGGCGTGGTGACGAGGGCGGTCGGCCAGCGGCGTTGCTGCGAGGCGCGCTCACTCGTCGATGTGTCGCCCGTGCGTGCGGCCAACGTCCAATCCGGCGCGAGTGCCGATGCGGCGCCTTGCAGGGCCAGCAGGGTGTCGTGGCTGAGGGCTCGCATGGGCGTCACCCACAGGACTGTCAACGGCGCCTCGGCATCGCCAAGCGCATGCAGCGCACCGAGCCAGACGGCCAGCGTCTTGCCGGAGCCGGTGGTGGCGTGGAGGAGGCCGGAGTGGCCTTGCTTCATCTCCTTCCAGACAGTCTTCTGGAAGGGGAAGGCTTTCCATCCTTTGGTTTGGAGCCACTCGGTGGTGGTGGGGTTAGGCATCCGGAGCGGTGGCTTGATGGGCCAGTGCCGTGCCGGGAGTCCCGCCCGGCGGCGGGGTAACTTTCTTCTGCGGCGCCAGAAGAAAGTCACCAAAGAAGAGGCGCTGAACCGCACACCACCGCGACGACGCCATCAGCGGCGCGCGAAAACAGCCGGCGGCATTGCGATAGGAAGCGAGCCGCTGCGCTCTCGCGTCTGACTTGTCACGACCAACATCCATCGCACCAGCTGCCCGTCCGACGCGCGCCTGCACGCCGGGCTCACCAGAAAACCAAATGCAGCGTCGCCCGAGCGACGCGGCTGTTCGGTATTTGTCGGGCGTCGGCGTGCAGCCGCGACTTAAGCGGCGTGAAGATCCGATCGCTGGTGCTCGGCACAAGTGGTGGGCGAGAGCGCAGCGGCTCGCGTCGGGGCGCGCTCCAGTTCGAGCGTCGCGAGCGCCTGATCCCGCTCGAGTGCGGATTGCATTGAGCGCTCCTCTTTTGGTGACTTTTCTCTGGCGCGTCAGAGAAAAGTTACCCGCCCTCGCGGGGCGGATTCCCGCGGCATTGCACCGGGTCGAAAGGACAGCCGTCAAAGCAACCCCGTTCAACTCACCACCTCCATCAACGTCCGTAGCGACTCCAGCGTATCCGCCTCCCACAGCGGCTTGTCATCCCTGATGCGCAGCATCCGCGGAAACCTCACCGCGATGCCGCTCTTGTGCCGCGTGCTGGCCTGTATGCCCTCGAAACCCAGCTCGAACACCATGGTCGGCCGCACGCGCCGCACCGGCCCGAATTTCTCCACCGTCGTCTTGCGGATCTCGCGATCGACCCGCTTGATCTCCTCGTCCGTCAGCCCCGAATACGCCTTCGCAAACGGCACCAGCATCAGCTCGCCGCCCGTCGCGTCCAATGCAGCTTCCGCCTCCGCAGCATCGCGCGGCGCGCGGTTCCAGACGGCAAAGCTGTAGTCGGTGTAGAGATTGGCCCGTCGCCCATGGCCGGCCTGGGCGTAGATCAGCACGGCGTCGACGCTCAGCGGCGCGACCTTCCATTTCCACCAGGCACCGGCGGTGCGGCCGATGCCATAGGCCGACTCGCGGTGCTTGAGCATCAGGCCTTCGACGCGCCGCTCTCGCGAGCCTTCGCGCGCAGCAGCAAGGCCGGGCCAGTCCGTCGCGTCGACCAGCGGCGACGTCGCAATGCCCAACTGCTCCAGTCGCGCGCGGCGGATGTGCATGGGCTCCTGGCGCCGGTCCACGCCCTCGCTTTCGAGCAGGTCATAGGCCAGCAGCCGCACCGGTGCCTCCGCGAGGATGGCCTTCGACAGCTTGGTGCGGGCTATGCGCTTTTGCAGCAACGCGAACGGCGCCGGTTCGGCCTCGTCCGGCAACCAGGCCAGCAACTCGCCGTCGACGACGGTGCCGTCCGGCCAGGTGCTCGCCGCGGCCACCGCTTCGGGGAAGCGCTCGGTGATCAATTCCTCGCCGCGCGACCAGATCCAGACCTGGCCATCGCGCTTGACGACCTGGGCGCGGATGCCGTCGTACTTCCACTCCGCGAGCCAGTCGCCGCGCTCGCCCAGCGTCGCTGGCTCGGCCGCCAGTGCATGCGCCAGGAAGAAAGGGTAGGGCTGGCCGCCGCGCGCGCCGCTCGTGTCCGCCGTCAACAGCGCCTGGAAGCGCTCGGCCGTCGGTGGCGTGTCGATGTGGGTGTAGCCCATCATGCGCTGGGCGATGCCAGCGGCGTCCTGCCCCGACCACTCGGCCAGCGCGCGCTGCACCAGCAACTTGCTGACGCCGACGCGAAAGCCCCCGCCGACGAGCTTGACGAACATGAAGCGCTCGTCCGCCGACAGCCCGCGCCAGGCCGCCAGCACCCCCTCGCGCCGGCCCTCTGCATCCAGCGTGCGCAGCGGCAGGATGCGGCCCTCCATCCACTCGCTCAATGGCTCGTCGAGCCTGTCCTCGGGGTCGGGCAGCACATAGGCAATCGCTTCGGCCAGGTCACCGGTCACGGCATATCCCGCCTCGAACAGCCACTCCGGCAGGGCGGCCGCCTCGCAGGCCAGGGCGCGCAACTCGGCGGTCGGCACTGCGCGCCGTGGCGTGCCGCCGGCCAGCAGGTAGACGGCCCAGGCCGCGTCGCGCGGCGGTGCCTCGGCCAGGTAGCGCTTCAGCGCCGCCACCTTGGCCAGCGTGGACGTGCTGGCGTCCAGTGCGAGATACAAGGCCACGAAGCGCTTCATGTCTCGCCCTCGTCGCCAAATTCGGTGGCGAAGGTCTCGGCCTGCAAGCCCAGCTCGCCCAGATAGCGCACCAGGGCGCCTTCGTCGCCATGCGTGACGATGACGCGCTGGGCGCCGGTCGCGGTGATGGCGGACAGCAGCCCCGGCCAGTCGGCGTGGTCGCTGAAGACAAAGCCGCGGTCCACGCTGCGGCGTCGGCGCGCGCCGCGCAGCCGCATCCAGCCGCTGGCGAAGGCATCGCTGTGCGGGCCCAGGGCCTTGGCCCAGCGGCTGTCCTGCACGGCCGGCGGCGCAATGACAAGGGCGCCGCGCAGGGCCTTGAAGTTGGTTTCCGGCGTCACGGTCTCCACTTCGGCCAGAGCGACGCCGGCTGTGCGGTAGGCCTCGTTCAGCCGGGCGACGGCCGCATGCACCAGCACCGGCCCTGGCGCGTCGGCCGTCGCCAGCCCTGCCACCAGCCGCTGCGCCTTGCCCAGGCTGTAGCCCATCAGCAGGGCGTGCTTGCCTTGGGCCGCGCAATCGGCCCACCAGGCGCGCATTTCGGCCAGCACCTCGGTCTGCGGCGCCCAGCGGTAGATGGGCAGCGCAAAGGTGGCCTCGGTGATGAAGACATCGCAGCGCACTGGCTCGAAGGGCGCGCAGGTGGTGTTGGCGTCGCCTGCGCCGCTGACGAAATAGTCGCCCGACACCACCCAGACCTCGCCGCGGTGTTCCACCCGCACCTGGGCCGAGCCCAGCACATGGCCGGCCGGATGCAGGCTGAGTGTCACCTCGCCCAGTTGTAACGGCTCGCCGTAGCTCAGGCCCTGGAAGGCCATGTCAGGGCCGACCCGCGAGCGCATCAGCCCCTCGGCGTCGCGATGCGCCAGATAGGCGCCGTGCCCGTCGCGGCAATGGTCGGCATGGGCATGGGTGATGACGGCGCGGTCCACCGGCCGCCAGGGGTCGATGTAGAAGCCGCCCGCCTCGCAGTACAGGCCTTCGGAGCGGCGGGTGATCAGGTCAGCGCGACTCGACATGGGGCCCAGTGTGCCCAGGCCGGCTTGACCCCGCTGTCGGACGGCATCCGCTCATTTGCGGGACTCGCGCGGAACTCAAACGCTGCCGCCGTGACTCACCAACGGTGCGACCGCCAGGTCATGCCCGCCGCCCCCTGCTCCGGACCCGACCTTGCTGCCCGATTCCCGCCTCCGCCGACGCTCGTCCCTGCGCCTCAGCCTGCTGGCCTTGCAGCTGCTGGCCGGGTCGTCGGCCTGGGCGGCCGGCACGCCGCCGGTCGTGCCGACGCCGGCTGAGCTGGCCCGGCCCCTGGAAGTGACTCGCAATGCCGAACTGCCACCCGAGCGCCCGCCGGTGGCGCGCGAACTCGGCAAGCCCGACGACGAACTGAAGATCGACGTCCCCGCCTACAGTCTGGCGCCCGATGCCCCGGCTGCCCTGCGCGAGGCCCTGCCGCGGTTGACGGCGGCCTTCGTCGGCAAGGAGCGTGGCTTCGAGGACCTCGTCAACGCCGCCAACGAGGTGACGCGCTTCCTGCAGCGCGACCTCGGCTACTACCTCGGCTATGCCTACATCCCCGAGCAGGTCTTCGACGGCCAGACGGTGCGCATCGCCGTGCTCGAGGGGCGGCTGGACCGCGTGGTGCTGAACTGGAGCGAGGGCCTGCCGGTCGACCGCGAGATCGTCCAGGCCTATCTCGCGCGGCTGAAGCCGGGCGACGTGCTGACGGTGGACGCCGTCGAGCGCACCGTCTTCCTCATCAACGACCTGCGCGGGATCGTCACACGGGCCGAGGTCAAGGCCGGCTCGACGCCGGGCACCGCCGTCCTGGAGTTCACGCCGCGCGCCGAGGCGCGCTACAGCGGCAGCGTCGATGGCGACCTCAACGGCTCGCATTTCATCGGCCTGCAGCGCCTCGGCGCCCAGGTCATCATGGCCAGCCCGCTGGGCCGCGGCGACGGCCTCTCGGCCTCGGCGCTCAGCTCCGTCAGCCGGGGCCTGATGTTTGCGCTGCTGGGCTACACCAGCCCCATCGGCGCCGACGGCTTCAAGGCTGGCGTCTCGCTGTCGGCGGTGCGCTACCAGCTCGACAAGAAGGAATTCCCCCTCGGCCTGGACGGTACCGGCACGACGCTCAACGTCTTCGCCCTCTACCCCTGGGTGCGCTCGCGCAACCTCAACCTCTTTGCGCTGGGCGCCGTCGACGCCAAGCGCTATGTCGACAACGTCGCGGCGCTGTCGACGAGGAAGCGCGTCGACGATGCCAGCCTCGGCATCAGCGGCGACTTCCGTGACAGCCTGCTGACCGGCAGCGTCAATACCTTCGAGTTCAACCTGGCCCAGGGCCGGCTCAACTTCCCCGCCGGCGCGCCCAGCGGCGGTGACGATGCGGCCAGCTTTCGCAAGATCGGCTTCACGGCCTCGCGGCTGCAAAACGTCCTCAGCAACCGGCTGCTGGCCTACCTCACGGTGCGCGGGCAGTGGGCGCTGTCCAATCTCGATTCCACCGAGCAGTTCCGCGCCGGCGGCCCGAATGGCGTGCGTGCCTATGCGCCAGGCGAGGGCACGGGCGACAGCGGCGCCGTCGCCAGCCTGGAGCTGCGCTGGCTGCCGCCGTTCAGCCTGTTCGGCAAATGGGCCAGCGAGCTGGTGCTGGCGGCCTTCTACGACGGCGCCTTCATCCAGTACCGCCACGACCCCAACCTCGTCGTGCGCGAGCCCGGCTATGTGAACCGCATCTGGCTGGGCGGCGCCGGCTTGTCGATGGTCTGGGCGCGTGGCAGCGAGTACTCCTTTCGCATGAGCCTGGCGACGCCCACGCACGGCCATGCCAGCAGCGAGAGCCAGGCCCGCAAGCTGCGCTTCTACGCGCAAGGGTCTTGGAGCTTCTGAAATGATGCAGCCCCTCGCCCAACCTCGCATCGCTGAACGCGAGCGAGTCCTGTCGGTCCCCCGAGGGGACGCCGATGCTTGCGGCGTCGAGCCGCAAGCACGTCGCCAGAGCGGGCCGGCTAGGGAGCGGCCCGCGGGGGTCTTGCGCCGTCTGCAACCCTTGGCCCTTGCCCTATGCCTCGCGGCCGCCTATCCGGCGGCCCATGCGCTGCCACAGGGCGCGCAGATCGTGCAGGGCCAGGTCGCACTCAGCCCCGGGCTCATCCAGCAGGGCAGCGACAAGGCCATCGTCAACTGGCAGAGCTTCTCCATCGCCGCGGGCGAGACGCTGCGCATCCAGCAGCCCAGCGTCAACGCGGTGCTGCTCAACCGCGTCGTCGGCGGCGACCCGTCGCTCATCCTCGGCCAGATGCAGGCCAACGGCCGCGTCTTCCTCGTCAACCCGCGCGGCATCGTCTTCGGCCGCGGCTCGCAGGTGGACGCCGGCGGCCTGGTCGCGTCCACGCTGGACCTTTCCGACACCCACTTCCTGGCCGGCAGCTACCGCTTCTCGGCCGGCCCGGTTGCCGGCGCGCTGCAGGCCGATGGCAGCATCAATGCGCCCGGTGGCACGGTCGCCCTGGTGGCACCCCAACTCCATGTCGGCGGCAGCGTCGCGGCGCGGCGCGTCGGCCTGGGTGCGGCCAGCACGGTGCAGGTGGACGTCGAAGGTGATGGCCTCGTTCTCTTCAATCTGCGCAACGACGACGACCGCGACGTCGCACTGAAGTTCAACGGCCGCGTGCAGGCCGAGAGCAGCGCCGAACTGCGCGCCCAGGCCCGCGCCGGCGCGGCCGGCCAGGTGCTGAACATGGACGGCATCGTGCAGGCCCGCGGCTTCAGCCAGCAGGGTGGGCGCATCGTCATCGACGGCGGCACGGCGGGCGACACCCTGGTGAAGGGCCGCCTGGACGCCAGCGGCGACCAGGGCGGCAGCATCACGGCGCTGGGCCAGCGCGTGGGCCTGCTGGACGGCGCCCGGCTGGACGCATCGGGTCGCCTCGGCGGCGGCGACATCCAGGTCGGCGGTGGCTTCCATGGCGAGGGCACGGCGCACAACGCACAGCGCACCTTCGTCGGCGCCGGCGCCGAGTTGCGTGCCGATGCCACCGAACAAGGCGACGGCGGCCGCGTCGCCATCTGGGCCGACCAGCGCACCGACATGCTGGGCCAGGTCTGGGCCCGCGGTGGCCGACTGGGCGGCAACGGCGGCTTTGTCGAGACCTCGGGCCGTGAGCTGCTCAACATGCCGCGCGGCGGCGTGGATGTCAGTGCGCCGCGCGGCCGTGCCGGCCAGTGGCTGCTCGACCCCTACAACCTGACCATCACCGACACCGCCGGCGGCGGCGGCGACGTGACGGGGCCTTCGCCCTTCGAGCCCGCCAACAACAGCGCGGTGCTGGATGTCACCGTGCTCAACAACGCGCTGGCCATCGGCAACGTCATCGTGCAGACCGGCAGCAATGGCAGCCAGGCCGGCAATATCTCCATCGATGGTGACATCCACGCCACCGCCGCCACGAGCTTCAGTCTGATCGCCCAGAACGCGATCAGCTTCACCAGCAACGGCAAGATCCGCGCGACCGGCACGGTGCTCGACGTCAGCCTGCAGGCGGCCAGCGTCGACACCACGGCGGGCACCATCAACACCCACGGTGGCAAGCTGGACGTGAATGCCACCGGCGCGGTCTCGCTGGGCGCCGTGACCAGTGGCGACATGACGGTGACCAGCTCGGGCACCGTCTCGCTGAGCACGGTGCAGAGCGGCAAGCTGACCATCGATGCCAGCGGCGGCAGCGGCAATGTCTCGCTGCCTTCCGGCAGCCTGAGCGGCGCGCTGAGCGTGACGACCGGCGGCGGCAACATCACGCAAGGCGCCACCAGCCTCACGGTCGGCGGCGCCGCCACCCTCAGCTCGGGCGTCGGCAACGTCACCCTCGGCAACCTCAGCCCCACGGGCAAGCTGGACATCAGCACCAGCAGTGGCAACGCCTCGCTGGGCGTGGTCAGCGTCGGCGGCCAGCTCAAGTTCGCCAGCACCAGCGGCGCGCTGAGCCAGACGAGTGCCTTGAGCGTCACGGGCGGTGTCGACATCAACACCGGCGGCACGGTCACGCTGAACAACGCCAGCAACAACCTGGGCGGCACGCTCGACATCAGCGCCGGCGCGACCGATCTGCGCAATGGCGGCGCCAACCCGCTGACGCTGGGCACGCTGAATACCGGCACGCTGAAGGCGCGCACGGGCAGCGGCCTGCTCACGCTGGGCCAGGGCAGCGTCGCGTCGCTGGATGCCGCCACCACGACGGGCGGCAACATCGCGCAGGGCGCCACCAGCCTGGCGGTCGGCGCTGATGCCGTCCTGAGTTCAGGTGCCGGCAGCATCACGTTGGGCAACCTGAGTTCCGTCGGCAAGCTGGACCTCAGCACCAGCAGTGGCAATGTGTCGCTGGCCGGCAGCGTGGGCGGCCAGCTCAAGTTCGCCAGCACCAGCGGCTCGCTGGTCCAGACCGGCGCCTTGAGCGTGACGGCTGGCGCCGACCTCAGCACCGGCGGCAACGTCACGCTGAACAACGCCGGCAACAACCTGGGGGGCACCCTCGACATCACGGCCGGCACCACCGATCTGCGCAACGGCGGCGGCAACGACCTGGTGCTGGGCACGCTGAACACCGGCGCGCTGAAGGCCCGCACGGCCAGCGGCCAGCTCACGCTGGGCCAGGGCAGCGTCGCTTCGTTGGACGCGGCCACCACGGCAAACGGCAACATCGTGCAGGGCGCCACCAGCTTGGCAGTCGGTGGCGTCGCTCTCCTCAGCTCGGGGGCGGGCAGCGTCACGCTGGGCAACCTCAGCACCACGGGCAAGCTGGACATTGCCAGCAGCAGCGGCAACGCCGCGCTGGGCGTGGTCAGCGTCGGCGGCCAGCTCAAGTTCGCCAGCACCAGCGGCGCGCTGAGCCAGACCAGCGCCCTGAGCGTGACGGGCGGTGCCGACATCAACACCGGCGGCACGGTCACGCTGAACAACGCCGGCAACAACCTGGGCGGTACGCTGGACATCACGGCCGGCACCACCGATCTGCGCAATGGCGGCAGCAACCCGCTGGCACTGGGCACGCTGAATACCGGCGCCCTCAAGGTCCGCACCGGCAGCGGCCTGCTCACGCTGGGCCAGGGCAGCGTCGCGTCGCTGGACGCCGCCACCACGGCGGGCGGCAACATCGCGCAGGGCGCCACCAGCCTGGCGGTCGGGGGCGATGCCATCCTCAGCTCGGGCGCAGGCGCCATCACGCTGGGCAACCTGAACCCGACGGGCAAGCTGGACCTCAGCACCAGCAGTGGTGATGTGTCGCTGGCGGGCAGCGTGGGCGGCCAGCTCAAGTTCGCCAGCACCAGCGGCTCGCTGGTCCAGACCGGCGCCTTGAGCGTGACGGCTGGCGCCGACCTCAGCACCGGCGGCAACGTCACGCTGAACAACGCCGGCAACAACCTGGGTGGCTCCCTCGACATCACGGCGGGCACCGTTGACCTGCGCAACGGCGGCGGCAACAACCTGACGCTGGGCACGCTGAACACCGGTGCGCTGAAGGCCCGCACGGCCAGCGGCCAACTCACGCTGGGCCAGGGCAGCGTCGCGTCGCTGGACGCCGCCACCACGGCGGGCGGCCACATCGTGCAGGGCGCGACCGCCCTCGCGGTGGGTGGCGTCGCCCTGCTCAGTTCGGGTGCGGGCAGCGTCACGCTGGGCAATCTCAGCACCACGGGCAATCTGGACATCACCAGCAGCAGCGGCAATGCCGTGCTGGGCGCGATTGGTGTCGGCGGCCAGTTCAAGTTCAGCAGCACCAGCGGCTCGCTGAGCCAGACCGGCGCTTTGAGCGTCACGGGTGGTGCCGACCTCAACACCGGCGGCAATGTCACGCTGAACAACGGCGGCAACAACCTGGGCGGCACGCTGGACATCACGGCCGGTGCCACCGACCTGCGCAATGGCGGCAGCAACCCGCTGACGCTGGGCACGCTGAATACCGGCACGCTGAAGGCGCGCACGGCAAGCGGTCAACTCGATCTGGGCCATGGCAGCGTCGCTTCGGTCGATGCGGCCACCACGGCGGGCGGCAACATCGTGCAGGGGGCGACCCTGCTCGCAGTGGGCGGCGATGCCCTGCTCAGTTCGGGCACCGGCAGCGTCACGCTGGGCAACCTGAGCCCTGTCGGCAAGCTGGACATCAGCACCACGAGTGGCGATGTGACGCTGGGGCCCGGCAGCGTCGGGGGCCAGTTGCTGGTCAGCAGCACGAGCGGCTCACTGGGCCAGACCGGGGGGCTGACCGTCAACGGCACCACCGACATCCATGTCGGCGGAGCCGTCAACCTGAGCGCCGCCAGCAACGTCTGGATCGGTGGCGTCCAGATCACTGGCCAATCGCTGGACCTGAGCTCGGCGGGCAACCTCAGCATCACCGGCCTGACGCTGGCGGCCAACCAGGCCCTGAGCCTGCAGGCCCAGGGCAACCTCAACCTCGGCGCCTCCGTCAACCTCGACACCGGCAGTGCCGACCTGACGCTGGCCAGCGGTGGCAGCTTCAGCGTGCTCGGCACGCTGAACGGCAAGAACATCTCGCTGACGGCCGACACCGGTCTCAGCCTGGGCCACGACGTCACCGCCAGCGGCTGGCTCAAGCTGACGACCAACTCGGGCGGTGTGGCCCAGACCGGCGGCCGCCTCAGCGTCGCCGGCACGACCACGGTCTCGGCCGGCAGCTCGACCATCCTGCTGAACCAGCCGGCCAATCACTTCGGCAATGCGGTCAGCCTCATGGGCGCCGACAGCACGCTGTTCGGCAACAGCGCCCTGACGCTTGGTACATCGAGCACGGGCAATCTCAGCATCACCACTCAGGGCGCCATCACCCAGACCGGCGCGCTGACCGTGGCCGGCACGACGACGCTGAACGCGGGCAGCGCGGTCATCACCCTCGGCGATCCGAACAACGACCTGCAGAGCGATGTCACGGTCACGGGCACGGCCGTCACCTTGACGACGTTGCACGACCTGCGTCTCTTCTCGCTGAACCAGGTGCTGCCCAACCAGGCCCTGGTGCTGGATGCCGGCGGCGTGCTCTACCTGCCCAGCGGCACGGGCGACATCGACACCGGCACCGCCGCCTTGACGCTGTCCAGCCGCAGCGGACCGTTCGCGACCTTCGGTACGCTGCACGGCGGCAACGTCACGCTGCGCGGCCAGTCGGTCACGCTGGGCCATGACATCAGCGCCAGCGGCAGCCTCGACGTGCAGAGCACCGGCGGCACGATCAACCAGAGCCTCGGCAGCATCACCGTGCTGGGCGCGAGCAACTTCAACGCCGGTGGCCAGACCATCACGCTGATGGGGGCAAGCAACGACCTGCGGGGCGATGTGACGCTGCGCGGCGGTGACACGCAGCTGACCACCCTGCATGGCGTCGGCCTGGGCCTGGCCAACATCACGGGTAGCCTGGTCGTCCACAGCGGCGGGGCGATCACGCAGACCGCGGCGGGCCTGAACGTCAGCGGCAACGCGAGTTTCAGTGCCGGCGGCGCGGCCATCACGCTGGACGAATCGACCAACAACTGGGGCGGCGCGGTCGGCCTGACCGGCGGCACGGCCAAGCTGCGCGGCGCCGGTGCCGTCGCGCTGGGCAGCGTCAATGTCAATTCGCTGGAGCTTCAGTCCAACGGCGCGGTGAGCCAGAGTTCGGCCCTCGTCATGAGCGGCGCCCTGAAGGTGAATGCCGGCAGCGCGACCATCGACCTCAGCAACAGCAGCAACCAGTTGGGCGGCACGGTCGAGCTGACCGGCGGCACGACGCAACTGCGCACCCTGGGCGCGCTGTCCTTGGGCGCGGTCAGCATCAACGGCAACCTGAGCGCGCAAAGCACCGGCCTGATCAACCAGGTCGCCGGCTCGGTGAGCGTGAGCGGCACCGCCAACTTCAATGCCGGCGGCGCGGCCATCACGCTGGCCAACGTCAGCAACAGCTGGGGCGGCGCGGTCAGCCTGACCGGCGGGGTCACCGCGCTCAGCGGCAACGGCAACCTGGCGCTCGGCAGCGTCGCAGTCACCTCGTTGGACCTGAAGGCCAGCGGCAATGTGAGCCAGAGCTCGGCCCTCAGCATGAGCGGCGCCCTGAAGGTCGACGCGGGCACGGGCGACATCGATCTCAGCCATGCCGGCAACCAGCTGGGCGGCGTCGTCACGCTGAAGGGCGGGGTTGCGCAGGTGCGGACCTCGGCCGGCCTGACCCTGGGCAATATGGCGGTCAGCCAGCTGACCGTGAACGCCTCCGGTCCGCTGAACCTGGGCCAGGGCAATGTGGCCGGCAATCTCGTCGCCCACAGCGGCAATGGCGCCATCAGCCAGACCGGCGCCCTGCATGTGAACGGTGCGGCGGCCTTCACTTCGGGCAGCGGCAACATCACGCTGTCCAACAGCGGCAACCAGCTTCTCGGCGCCCTGAGCCTGACCGGCAATGTGGTGACCATCTTCAATCAGCCCAGCCTGAACTTCGGCACGCTGAGCTTCAACAGCCTGGACGCCACCAGCAACGGCAGCATCGTGCTGGGCAGCGGCACCCTCAGCGGTGCCCTGACCGCCAAGGCCCTGGGCGGCTCCATCACGCAGATCGCCGGTGGCCTGACCGTCGCGGGCAATGCGACGCTGCAGGCCAGCACCGGCATCACGATGACGCAGGCGAATCACCTGAACGGCAGCGTCAACCTGAGTGGTGGTACCAGCTCGATCACGAACGCCGGCAATCTGCGCCTGGGCACGCTGTCCACCGCGGGCCTGACGCTGAGCGTCACGGGCACGCTGGACCTCGGCAGCGGCGCCGTTGGCGGCGCGCTGACGGCCGTCAGCAGCGGTGCCATCAGCCAGTCGGGCGCGCTGTCGGTGACCGGCACGACCAGCCTGAACGCCGGCAGTGCCCCCATCTCGCTGGGCTCGGCCGGCAACAGCTTCGCCGGCAGCGTGGACCTGCGGGGTGGCGCCACCGTCATCGCCAGCGGTGCGGCGCTGAACCTGGGCAGCCTCAATGTGGCGGGGCTGTCGGCTTCCTCCGGCCGTGGCTTGCGCCTGGGCACGGGGTCGGTGGGCGGCGACCTCAATGCCAGCGGCGCCGGCATCACGCAGGCGTCCGGCGGCCTGAGCGTGGCCGGCGTGTCCACGCTGAACGCCGGCAGCGCCAACATCGATCTCGCCGAGGCGGGCAACGCCTTCACCGGCACGGTCAGCCTGGTGGGCCGCGACGCGACGCTGGCCAACGGCGGCGCGCTGCACCTGGGCAGCTTCGCGGTGCGCGACCTCAAGGTCAGCGCCGGCGGCGATCTCGACCTGGGCGGCGGCACGGCGAGCGGCGAGCTCACGGCCACCACGCGCGGCAGCAAGATCAGCCAGTCCGCGGTGATGACGGTCAACGGCATCGCCAACTTCGTCGCCGACGGCGGCCAGGCGACGCTGGTGCTGGACCAGTCGGGCAACCAGCTGTTGGGTGGCATCACCATGCGCGGCGTGAACGGCGGCAGCTTCACCGGCGCCAACATCAGCAGCGCGCTGGACCTGAGCTTCAGCGGCGATGTGAAGACGCTGACGCTCAACAGCGGCGGCGTGCTGACGCTGGGCGGCGGCCACAGCACGACGCTGACCGCTGGCGCGGCCAAGGGCATCGTGCTGACCGGGCCGCTGGAGGTCAGCGGCCTGATGACGCTGATCGCCAATGGCGGCACGGCCGTGCCCGTCGACATGGCCAGCAAGGGCGCGGGCAACGACTTCAATCGCGTCGAGCTGAAGGCGCAAGGCGGCGGCAGCTTCGGCCGCGTGCAACTGCGCGATGGCGATGCCACGCGCCACGATGGCATCCAGGTCAGCGGCGATGCGGCCCAGCTCGACATCACCGCCGCCGGCACGCTGGACCTCGGCGGTGGCAACTATGGCGGGCTGATGGCCGATACCGCCGCGACGGGCGCTGCCATCAAGCAGAGCGGCGCGCTGATCGTGTCGGGCCTGACGACGCTGAAGGCCGGCAGCGGCGACATCACGCTGACCCGCCCCGACAACCAGCTGCCCAGCTTCACGATCGCCAGCGCCGGCACCGCCAGCCTGGCCAGCCTGGGCGACTACGCCATCAACGCCAGCAGCGTGTCCACGCGGCTCGAACTCGGCGGCGCCGGCACCATCAGCCTGCTGGGGCCGCTGTCGGGCCCTGGCGAGCTCGTCATGAACGGCAGCGGCAGCCTGACGATGACGACGGCGCAGAGCTACAGCGGCGGCACCCGCATCGAATCGGGCACCGTCGTGCTGCAGGGCCCCGCGGCCCAGGCCGGCACGGGCGCCGTGCAACTGGGCGCGGCGGGCCAGCTGGACCTGCGCGACGGTGCCGCGATGAGCGCCGATCTGCTGGCCCTGGGCGGCAGCGTGCTGAACAGCTCGGGCAGCGGCACGCTGGCCGGCGCGCTGACGCTGCAGGCCTTCACCCGCTTCCTGCCCGGCGCGGGCGGGCTGACCGTCAGCGGCGCCATCAGCGACGGCGGCGCCGGCTTCGGCCTGGGCTTGGGCGGCAGCGGTACGCTGACGCTGACCGGCAGCAACCACTACAGCGGCGTCACCGACATCAGCACCGGCACGCTGCGCGCGAACGGCGCCGGTGCGCTGTCTTCAGCCAGTGCCGTGCAGCTCACGGCCGGTGCGGTGCTGGCCCTGGGCGCCGACCAGACCGCCGGCTCGCTGGCCGGTGCGGGCCGTGTCGAACTCGGCAACTTCACCTTCGCCACCGGTGCCGATGGCCGCAGCACCAGCTTCGGCGGCAGCCTCGTCGGCAGTGGCGGCCTGACCAAGCTCGGCAGCGGCCGCTTCACGCTGAACGGCGACAGCAGCCACACCGGCGCCACGCGCGTGGCCGCCGGCGAGCTCGTCCTCGCCAGTGCGACGGCGCTGAACGGCGTCACAGCCGTGAGCGTGGACAGCGGCGCGACGCTGACGGTGCAGCAGAGCCTCAACCTCGGTTCGCTGGCTGGCGCCGGCACCGTGGACGTGCAGGCGCCCCTGCTCGGCGTCGGCAGCAATGGCAGCAGCACGCGCTGGGACGGCAACATCACCGGCAGCGGCGGCCTGGCCAAGCTGGGCGCGGGCGTCTTCACGCTGGCCGGTCACAACACGCTGGCTGGCGACCTGGGCGTCACTGCCGGCACGCTGCAGCTCGACGGCAGCGGCGTGCGGCCCCTGGCCGCCGGCGCGGCGACCGCGCCCGTCGTGCCGACCACAGCCGGTGTCGACGTGGCCGGCGGCGCGACGCTGGAGCTGCTGACGAACATCGACCTCGGCGCGCTCAGCGGCAGCGGCCAGGTGCAGCTCAACACCCACACGCTGGCCGTCGGTGCGAGTGGCCGCAGCAGCCGCTTYGACGGCGTCATGGCCGGCAGCGGTGGCCTCACCAAGGCGGGCAACGGCAGCCTGACGCTGGGCGGCGCCAACCTCTTCACCGGTAGCACGCGGGTGCAGGGCGGCGCGCTGGTGCTGGACATGGCGCAGGCACTGGCCGGTGCCAGCGCCCTCGTCATCGAGGCTCCGGGCCAGGTGCAGGCCAATGCCCGCCAGACCATCGCTTCGCTGAATGGCAACGGTGCCCTGGTGCTGAATGGCGCCAGCCTGGCCGCCGGTGCCGACGGCGCCGACAGCCGCTTCGACGGGGCGGTGAGCGGCAGTGGCGGCCTCATCAAGCAGGGCGCTGGCACCTTGACGCTGACGGCCGCGCACAGCAACAGCGGCGCCACCGCCATCGAAGCCGGCGTCGTGCAGCTGAGCGGCAACGGCGCCCTGGGTTCGGGCGAGATCCAGAACCAGGGCGAGCTGCGACTGTCACGCAGCGATGCACTGACGCTGGACCAGGCCATCAGCGGCCGCGGCAGCCTCGTCATCACCCAGGGCCAGGTGACGCTGAACAGCGCCGCCAACAACTACAGCGGCGCCACCCAGGTGCTGGGCGGCAGCCTCATCACGACGGCGGCCGAGCGCCTCTCCGATGCCAGCGCGGTGCAGGTCGCCGCCGGCGCCCAGCTGCAGCTGGGCGGCAACGAGACCATCGCCTCGCTGCAGGCGGCCGGCAGCGTGAAGCTGGCCGGCAACCTGACCACCAAGGCCGAGCAGGTCTACACCGGCAGCCTGACGCTGGCCAGTGGCGCCGGCCTGACGCTGTCCGGCACGCTGATCGACGCCAGCCGCAGCAACAACCAGTTCGCCGGCGCCCCGTTGGGCCTGAACGGCGGCCAGGCGCTGGTGACGGTCAAGGAGAGCCTGCAGCTCGGCGACGTGACGCTGTCGAGCGGCGGCCGCATCGAGGCCGATCGCCTGGCCTTGAATGGCAAGCTGCAGCTCAGCGGCGGCAGCCTGGCCCTGGTGGCCAAGGCCGCGCCGGATGACGCCAAGGCCACGCTGCTGGGCACGGCCCAGGTGCCGGTCGCCGGCCGGCCGCTGGCCATCGCCGAGGCCACCGTGCAGCAGGGCAGCGCCAGCACCATCAGCGTGGCCGAGGGCGCCAGGCTGGAGGTGCAGGCCAGCGGCGGCGGCTCGGTGCGCCTGGCCCAGGACGGCAACAGCTTCAAGGGCCAGCTCTCGGTGCTCAGCGGCACCGGCTTCAACACGGCCTGGGTGCCGAACGCGAAGGGCGCGCAGGCCGTGCAGTCCGAGGTGCGCGTGTCCGGCCAGCAGGTGATGGTGGGCGGCAGCGGCATCGAGGCCGACCTCGTCTACATCCGCGCCGACCAGCTCGCCACCGCCGGCGACGCCAAGCTCGTCGCCCGCATGCCCTTCGACGAGATCGTGCTCGGCAAGGCCTTGTCGGCCCCCGGCATGACGCTGGAGCTGGCGCCCGGCGCCTTCGGCACGCCCGGCAGCTTCGGTTCCGTCAACGGCCAGCCCATCCAGATCCAGGTCGGCAGCACCGAAACCGGCAACCGCACGACGGGCCCCAACGCCGGCTATGTGGCCGTGCTGCCCAAGGCTGGCGCGCAAGGGTCCACCGCCGTCGTGCTCGTGGGCCCCAAGGTCGGCAGCCAGCCGAGCACGGGCGGGCCGGCCTATCGCTTCTTCCACGATGGGGCCAGTCAGGCAACGGAGATCCCGGTGGTCTATAACGGAGTCTTGCCGCTGACGCCGGCGGCCTCCGGAGCCCTGTCCTCCATCAACGGCGACGCCGAGGACGCCCGCCGTGCCCGCTTCCAGGAGACTGTGCGCACTGAGAACGTGACGGTGCGCCTGCGTTCCGGCGTCATCGCCGAGGTCGGCCCCGGCCGGCCGTCCACCCAGGGCAGCGAAGGCGCGAAACCGCCCGAGCAATGCGATCCCGCATCCCGGCCCGTCCTCAGCTGCAAGTAGTTGGCGCCATGACCCCTCCCGACTCCACCGTCTCCCTGCCCCGCCGCCATCTGTGCGGTTCGCTGCTTGGCGGCCTGGCTGCGCCCTTGCTGCCGATGGCCGAGGCAGTCGCTGCCGAGCCGCTGCCGAGCACCGAGATCCGCCTGGCCCTGCTGCTGGGCAACCGCAACTATCCGCAGCCCTTCGACCTGCCGCCCATCCCGAAGAACCTGCGCGACCTGGAGGCCGTGCTGGAGCGGCGCGGCTTCAAGGTCACGTCGGCCCTAGACCTGGACCTGCCGGCGGCGCGCCGCGCGCTGGAAGTCTTCATCGCCGAAGCCGCCGCCAGCCCGGCGGATGCGACCGTGTTCTTCTACTTCAGCGGTCATGGCGTGCAGGTCGATGCGTCCAACCTGCTGCTGCCTGCCGGCCTCAACCCTTCCGCCAAGGGCGAGCTGCTGCAGACCGGCAGCGTGCAGCTGCTGACCGACGTGGTGCGCCGCCTGCCACCGCGCCGCGACGGCATGGTCATCGCCGTCGTCGACGCCTGCCGCACCGGCCTGCGCGCCGGTGAGCTGGTGGGCCTGAACCAGGTCGAGGCGCCCCCGGGCTGCCTCATCACGTTCTCCACCGGCGCCGGCAAGCCGGCCATCGCGCCAGCCGTCGAGACGCAGAACACCTTCTACACGGGGTCCCTCGTCAAGCTGATGGGCAGCGTGTCCGACCAGACGACCTTCCCCGAGCTGATGCAGCTGGTGCGCAGCGATGTGCGCGAGACCATGCTCAACCATCCCGTGGCCGCCATCCGCCAGCTGGCCCAGGACCCCTTCATCGCCGACCACACCCGCGTGCGCTTGAACGTGGAGCCCAAGCGCGCCGGCGCGCCCGCGCCGGCCGTGCCCGACATCGACGAGGAAGCCGAGCTGAAGAGGCTGGAGAAGCTGGCCTGGCCGGCCGAGGTGCTGCAGGTGGCCGAGGCCTTCCTGAAGGCCAAGCCCGAGAGCCCCTTTGCGCCCGGCGTGCAGGTGGCCCGGGACGGCGCCCGCAGCGCCCTCAAGGCCTTGCAGCGCAACGATGTGCGCCTGTATCGCGCGGCCTTCGCCTTCAGTGACGACATGCCTGCCGAGCAGCGCCAGGATCTGCTGCGCTGTGGCCGCGGCGACAAGGACGCGGCGGCCCGCATGGGCTGGCGCTTCCGTGGCGGCGGCAGTGGTGCCAGCTTTGGCAGCGGCTACGGCGGCGGCGCGTCGGCCACGCAGTCGCGCTACGAGGGCTGGATGCAGTTCGCCGTGGCCCTGGGCAATGGCATTGCCAGCTATGAGCTGGCCCTGCATTTCCGCAGCACCGGCCAGCCGCTGCTGGCCTCGCAGTTCGAGTCGCGCGCGCGCGACCTGGGCTACACGCCGCCGCCGGATCTGGACAACGTGCGCAAGTAGACCGCGGAGCTCAGCCCAGGGAGTATTCCTTGATCGGGAACTTCTGGTTCAGCAGTTCCTTCCACTCGGGCATCCCCCAAAGGCCGTTGTCGGTGAAGTGGCCTGCGTTCAGGAGCAGCTTCATCCGGACCATGCTGCCGTTGATGGCCCCGAGGATGTCGCCTTGCTCATGCCTCACCTTCGCCACGAAGGTGTCGTGCAGGATCTTGTTGTTCCTGGGCTCGATGTTCCAGTCGCCTTCGCCCACACCATCGCTGCTGTAGGCCTTCACCGCCTGCTCGTACTTCTTCTGCTCAAACAAGCGCAAGCCGTCCACGACGGCCCAGATGCCCACCGTCGGCTTCTGGGCGAACTTGCCAAACACCGCCAGCGCTGCAGCGTCTTTCTCCACGGCCTTGAAGGTGTTCATGGACTTGGTGTACTTGATGCGCTYGACCAAGGCCCCCGTCGCAAGCTTGGCAAACTCGTAGAAGTCGTCTGCCCGCTTCTTGTACTCATGGATGCCCATCAGCGTTTCCTTCTGCGCCTTGGGGTCGCACTTCCTGCTGGCCTTGGTCAGCGCCTCGGAGAGCTTGAGAGCGGCGATCGCGGCCTTGGCCGCCTGCTCGGGCGTCATGGCGGTGAACTTGCCCTTGCAGTGCTTCTGCCACTCGTCCAGCGCGACCTCGATGCCGCTGCCCTTGGTCTTGTCGGAGGGCGCGGCGTCCAGCCACTCCTTCTTGGTCCACAGCTTGGGCTTGAATCCGGATTTCATTTTTTTGCTCTTGGAAAGGTCAGAGACGGCAGGCGTTCTTGAGCCTGTTGACCGTGTCAATCTGGTTTTTGACGATATCCCTCATTGAGATCTCAAGCGCGAGCTTGACCTGCTTCTCCCAGGCGGCTCGCTCGTCGGCCAGGGTCTTCCAGCGCCCCTCGTTGGAGATGTTGAGCTCGTTGATCTTGGCGCCGGCGATGAAGGTCATGATCTTCAGCGCGTCGCTCGAGACCTTCCGGGCGCCTTCCACGAATATCTGGTTCTCCGTTGAGAACTCCTTCTCGGCCTGCTTCTGCATCATCTTGAGGCCACCCGGCAGGCCGCCGATGGTGGCGCGCTCGATCTTGCCGACCTCGGCGTTGTGGGCGCTGCGGTAGCCTGCAATCGCCTTGACCATGTCGCTGCACAGGGCGAGCAGCTTCTTGTCCTCGGCCTTGAGCTTCTTCAGCGACGTTTCGGTCACGCTGAGCACTGCATCCAGCTTCTTCACGAGGGTGATGTTCAGCAACTCGGCCCGCACCGCCTTGTCGGCCTCGGCCAGTGCGCGCAGGGCCTCGGAGATGCCGGTCTTCTTCTGGGTGAGCTTTTCCTTGATGCTGCGCAGCGGCAGGCCTTTGGTCTTCCAGTTGGCTTCTGTGAGCAGGGTGTCCATCGGATGATCCTTTCAGGGCCTAGGCCCGGTTTGCCGCTGATCAAGAAATCCGCCAGCGAAGCCTGGTTGTCTCGGCTGTATCAGCCCAGCAACTTCAGCAGCGCATCGAGATCCACGTCCGTCACCTCATCAGACGCCGCGACGACGTCCGATGCGACATCGCCGCCCCCGATGCGGGGGGGCAAAAAGCGCACCGGCGCCACGAGGGCGCCGGTGAACTGTCCAGTGCCATGAGCGGCACGTCGGGCATCAGGCCAGGCCGGCCGCCTCGAGGGACTTCATGATCACCTCGGCCTTGTGCTTGAGCTTTTCCTCGGCGGCAAGCTTGTTGAACGCCGCCAGCGCGGCCGGCTTGTCACCGAGGATCATGGCCTCCATGCCCTTGGCCAGCAGGACCGTGTTGGTGATGCCGAGCTTCTTGCCGGCCACCTGGGCGTTCTTCGCCGCCATCTTCTTGGCCTCAGGCGCATTCTTCATGTCGACCCAGACCTTGAAGGAGGCGTGCTTGATGATGTTCTGCTTCAGGTTCTGGTCGAACAGCTTGTTGACCTCGGCATCGACGTCCTTGATGGCCTTGGCCGCCTTGGTCTTGTCGGCCTTGGGCCCCGTGCAGCTTTCGGCCGCGGCTTCCTGGAGCTTCTTGGAGACGTTGACGTCGTTGGGCTTGATGTACTTCAGGTACAGATGCTCGGCGTCGCGCTTCTTGTCGTTCAGGTAATTGAACTGGTCCTTGCAAAGCCCGGACGCCAGCCCCTTGCTGACCGCGTTGAAGAGCTCGTTGTCTTTCTTGATGCCCGCGAAGCCCATCTTGACGACTTCATCGGCGTATTGCTCGACGGTTTTGAGTGGCATGGATTTCTCCTCATTGGTACGGTTTGAGAGCAATCCACGCCAGTTGGGCCAGCGTGGTCAGGGAACAGCTCGCCGCCGCAGATCGAGCATCAGGCGGCGTCCGTCCTTGGTGACAAAAGGTCTGCCAGGGTTCCGAGACCGAGTGAAATCCTGGCCGCTCCGCGCTCGTCGCGGCGCCGCTGAATCTCAGCAGAGGCCTGGCTCAGCCCAAGGCCTTCAACAGTTCGGCGAGATCGGGGTCCATGTCGGCGTCGTCGCTCGACGGTTCATCGGCGGGCGGCGTGTCGGCGGCGTCGCCGCTGTCACTGCCGCCGAGGCTGGCGAGCAGCGCGTCGAGGTCGTCGCTGTCCGAGCCGCTGAGGGGCGTGTCGTCGCTGCCGCCCAGGTCCGGCATGCCGTCCGCGTCGTCGTCGCCCGCCGGTGCGCGCCGCGCCGGTGCCGCGTCGGCATCGGCGAGCTTGGACCTCAGGCTCGTCTCGATGCCGGCGCGCGCTCCCGCCTTGGACGCCGCGCCTGCGGCCGCGACGCCGCCCAGCCCGGCCAGGCGCACGGCGGGCTCACCCTTGTGCGCGACCAGCGCGCCGATGCCCCACTGCGCCAGCGCCGCGACCGACGTCGCGGAGATGAAGCGTTCGGTGCAGGGCAGGGCGGTGCTGTCGCCATCGCTGTCGACGTAGTGGTGAAAGGGCAGATCGGTCACCGTCGGCGTGCCTCCCTGGCCGGCCAGGGCCGTCAGTGCCAAGAGGGCCGGGTGGCCCCACAGCATGCTGCCCAGGCCGTCGGCCATCGTGAACTCTTCGAAGGCGAAGGACGAGATCGGGTCGCTGCGCTTGCCATAGGGGTGGCGCAGCAGGAAGCGCGGGCCCAGCAGCACGAGGCGCTTGGCCTCGGGCAGCGCCTTCAGCGCCTGCAGGGCCTCGGCCACCAGCGGGTGGGGTGGCTTCTTGGGGTGGGTCAGGTCGTCCACTGCCATCGCGGTGAAGAAGCTCGCGCCCGCCGTGCTGGCGATCTTGGCCATGCGGCCCAGCAACTCGGTGTGAGGCGGCGTGGCCTCGAACTGGTAGAGGCCGGCGATATAGGTGTAGCCGCCGTCCTTGGACTGGCTGGGCTGGTCGACCAGCAGGYGGTACAGGCCGCTGTTGCTCAGGTCGTCATCGGCGCTCAGGTCGGCGGCGAATTCCTCGGCGCTGATGTCGATGAGGTGCACCTGCAGCATCGGTCCGGTCTCGAGCCGGCGCAGCAGGAAGTCCACGCCGCGCCACAGCGACTCGGTGGTCTGGAAGTCGGGCTGGTGCAGCACGGCCCGCATGCCGTCGGCTATTGCCGAGTCCAGCGTGTTCAGCAGGCCGGCCTTCTCCGGCTTGGCCGAGGGCACGACGAAGGGACCGATGACGTCGCGCAGCAGCGCATCGATGCCACCGCCCCCATGGCCCGAGTCGGCGGGAACACTCGTGCGGCCCGTCAGGCGGGCGAAGTCATCCAGCCTGGCGCCGGCGGCCGGTGCGGACCCGCGGGCGCGCACGCCACGCCCGGCGCGTGAGGCCTTCTTCTTCGTGCCGCTGAGCTTGGCGACCTCCGCCGCGGCCTTCTCGAACGTGGCCGTGTTGTTGAGGCGCTTGCGCAGATCGCCCAGCTTCTTGAACAGCTCCAGCTCGCGGAACAGCGTGTCGGGATGGAAGGACTCCAGATCGCCGAGGGCGATCTCGACCGGGGCGCCATGGGCCCCGACGGGCAGGCTCAGCGTGATGTCCTGCTGGCCCAGCCAGTCTTCCAGGGAGTCGAACTCGACGCTGCGTGGTTTGCGGCGCGCCAGGTCGTCGCCGCTGTCCAGGCGGCCGGCCGCGGCGCCCGCACCGAAGTCGCCCAGCAGTGCCACGCGCACCGGGCGCTTGGCCGCCCAGCTGGGCGGCGTGGTGTCGAGATCGCCGTAGTTCGGGGTCCAGTCGCTGTGGGGCATGGGGCTACTCAGTGAGGTCGAAAGAGGGCAGCGAACGCAGCGCCGCTGGGCAGGGCGGGCTGCACGCTGGGATCGGTGCTGTCGTGCAGCCACAGGGAGCAGCCTTGCAGGCCGTCCCACGCGGCCTGGCTGAGCAGCCCGGCCAACGCGGCGGGCACGGCGGCTTCGGCAGCGTGCAGAGCCGGCAGAGGCACGTTGGCGAGGGCCGCGTCCAGGGCCTCGGCGCTCCAGTCGTCTTGCAGGGCCTGGACGGCGATCTCTTCCAACTGCCCCGCCCACTGCCAGAGCGCCGCGACCTGGGCGCCGTCGACCGGTCGCGGCAGCGGCGCGCTGACGACGACGAGAGGGAAGTAGCGGCCTACGCGGTCCACCGACGGCACGAGCACGCCGACGCGCAGGCCTTCGCCCGAGCCCCCATTTGCGGATTCGGGCAAGCAACCCGGCAGCAGCGCGAAGCGCCAGGCCGGGCTGGCGAGGTAATCGTTCAGCCAGGTGTCGGGTGCATCCACGCGCAGCTGGTGCAGGCCGGCGGCCAGCCAACCGTCCCACTGCGCAATCCACTCGGGCGTCAGTCGCCGCGAAGCGAAGTCGCCTAGAGCAGGCAACTTGCCATACCAACCCGCGACCGCACTCACAGCGCCCCCGGGCAGCGGAACTGCTGCAGCTCGCGCAGCCGGAAGGGGTTGAAGACGCTGCTGGCCGTCACTTCCAGGCGGGCGCGGTGGCCATCCAGGTTGATGACGACGACGAAGCGCTCGGGCTGCTGGGGCGAACCCTGCACCTCGAAGCGGTCGAAGAGGCGGAACAGCGCCCAGGGGCCATCGAAGGTGATGGGTGTGCCACCGGGCTGGCCGCTGAGCTTGATCTGCGACGAGAGCCGCGCGCCCGGCCATTGCAGGCTGACCGCCTGGTTGCTGCCGGCGGTGAACTTGCTGACTTGGCCGTCGATGTCCAGCGTCAGCTCCTTCAGGCCGTCGTTGAGCTCCAGCACGCGCACGTCGACGCGGAAGGCCGGGGCCTTGCCGCCGCCGCGGAAGAAGACCTCGCGAATACGGGTGGCGCGCTGGAAGTCGGCCAGGGCGGCCGGCGAGACCGGCTTGCTGCCGTCGCCCGTGGGCCGGAAGCTCCAGGGGTTGGTGCCGACGTCCACCAGCGGGCTGAGCTTGCGCGTGAAGAAGTCGTCCATCATGCCGCCGGGGGCGAAGAACTGACCGAAGTCCTCGGGCAGCACGTCGACCTTGGAGCCTTGCGCCACCGGATAGCGGCCGGCGATGGCGCGCGAGCAGAACTCGCTGACGGGTTGCAGTTCGCCGGTCAGGCTCTGGCGCTCGACGAGCCGGCTCTGGTTGTCCGATGCCTCGGCCAACGCCTCCAGTGCGCCGCGCAGCGGCTCGGGCTGCTGGCCCGCCGCGGCCTTGAGCTTGCCGCCGCCACCCCCCGCGGGCGGCGGTGACTTGCTCTTCAAGGCTTCCTGCACGGCGCTGAGCTGCACATAGACCTCGTTGAACATCTTCATCACGTCGTCCAGCGGCGGCGGCGTGCCGGTCACCAGGCGGCGCAGCGCGGCGAAGTGGTCGTCGACGATCTTCTCCAGCGGGCCGTCGCGCGAGATGGACGTCGGCGCCTTGGCCTGGTTGCCGGCCAGGCGGGCCAGCTCGCCGCCCTTGGCGAAGACGGCATCGTCGGCGCGCTTGTTGAGTTCCTTGTTGATGCTGTTGTCGTTCGTGACCGGGTCGATCAGCGTTGTCTCCCTGGACGCGGCGCGCAGGAAGGCGGCCAGCGGCGAGTCCACCGCCGACACCAGGCGCGACACGGCGATGCCGCGGTCCAGGCCGTTGAGCTTCACGAGGCGCACGTCGGCGAGGTAGTTGTCCCAGACCTTGACGTATTCCTCCAGGTAGAGGCGGCGCACGCGCTCGACCAGCGTCTTGTCGGCCGCCTGGCGCTTGGCCGTCGCGGGGTTGGTGCCCAGCACCCATTCCTCTTCCTCGGCCAGCTGCTTGGCGGTCTTGTCCACCGAGGTCTGGAAGGCCTTCTTGTAGCCGTCCTTGGTGAACATGCCCGGGATGCCCTGGGTCAGCGGCAGGCCGCTGGCACGCACGAAGACGTTGGGGCTTTGCGGGCCGGCCGCGGCAGCCACCGTGAAGGGCGGCAGGTCGCCGTCGATCTGGGCGCGGCGCAGGCGGCTGAAGATGCGGTACTCGAGCGGGTAGGCACCCAGCATCTCGCGCACGCTGGCCACCAGCGTCTTGTCCATGGGCTGGGCCACCTCGAAGGCGCCGCGCGACAGCAGCGCGTCGAGGTGGTTCTTCAAGAGCGCCACCTTCTCGGCGCCGAGGCTGCCTTCGAGGTTGGCGTCCCAGTCCAGGCCCACCCAGGCCTGCAGGCCCGGCTTGTCCAGATGCTCGGGCGTGTAGAGCATCAGATAGGCCTTGAGCGACTCGTAAGCGAACTCGAGGTTGTCGCGGTTGGCGGTGCGCAGCCTCTCCTCCAGCCGCGCCGCGACGCGCGGCGCCAGGCCGCGTTGCAGCAGGCGGTGGTAGGAGACCTGGGCGCCGGCATCGAGCTTGTCACCCTGGAAGAGGCCGAAACCCAGCGACAGCGGCGGGTTGTCGAGCGCGAAGCCGGGCGGCTGGGCCGCGTCGCGGATGGCGGCCAGGGCTTCGGGCAGAGCGGAGGGGTCGCTGCCGCTGGTGGGCGGCAGGGCGGTGATGGTGTCCTTCAGCGCCGGCAGCTTGGCCTCGATGTCGGCGATGTAGCGCTGGTTGCCGAAGTAGCTGAAACCCCAGCCGACGAGCAGCGTCAGCGTGACGAGGCCCAGCGTGACCAGGCCGGCCAGGCGCAGGCGCGCACTGCGGCGCTCGACCTGGGCGTTCTGGCCCACCAGGCCTTGTTCGACGAAGACGACCTTGCGCAGCAGGTGGTTCAGGAAATAGCTGCGGCCCTTGGCGGCGGCCGGTGGCGTCAGGCGCCGCTCGACGCCGAAGGTGCGGGCCAGCGCGCCCAGCACGCGGTCGATGGGCGTGCCTTCCTGCGTGCCGCTGGTGAAGTAGACGCCGCGCAGGCGCGGGGATTCATCCAGCGCACCGCTGCCACCGAAGACGGTTTCCAGGTAGCCGCCGAGCAGGCCCTTGAGGCCGCCGAACTGCTGCGGGAAGGCGAAGATGGTGGCGCGCTTGAGCGTGTCGCTCTCGGCCTCCATGCGCTCGATGAGGCGCTCGCGCAGGCGCTTCTCCAGCGACGCGAACTCGCTGCCGACATTGGCGAGCGTGGCCTCGCCGGGCGCCATCGCCACCGGGAAGCTGAAGCCGAAGACCTGGTCTCTGTCCTCCTTGCCCATCGGGCCGAAGGTCTCGTTGAAGCCGGCCAGCAGGTCGCACTTGGTGACCATCACATAGACCGGTGCGCGCACGCCCAGGCGCTGCTGCAGCTCCTGCATGCGGCCGCGCATGCGCGAGGCCTGCTCCTTGCGCTGCTCGGGCGGCAGGGCCAGCAGGTCCTGCACGCTGATGGTCAGCAGCACGCCGTTGATGGGGCGGCGCGGGCGGGCCTTGCGCAGCAGGTCGAGGAAGGTGTTCCAGGCCGACGCGTCGGTCTCCTTGTCGGAGTCCTGCGTCGCGTAGCGGCCGGCGGTGTCGATGAGGACGGCCTCGTCGCTGAACCACCATTCGCAGTTGCGCGTGCCGCCGACGCCGCGCACGCTGGCCTGGCCGAGCTTCTCCGTCAGCGGGAAGTTCAGGCCGGCATTCAGCAGCGCCGTCGTCTTGCCCGAGCCCGGCGCGCCAACGAAGACATACCAGGGCAGGTCATAGAGCGAGTTGCCGCCGAACAGGCCCTTCTTGGTGCCCGGTGCCTTCTTCAGCAACGTCAGGGCCTGCGTGAAGCGCTCCTGCAGCACCGCCTCTTCCTTGGCAGAGGCCGAGGGGCCGCCGCCCATGCCCTTGACGAGGGCGGCATTGATGCGGCGCCGGCGCATCTGCGTCCAGACCAGGCGCAGGCCGCCCAGCAGCCAGACGACGGCCAGCGCGATCCAGCGCGCGAAGCTGGTGTCCAGCGGCCGGTGCTCGCCAAAGGCGATCAGCGGGCCGACCCACCAGACCAGGGCCGAGATGACGAGCAGGCCGAAGATCCCGAGGGTGATCGGGTGGAACAGGATGGACAGGAATTTCTTCATGATCAGCGGCCGTCCTGCACCATCAGCGTGACTTCGACTCGGCGGTTCTTGGCACGACCGGCGGGGGTGGCGTTGTCGGCCACGGCTTCCGCGTCGGCCTTGCCTTCGGCGCGCAATCGGCCGATCTCGACTCGCTCGGCCAGCAGGTTGCGGAAGGCCTCGGCGCGGGCCTGCGACAGATGCCAGTTGGACGGGAAGCGCAGCGAGCGGATGGGCTGGTTGTCGGTGTGGCCGGTGATCTGCACCTGGCCCTTCATGCGTTGCAGCGCCTCGCCAATGCGCAGCACCAGCGGCCGCAGTTCCGATGACACCTCGGCGCTGCCGGGGTTGAACAGGCCGTCGCCCTTGATGATGACGATGGAGCGGTCGGCCAGGTCATTGACCTGCACCAGGCCGGCCTTGACGTCGAGATCCAGCAGCCCGGCCAGGCGGGGCGCGGCGGGYGGCGGTGTTGGCGCGGCGACGGCAGCGGTCTTCACGTCGAAGCCGCGCAGCGATGCGAAGACGGCGTCCGAGGCGCCATTGATGCTGAAGCGCAGGCCGATGTAGACCAGCAGCAGCAGCAGGGCCATGGCAGCCCAGATCACCCACAGCGGCAGCTTCTGGCGCAGGCCGCCCTCGCCGGGTTCGGCGCCCTGCCAGCGCGGTGACAGCGCCGGGTCGGGGTTGCTGCCCTGGCGCAGCATCTGCGCCAGGCGCGCGCGCACGCCGTCGAGCTGGGCGCGGCCGTTATCGACGACGCGGTAGCGGCCCTCGAAGCCGAAGGCCAGGCAGACGTAGAGCAGCTCCAGCAGGTTGCGGTTGGCCGGCACGTTCTCGGCCAGCTTGGCCATCAGCGCGAAGACCTTCTCGCCACCCCAGGATTCGTTGTGGAACTGCACGAGCAGGCTCTGCGCCGCCCAGGCGCCCGAGCCGCCCCAGGGCGTGCTGGCGGCGGATTCATCGAGCAGGGTGCACAGGATGTAGCGGCCGGCGATGACCTGCTCGTTGGGCAGGCCCTCGGCACGGGCCTTGGCCTCGAAGGCGCGGATGCCTTCGGACAGGGCGTCCTTCAGCCCGGCGGGGTTGGGGTGCTGGGCGCTGTGGCGCACGCGGGGCGCAGCCGACAGCAGCGGCATGGCGGCCGCCACCAGCGGGTTCATGCTGGCCGAGGTGAGGGCTTCGAGGGCCATCGGCGCTTCCCGGCCGGCCGGGCCGGCGGGCATGCCGGCGGGCGCCTGGCCGCCCGGAGCGGCGGGCCGCGCCGGGGCCTGGGGTTGATGCAGGCCCGTGACCGGCCGGCCCGCGCTGGGCTTGATGACGGTGCGGTCCTGCCCGAAGGCGGCAAAGGGGTCGTCGTTGTTGGGATCGCTCATGGGGCGGGCCGATCAGAAGATGTCAGGCACGAATGGCCCAGAACTCCAGCTCAAGGCCGGGGAACTCGCCGGCGATGTGCATGGCCAGGCCGCCCGAGCTTTCGAGCTGCTTCCACAGCTCGTTGCCGCGGGTCTCCAGCTCGAAGTAGTTGTGGCCGGCGTGGTAGGGGATCTGGCGCGGCGCGACCGGCAGTGGCCGCAGCGTGACGCCGGGCAGCTGCAGGTTGACGAGGTCGCGGATGCGCTCGACCGGGCCGATCTTGACCTGGGTGGGGAAGCGGGCGCGCAGGGCGTCGCCGGGCAGTTGCGCCGACACCGCCAGCACGAAGGTGGCCGTGCGCTGCAGGCCGACGTCGGGGATGAGGGCGACGCGCACGCCGTAGGCACGGTCCTGCAGCTCGATGGGGATGGCGGTCTGCTCCATCACCATGGACAGCGACTGGCGCAGGTCGTCGATGACGGGCCTGAACGTGGCGGCCAGGTCGTCGTGCACATAGTCGGCATAGGCCGCGGGGCGGCGGCTGTCGCGGAAGGTGGCGAGGTCGCCGGCCACCGTCAGGCATTCGCTGTACAGCCGCTCCGGGTGCAGCACCGACACCGCGCGCAGGTGGCTGAACAGGGCCTGGCTGCGGTTGACGGCTTCCAGCAGCAGGAAATCGGAAATCTCGCCGACGCCACCACGGCCGGGGGCGGCCAGGCGGGCGGCCAGGGCCTCGCCGCGCTGGTTCAGCAGGCCGCAGAGTTCGCGCACATAGCCGTCCAGCACCGGGTGGGCCGGCGCATGCAGCAGGGGCGGTACATAGCTGGGGTCGAGCACGACGCGGTTGTCGGCGCGGCGCTCGACGACGCGGGCCACGCCCAGCGTCGCATAGCCCTCGCCGGCGTCGCGCTGCAGCATCAGGCGCAGGTTCAGGCGGCCGATCTGCAGGGCGGCGTCGCGGTCGAGCTGGGAATTGCTGTCGCCGACATTGACCTCGGCGGCCATGAAGCGCGGCCCCATGGCGCCGGCGGCACCTTCGGCGTCGGTCTCGACGACGCCGGGGCGTTGCAGGGTGACGGCCAGCACGACGATCTCGTTGCGGGCGTCGGCCGGGATGTCCAGGGCCGCGGGCGCGGCGTCACCCCCCGGGGCGGAAAAAGCCGTGCCGTCGGGCAGCAGGCCCTGGGCGGCGGCGAGGCCGACCTTGCCCAGGGGCAGGGAGGCATCGTCCAGGCTCAGGGCCGCGAAGCCCCAGGCATAGGCCACGGCCTGTTGCAGGCGCTGGCGCCACTGGTGCTCCCAGTGGCGGTCGTGCTGCTGGAAGTGCTGCGGCTGGAGGAACATGCCCTCCGTCCAGATCACTCGGTCACGCCAGGTCATGGATGGGATCGCCTCAAGGGAGCAAGAGAAAACAACGGTAAGCAGCCACGGCGGCCTGCGATCAGGCACTGAGTGACTGGCGGCGACGCTTGGTTCCCCGCTCCATCGGGAACCAATCGGCGCTGGCGGTCACACAATCTGCGGCTCAATCCCGCCAGCCGACCGAGTGCCCGTCATGAAGAAGTTTCGCCCCCTCTTGGTTCTTTCCTTGTGCGGTCTCACCCTGAGTGTGTCCGCGTTGGCCCAGACGCCCGAGATTCCGCCTCCAGCGGCATCGGCCGCCGAGGCCGTGGACCTTGGCAAGACCGTGCCCACGGCCGATGCCATCAACGAAGGCCTGTTCCCTGACGACAAGTGCAAGGAACTGGAGGCTTCGGGCTTCAAGTGCATGGGCTTCAAGCCCGCGATCAAGTATTCGCTGCCGGCGACCTCCTTCAAGGTCGGCTCGGCCGAGCTGCCCACCACGCTGAAGAAGCAGCTGGACGTCTTCGCCGACGTGCTCAAGACCAAGAAGAACAGCGAGCGCAAGGTGCGCGTCATCGGCCACGCCGATGCCTCCGGCACCCCGCAGGCCAACCAGGCCCTGTCCATCAAGCGCGCCGAGTCGGTGCGCAACTACCTCGTCGCCAAGGGGGCCGACCCGGCGCTGCTGGTCATCGAGGGTGTGGGCGCCAGCGAGCCCAAGAACCCGTCCAAGCCCAAGGCGGACGAAAACCGCCGCGTGGAGATCGGGCGCAAGTAAGCCGACTGCGAGCAAGCAGCAAAACCGCCCGAGGGCGGCTTTCGTGCTGGCTGGCTGGAAATCGCGTTTCGGGCCGAGCGCTGGGCCTGCCATGGGCCAGAGGCCCATGGCCTTCCGTAGGCACAAGCAGTCCGCAGGGACTGCTTGTGTCCGACTCCAGTTCACCGAGCCGGCCCGCTGTGGCGATGTGTATGCGGCTCGACGCCGCATGCATCGCCGTCCCCTCGGGGGACCGGTCGGGCGCGCCCGCGTCCAGCGCGGCGAGACCGGACGAGGGGCTAAACCCCGCCGAGCACCTTGCCGATCTCGACGAAGTGCTTGAGCATCTTCTGCGCTTCCAGCACCGACTTGCTGTATTCCAGCAGGAACTGGGTCACGACCTTCTTCTCGTCGGCGCCGCCCTTGACCTTGGCCTCCAGCTTGGCTGACGCGGCCTTGTTGGTCTCATTGCCGATGTCCGACAGATGGGGCAGCGTGAAGTAGTCCGACATGGCGCTGCCCGCATAGAACTTGGCGGCCAGCTTGGGGAACTGGGCCTTCACGAACTGGTCCCAGGTCTTGAAGCTGGTCGTCAGCATGCGGTGCGGGCCGTCGGCGCCGAAGACCTTGTTCACATTGGCCACCGTCGGATTGGCCTCGGCCGTCTTGACCATATTGATGATCTTGACCGCGAGGTCGGCCGCCGCCTTGGCCGTGGCCATCGTCGCGACGTATTCCTTGGTCTTGTGCAGGCGCTCGCGGAAGTCCTTGTCCAGCGCCTTGCTGACGTCGTCAGGGAATGCCGCGAGGGCGACCTTGAAGGCGGTGATGGCGTCCAGGATGCCCTTGACGTAGGTGGTGGCCGATTTCGGGACCGTCTTGCTCTTGGCGAAGTCGCTGTGCGCTGCGGTGGCGATGATCTTCAGCGCGCCGAGCTTGTTGTTGACGGCCGCCTCGGCCTTGGTCAGGCCGCTGAGCAGGCCCTTCTTGTATTCGGCGAAGTCCACCGGGTCGAACACGCCGTCGTGCGGCTTGATGGCGGAATAGCCACCGCGCTTGAACTCCAGCTCCACCGCCGCCAGCGCGGCGCCGACGTCGGTCTTGCCGACGAAGAGCTTGGCCAGTACGCCCTTGTTGCGGTCCCACAGGGCCTTGGTGAGTTCGGGCGGGTAGGGCATGGACAGGTCGGCCATTCAAAGTCTCCTCAACGATGGGTGGAATTGGACCGACGCTGAGTGACCGACATTGCGGGGCGGTTCCCGACGCCTGCGCTCAGGGCACCATCTCGGTCACCTGCCCCGGCGACACGATGCTGACGACGCCGGCATAGGCGCACATCAGCTTGGAGGTGTTGTTCAGCACCGGCATATTGGCCAGCATGACCGTCGGCGCGCCCGGCACCCAGGGCGCGGGGAAGACCGGCACGCAGGGCATGGGCGTCAGCGTGAACACGCCCTGGGCCGCGGCCGTGGCGGCGGYGGTGGCGGAGGCGACCGCCGGGTTGGCCATGCTCTTGCACGGGCCGAAGGGCTGGATGTTCACCATGGGCTTGTTGTCCATGATGTTGGCCGCCGGCTGGCTGCTGGTCTGCATCTTGTTCAGCGGCAGCACTTCCAGCGCGCTGGGCTTGGAGCCGAAGGTGCACATCAGCTGCGCACCCTTGCAGACATGTTGAGGCATGACGCTTCTCCTCAATCAGCCCCGAGCCAGAGGGCCAGGGCGGTGTAGTTGTCGTGGTTGGGCTTGTCGGCCGCGGCCAGGCGCACGCGTTGGGCGAGGTCGTTCAGCCAGGCCTGAGGGTCCGGCGCGAAGGACAGGGCCGAGGCGATTTCCTCGTCGGTCATCCATTCCCAAAGGCCGTCGGTGCACATCATCAGCGCCTCGCGGCCGACCAGCGGCCAGGGCTGGGGCGACACGCTGATGTGCAGGTCTTCGCCCTGGGTGCCGAGGGCCGAATAGAGCTCGCTGCGCTTGGGATGGACGCGGGCGCCGGCCTCGTCGAGCAGGCCACCGTCGATGAGGGACTGCACCAGGCTGTGGTCGCGCGTGCGCTGGGCCAGGCGGCCGTCGCGAAAGGCGTAGAAGCGCGAATCGCCGCAGTGCCCCCACAGCGCATTGCGCTCCTGCAGGTCGATGGACAGCACGACCACCGTGGAATGCATATTGCGCAGCTGCGGGTTGGCGGTGCGCTGGGCGAGCAGCTCGCGGTTGGTGTCGATGAGCAGGGCTTCCAGCGCCTGCGGGTGGTGGGCCGGCAGGCCGGCATAGCCCTGCAGCACATGGCTGACGGCGAGCTTGGACGCGATGTCGCCGCCGCCATGGCCACCGGCGCCATCGGCCAGCACGCAGCAGAGGTAGCGCTCGGAATGCCAATGGCCGCAGGCGTCCTCGTTGTAGTCGCGGCCGCCCTGTTCGGACATCAATGCGAGCTCGATCTGCACGAGTGCCCTCTCTATCGTGATTCGTTTTGAAGCGCGTCGAGCTGCGCTTCGTAGGCGCGCAGGAACTCGCGCCCGAAGACCTGGTGGAAGTCGTCCGACAGTTCGCCGGCGATCTGCTGGTACTCCTGCTGGAACACCGACCAGAGCTGGGCCTTGCGCGCCGCTGGCAGCAGGCTGGACAGCACCGACTTCTGCGTCAGCCGCGACTCCAGCGAGGCCGGGTCGAAGCGTTGCAGCAGGCCTTCGAGGGCCGCGCGCATGCCGGCCAGGAAGGCGAGCTGGTGGGCGCGCAGGTCGTCGAAGGCATCGCGCATGGCCTGCTGCGGCGGGATGAAGCCGCGCACCGACGGGCCCAGCAGATGGCCCAGGGCGACCTCGGCCGTCGGCGAGAACTTCAGCGGGTTGTTTTCCTTGGCGACGATCATGGTCGACTCGGCACGCACCTCGCGCTTCAGTGCGGCGCGGGCGACCAGCAGGTCCACCGTGCCGCGGGCCGACTCGTGCACGAGCTGGCCCAGCAGGCGCATGAACTCCGGCGTCAGGCCGCTGGCCGGTAGGGTCGGAATGCCCAGGCCCTCGCGGAAGGCGGCCAGCAGGGCGGCCTGGTCGGCCGGCACGGCGGGAGCAGCGCTGGCGACCGGTGCCGCCGGCGCATGCGACGCCACCGGGGGCGGTGGCGGCGGCATCAGCGGTGCCGGCGTAGCCGCGATCGTGGTCATCGGCGGCGCGATGGTGACCTGCTCCGGCGCCTCGGCCTTCTTGCCGGCACGGATGATGGTGCGGCCTTCGCCGGCGCTGTCGTTCCAGGACACGACGGCCCCTGACAGCGTGCCGGAGGGGTCGAGGGCGTTCAGGGCCGCCATGGAAGCGGCAGGCGGGCGGGGGCGCTGCCCTGTCGTCGTCGCGGATGAGGAAGAAGGGGCCGGCGCATTCGGCGGAATGAAGGGCCGGTTCAGCTCCGAGGACGTGTCCGGCAAGGCCTGGCCCGCTGCCGCGGGCAGCATGCCCAGGGCCTTCAAGGGGTCGGCATGGCCGGCCATATTGGGCTGGGCCACGGCCTCGCCGAGCAGGGACTGGGCCAGCGGGTTGTTGCTGGCGGGCGTCGGGGCGCCGAGGCCGAAGAGGGCGTCCAGCGAATCGCCGGCCGCGCCGCCGCGGCCACCACTGGCGGGCAGGTCGGGAATCAGCGGTGTCGGCGCGCCCGCGCCCAGGTCCAGGCCGAGGGCGCGTGCACCGGCTGAAGATGGGGCGGCCTGGGCCTGCCTGGCCGGTGGCGCGGCGGCGAACGGGTCCCAATCGGCGGGAATGCCGCCCATGGCTGCGGGCGCCGCGGGCGGCGGTGGCGCGAAGGCCGGTGCCGGCCGGGCCTGCGGGACGGGCTGCTTTGGCACCGTGCCGCCGAACAGGCCCAGCGGGTCGGCGGCCCCCGCGTCGCGGCGGACGCCGGGCTGGGTCGCCGCAGCCGCCGGCGCCATGCCGAAGAAGTCGGCGAAGGGGTCGGCCGCGGCGCCCGTAGCGCTGCCGGCCTCGACGATCAGCACATAGCCGCCGATCTGGATGTGGTCGCCCGGCTTGATGGCGGCTTCGCGGCCCTTGCCGAGCTGAATGCCGTTGACGCTGATGGCGTTGCTGCCCTGGTCGACGATGCCGTAGCCGCTGCTGGCGCGGTAGAGCACACGGGCATGCACGCGCGAGATGGTGCGCTCGGGGTCGGGCAGCACCAGCTGGTTGGTGTCCGCGCGGCCGATGTCGCCGCCGAGTTCGTCGAACTGGGCGGACAGCGGCTGGCTCACGGGCAGGCCGTTGAAGGTGGTGACGTTGAGGCGAATCATGGTGACTGATTCTCAGGGCGCCATGCCCGGGCCGCGACCCCTGCAAAACGGGTGTTGGCCGAGAGCGTGAGGAAGGCGCGTTGGGCGCCGGTCATCTGAGGACATAGACCTTGCCCTCGATCAAGGTCAGCCGCAAGGGCCAGGCGATGTTGCCAAGCGTCACATCGTCGTTCTGGCTGCCCAGGACCGGGGCACCCATGGGGTTCAGGCATTCCAGCAGCCGGCCGCCGGCCACCAGGCGCGGCAGCAGCGTCTCGACGGTGGGCGGCTGCAGCGTTTCCAGCGCGCCGGCCTTCCAGAGCGCCTGCACCTGCTCGCGCAAGGCGGCTGCGCCATGGCCGGCGGGGCGCTGGTAGGCCTGGTCCACCTCCTCCAGCTTGAGCCGGCAGGCGGCGAGGAAGCTGTCGGGGTTGCCGCGCGACAGGTCGAAGGCGATGCGCTGCAAGGTGGCGAGCACGGTCTGGCGGTCCTGGGGGCTGGGGTTGAGGACGGGAGCGTCCAGCCAGCGCCAGCGCGGGAAGGCGACGGGCAGCTCCAGGTCCTGGTGCTGCAAAGTGGGCGCCTCGAAGCTGGCGCCTTCCTCGACCGCCCAGTTCACCTCGGCGAGCACGCGCACGGCTTCGTCGGCCAGGCTCTTGCCCTGGCGCAGCAGCACGAGTCGGGCCCGCGCATGCGCCGCCCGCGAGGCCAGGCGCGGCTGGGCCGGCGCGTTCGGCGCGGCGACGGCCAGCGCGACCGGTGGGGGCGCGACGGCGAGGCTGATGCGGTTGCTGCCGTTCTGCAGGTATTCGTGCACGGTGACCGACTGGCTGCCGGCACCGGCCGGCAGGCTCAGCACGGGCACGCCATTGACCAGCGCCTCGACGGGTTCGCCGCTGGTCTGCACATGCAGGCACATCAGGCGGTCCATCAACGCGTCCTCCGTATTGCGGGCCGAGCGCCGGGCCGTTCCCTAGCCGGCCCGCCTGTGGCGATGTGCTTGCCGGTCGACCCGGCAAGCATCGCCGTCCCCGCGGGGGCTGAGGCCGGACACGGTGCGCCCAGTGGGCGCGGCGTGCCTGCCGAAGAGCTGCGGCCCAAGCCGCAGCGCGGTCTGCAAGACCGGCCAAGTATTTCTTGGACGAGGGGCCTCATGTCAGCCGGCACTCCAGTCGACGAGGGTCAGGGCGGGGATCAGCTCGCGGCGCTGGCGCTGCGTGCCGCCCTGGGGGTTGTTGCGCAACAGCATGACGTTCACGGGTTCGATCGCGAGGCGGTAGAACCATTGATGGCCGCGGCCATCGGGCCGCGCGCGCAGGCCGCATTCGCCGACCACGGCGCCGCGCAGCGATTCGTCCAGCGCACCGGCCGACAGCAGGGCCGGGTCGCCGGTGGCGATCGCGTCGACGCTCAGCGCGAAAGGGTGGCGCCACACGCATCTGGCGTCTGCCAGGCCTTGGCCCTCCGCCGCCTCGCCGCCGCGCTGGTCCAGCGCCATGCGCCATTCGGTCTGGCCCTGGGCGCGCAGGTCGACGCGGGCGCGGCTGCCGGCCCACTCGATGTCACCGGCGAGGCGCAGGTCGAGCATCAGCGCGGCGAAGTTGATCGTGCCTTGCGTGCGCATGACGATGGGGCCGCCTTCGCTGTCTTCGGCGTGCTGCCAGCCCCAGGTCAGGGCGGCCTTGCCGACCAGGGGGGCGGCTTCACCTTCCAGTTTCCCGGTGGTGTCGGCCATCTGGCGGGCCCAGGCATTGAACAGCTTCTCCAGCCCCGAGCGCGTCTGTGGCTGCAGGGCCTTCCAGCCGCTGAGCCAGACGGGCGTCGGCTGCTCCTCGCCGTCGAGTTCCAGCCGGCAGACGGTCTTGGAGGGCGGCGCCAGCGTCAGCTCGGCATCGGGCCAGGACTGGGCCGCCAGGGCGCCATGGCGGATCTGCAAAAGGCGCTGGGTGGCGGCATGCACCTGCAGGCCGATGTCCAGGCTGCCCAGCGGCGCGCCCGCGTCGCGGATGCCGCAACTGCCCAGGGCCACGTGCTGCACATCCGGCGGCTCGCCGTGGGCGATACCGGCCGGTCCGAGCTTGGGGTCGGGCGGCGGCGTCGCGGGGGCGTGCAGCGTGAGGCTCAGCTTGGCGGTGTCCGGCCCATGCCATTGCAGCCGGCCGGCCGCACTGTGATGCACGACCTCAGGATGCCGCTTGGCACCGCAGGACGCTAGTTGCTGCACGACGAGCTGCAGCCGGGCGCTGGCGCCGGCGCCCACGGCGCGGCTCAGTACCGGCAGCAGCAGCGGCTCCCGCGGTGGCGCGGTCAGCGTCTGCGGCTTGGGCACCCAGGGCGGCAGGTCGACGCGCTCCCAGCGCTCTTCCACGGCGCTGTAGGCCTGCAGCGGCTTGGGCTCCAGCACGGCGAAGCTGACGCTGCCGAGGTCGCAGGCCTGGGGAATCGGTGGCAGCGGCAGGTCGAGATAGATGGAGCGCCCCAGCAGCACGGTGCCCAAGCCGGCTTCGACCGCGGCGACGGCCTGGTCGAAGGCCGCGGGCGAGAGGGCTTGCGTGGCCGTACCGGCCTTGGCGTGGCGCCGCACCAGTTCCGCGCGCGAGCGCTGGCTGAGCTGGTGCAGCACGAGGGTGGGGCCCAGCGCCGTGTCGGCGCAGATGGCCGCAGCCCATTCGAAGCCGGCCTTGGTCTCGAAGCCCGCGCCCCACAGGCAGCACAGGCTGGCATAGCGCGCCTGCTCGGCGGCCTGCTTCAGGCCGAGTTGCACGGCGCGCTGCAGGGCGGTCTCCACGAAAGCGGGCCAGCGGTCCTGCAGGCGCTCGGCCACGGCCGGCCAGGCCTGGCCCAGCACCTTGTTGAGCGAGGCCGCGTCGCGCGTCGCCTGCAGGCGATCGACCAACTCCAGCTGCGGTGCGGTGAGGTTCAGCATGAGGGCATCAGTTCGGCTGGACGGCGCGTTCGTCGCGTTGCAGCACGCCGTCGGCCTGGCTCCACCAGACCCAGGCCTTGGGCGTCATGCTCACCAGCGACTGGCCGGCCGCAAAGACGCGGTCGCGCTGGTCGTGGCTGCAACTGGGCAGGTAGAGCTCCAGCAGCTCCGGGTCCCACCAGCTCCAGGGCCGGCGGTCGCCGTTGGGCAGGCGCACCTCGGCGAGGTCGCGGGCGAGTTCACGCATGGTCAGCAGCGGGCGGTTGGAACGCATCAGCACGCCCCAGCCGGTGAAAGCGGTGGTGGCTTCGTCGATCAGCCAGCGCAGCAGCGCGCTGTCGGGGGCCAGCTCGGCGATATAGGCGGCCTGGGCGGCCTGCGCGGCCGGCAGCGCGCCGCGACGCAGGCAGTCCCAGTCGGCCTTGCCCTGCGCCAGCCGGGCCGGCAGGTCGGGCACCACGCGTCCGTCGATGACGGCATGCACGCGCGCGCCGTCCGCTGCCCACAGGGAGGCTTCGAGTTGGGCAAGGCTGAAGGCCGCGCTCATGGGCTGACCCTAGGCGCCATGCGCTGGCCCGCCGAGCGGGAATGAGCCCCTGCGGGCAGCCGTGCGGGGCTCATGCGAGTCAGAGGTCGTCCAGTTTGTCGGAAATAGCTTTGCCAATTTCGATCGCCTGGTCCACTTCCGTGATGCCCGTGACGCTCTTGTCTTTGAGATTCTCGGACGCAGTCTTGACCACATCCATGCCCTTCTTGGCGGCGTCCAGGCCCTGAGCCGCGTAATCCTCAACGACGCCGGGAAGCTCTTCCTCCACCCACTGGTGGGCCACGTCGAGCGCGCCCTCGAGGGGCGAGTCCACCGAGCTGACCTGGCTGGTCCCTTCGTCGAGGACTTCCGTCACCGAATCCAGGGCGTGGCCGAACTCGTTGTTGGGGTCGTCGAGTTCCTTCTGGATCGCGGTCGCGGCCATGCCGCCGGCCGCGGCACCGGCCGCTGCGGCAGCGCCGGCGAGGGCGGCCGCGGCTGCCACCTTCAGCGCGGCGGCCTTGGCGGCGGCGGCGTTCGCAGCCTTCAGCGCGGCTGCTTCGGCGGCCTTCTTGGCGGCTTCGGCCGCTGAGAGGTCGGGCGCGGTGACCTCGGGCGTCGCCGCGACGGCAACCCCCTCCTTGGCGGGCACCAGCGGATCGGCGAGCAGCTTCTCGTAGTCCTCGGCCTTGGCGGGCTGGAGTTCCTCCTGGAACAGGGCCTCGGCGACTTCCTTGGGCTCAGCCGCTGCGGCCGACTCCGCCGCGCCGGCCGAGCCGCCGCCGCCGCCGCAGTTCACCTTGACCAGCGGGCCATCGATGGTGACGCCGGCCGGGCCCAGCGTGATGACGGACGAGCCGCAGACGATCTTGATGCCCATCGAGGCCTCCAGCACGATTTCCGTGCCGCCCTTGGCCTTGATGTTGAGGCCTTCCAGCAGCACGTCGGCGGCGGACTTGAGCGACACCTTGCCGGTCGCTTCGCCGACGAGGTTGCCGGTGGCCTTGAGATTGATCTTGCCGTCGCTCTGCACGTTGACGTCGCCGCCGGACTTGAGCGCGGTCTTGCCGGTGACGTCGATGCCGGCGTCGGCACCGACCTTGAGGCCGTAGTCCTTGGTCAGCATGACCTGCCAGGTGGCGCCGCCGGTGGTGAAGATGTCACCGGCCACCTTGGTGTGCAGGTCCTTGCCCAACTCGTGCATCACGTCCTTGGTGACGTTGACGTACCAGTTCTCGCCGATGACCTCCTTGCGCGTGAGCTTGACCTTCTTGGTCTCGTTCATCTCCAGGTGGTCGAAGGTGTCGCCCTTGACGAGGCGGTAGCTGTCTTTCTGGGCCTGGAACCAGACATGTTCCTTGTCCTTGGCGTCGCAGAAGCGCAATTCGTTGTGTGCGTCGGCGGCGCCGCCCTTGGTGGAGTGGCTGATCCAGGTCGCCACGTCGGCATGGTCGGGCAGATCGTAGGGCGGCGGGTTGGCGTCGTTGTGCACCGAGCCGGTCACGATGGGACGGTCCGGGTCGCCGCCGATGAAGCTCACCACCACCTCGTGGCCGACGCGCGGCAGCATCCACAGGCCCATCTTCTTGCCCGCCCAGGGCGTGGCCACGCGCACCCAGCAGGAGCTGTTGGCGTCCTTCTTGCCCTCGCGGTCCCAGGGGAACTGGATCTTGATGCGGCCGTGTTTGTCGGTGTCGATCTCATYGCCGGAGGCGCCCACCACGGTCGCGATCTGCGGCCCGTACATGCGCGGGCGCGGCGTGCTGCGTTGCGGCCGGAACAAGCCGAACTTGGCATTCAGCGCCTCGATGCTGCCGACGAAGCCGTCCCGATTGCCCTTGATGGCCTTGAGGTCCGAGATGGCCTCGTGGTCACCGTATTCGGCATGGAACTCGCAGGCCACGATGAGGTACTCGGCGTTGTCGCTGGGCAGCGGCGCATCCTCGAGCTTGAAGATCGCGCCGCAAGTCATGTGGTGGGCGTTGCATTCGCCGGAATGCAGCTGGTACATCGACTGCGCCGCCTCGATGAGCCGCTTGGCGGCGGCCTTGGCGGCCGTTCCTGATGGCTCGCTGGCGTCGACGGCCTGGTTGAACACCGCCTTGGCCGGGAACTCATAGATCTCGCCAATCTCGCCGCTGGCGACCGCGGAGCCCGAAGCGCTGGCCTCGATCTCGGTGGCCGATGCCAGGTAGTCGTAGTCGCGCACCATGGCCTTGGCCGCGCGAGCATCTTCCAGCGAATGCCAGTGGGTCATGCGGTCCTGGCCATCGAACTTGTTGGACCAGCCCACGCTCTTCACGCTCTCGGTCGGAGGCGGGTAGTGCTTGCCCATGTCGTCGATCAGCACGAGCGTGTGCGCGGCTTCGGTGTGCTCGAAGAAATAGTAGATGCCGTGATCCTCAAGGAGGCGGCTGACGAAGTCGAAATCGCTCTCCTCGTACTGCACGCAGTACTCCAGCGTCGGCAGCTTGTCCTCCAGCTTCCATTTGCTGATGCCCTTGTAGGGCTCGAGCACCGTGTCGACGATCACCTTCACCGTCTTCTTCTGGAACACCCGCGAGTTCTTGCCGCGGGTGGCAAACCACAGCCACGGCCGCAGCACGAGGGTGTAGGCGTCGTAGCGCCCGTGGCGCTCGCCGCGGATCGCCCGGATCACCTGGCCGTTGATGTAGCGCTTGATGCCGAGCTCGTCGAGCGTGACCTTGGCCAGCGTGCCGATCAGGTCGTGCAGATCGATGTACTCACGGCCGGTGAGGACGGACGCGTTGCCGACCACCTCGATGGTGTATTCCGGCAAGGTGCTCAGGCGTTCCCTGCCGTCGACGCTCAGCGCCAGGAACTTCGGGGGACCGAGGCCCTTGTCGAGCTCCGTCTTGATCGACAACGCATTGCTCATGCCCGCGACTCCTCATGCATGGTGGTGTCAGTCGAAGGCATAGCTGAAGTCGCCGTCAGCCACACCCAGGCTGACGCGCTGCAGCGGCTGGCCCGAAGCCGTGCGCGACAGGTACTCGATGGACACCTTGGGCAACACCGTGTTCGTCAGGATGGCGTCGATGATGCGGCCGCCCGACTCGGCGTTGTTGCAGCGCTTGACGATGAGCTCCACCGCCGCGTCGCTGTACTCGAAGGGGATGCGGTGATTCTCGGCCACGCGCTTGACGATGCGGCCCAGCTGCAGGCGCACGATGCGCGCCAGCATCTCGTCGCTCAGCGGGTAGTAGGGGATGGTGACGATGCGGCCCAGCAGCGCGGGCGGGAAGACCTTCTGCAGCGGCTCGGTCATCGCGCTGGCCAGCGACTCGGGGTCGGGCAGCAGCTCGGGGTCGCGGCACATATTCATGATGAGCTCGGAACCCACGTTGCTGGTCAGCAGGATGATGGTGTTCTTGAAGTCGATCATGCGGCCTTCGCCGTCTTCCATCCAGCCCTTGTCGAAGACCTGGAAGAAGAGTTCATGCACGTCGGAGTGGGCCTTCTCGACCTCGTCCAGCAGCACGACGCTGTAGGGCCGGCGGCGCACGGCCTCGGTCAGCACGCCGCCCTCGCCGTAGCCCACATAGCCGGGAGGTGCGCCCTTGAGCGTGGAGACGGTGTGCGACTCCTGGTACTCGCTCATGTTGATGGTGATGACGTTCTGCTCGCCGCCGTAGAGCGACTCGGCCAGCGCCAGCGCCGTTTCGGTCTTGCCGACGCCCGAGGTGCCGCACAGCATGAAGACGCCGATGGGCTTGTTGGGGTTGTCGAGCTTGGCACGCGAGGTCTGGATGCGGCGCGCGATCATGTCCAGGCCGTGCTGCTGGCCGATGACGCGCTGGCCCAGCGTGGCGCCCAGGCGCAGCACGGCTTCCAGCTCGTTCTTGACCATGCGGCCGACGGGGATGCCGGTCCAGTCGGCGACGACGCTGGCCACGGCCTGGGCGTCGACCGAGGGCAGGATCAGCGGGTGATCGCCCTGCAGCTCGGCGAGCTGGGCCTTGGCGGCTTGCATGTCGGCCAGCAGGCCGTCGCGGCCAGGCGCGGCGGTGGCTTCGTCGACCGGTTGCCCATCACCACGCAGCTTGGCGCGCAGCTCCAGGATCTTGGCGACGACGTCCTTCTCCTGCTGCCAGCGCACTTCCAGTGTGGCCAGCCGCGCGCGTTCCTTGGCGAGCGACTCCTCGACCGTGGTGCCGCGGTCGCCGATGTGCACGCCCACCTGGGCCTCGCGGCCGATGATGCCCTGCTCGATCTCCAGCGACTCGATGCGGCGCTTGCAGTCCTCGACCTCGGCCGGCATCGCATGCTGGCTGACGGCGACGCGGGCGCAGGCGGTGTCGAGCAGGCTGACGGCCTTGTCGGGCAGCTGGCGGGCCGGGATGTAGCGGTGCGACAGCTTGACGGCGGCCTCGATGGCTTCGTCGAGCAGCTGGACCTGGTGGTGCTTTTCCAGCACCGTGGCCACGCCGCGAAGCATCAGGATGGCCTTCTTCTCGTCGGGCTCCTCGACCTGCACGGTCTGGAAGCGCCGGGTCAGGGCCGGGTCCTTCTCGATGTACTTCTTGTACTCGGCCCAGGTCGTGGCACCCACGGTGCGCAGGTTGCCGCGCGCAAGCGCCGGCTTGAGCAGGTTGGCCGCGTCGCCCGTGCCAGCCGCACCGCCAGCGCCCACCAGCGTGTGGATCTCGTCGATGAACAGGATGATGGGCGTGGGGCTTTGCTGCACCTCGTCGATGACCTGGCGCAGGCGCTGCTCGAACTCGCCCTTCATGGACGCACCCGCCTGCAGCAGGCCGATGTCCAGCGTCAGCAGCGTGACGCCCTGCATGGGCGGCGGCACGTCGCCGCGCGCCAGGCGCAGCGCAAAGCCTTCGACGACGGCCGTCTTGCCGACGCCGGCCTCGCCGGTCAGCAGCGGGTTGTTCTGGCGGCGGCGCATCAGGATGTCGACGATCTGGCGGATCTCGTCATCACGGCCCGTCACCGGGTCGATCTCGCCCTTGCGCGCCTTCTCGGTCAGGTCGACGGTGAATTTCTTCAGCGCTTCCTGGCGGCCCATGGCGGCCGGCGCCATCGCGCCCTCGGCCGAGCCGGGCTGGCCCGAGTTCAGCGCGCTGCCGTCGGTGGCACCCAGGCCGGCTTCGCCGGTCTTGCCGATAAGGCTTTGCAGCTTGTCGGCCAGGTCGTCGGGCTTGATCTTCTCGAACTGGCGCGAGATGCCGAACAGCGCTTCACGCAGCGTGCGCGTGGACAGCAGCGCCAGCAGCAGGTGGCCGCTGCGCACCTGGGCGTCGCCATACATCAGCGTCGCATAGACCCAGCCCTGCTGGATGGCGTGGGTGATGTGCTCGGAGAAATCACTGATGGCCGTCGAGCCGCGTGGCAGGCGGTCCAGGGCCGTCGTCACGTCACGCGCGAGCGCGGCGGCATCCAGCCCGTAGTGGCGCACGATGGCGCTGACGTCGGATTCGTTGTTCTCCAGCAGCTGGGTGATCCAGTGCACCAGCTCGACATAAGGGTTGCCCCTGAGCTTGCAGAAGACGGTGGCGCCTTCGATGGATTTGTAGGCGAGCGGATTGAGTTTTCCGAACAGGGCTTGGCGGCTGATATCGGTCATAAGGATCTCCTCAGTGCTTGGTGGACGGCGAGGCCGTTCAGTTCCACCCCTGAGGGAATCCAGGTGTCAATCGAGGTGGGCCGGCGCCAGCGAAGGCTTCAAGGGGGTGCGGCAGATGCTCTCGACGTTCATGATGAGCTGGTCCGCCCGCGCCCGCGGCCGTTGGCTGTTGAGCCAGGCGCTGCGGCCCAGTTTGCCGATGCCGGGCTGGCGGCCCAGGGGCCAGGCCGGCACTTCGGCCGGCTTCAGCCGCAGTTGCACGTCCCACGCAAACTCGAAGCCGACGAACTGCCTGACCATGGCCTGCAGGGCTTCGAGCCGCTGGCCCTGGGGCAGGAAGGACTCGAAGTCAGGCCATTTCAGCGGGCCGATGACGATGCGGAACTTGTGCTGCACGTCCCAGACCCGGCTGCCCAGCATCGCGCCGTGGCCCAGTGCCATGCCGGGGCTGGCGTGGCGGCCGACCCGGGTGCGTTCGTCGGGGTCCAGCGCCATCCAGTGGCCGCAGAATTGCTGCACCTGCACCGGCACGCCGAAGCGCAGCGCGATCCAGGATTGCAGCCCGTCGGCATCCCGCACCGAGCGTGCCAGCCGACCGACGAAGAACAGCTTGGGGAAGTCGCCCGAAGCGTCGCGCTCGCGCTGCGAGGGTTCGGCCAGGCCGATCAGTGCGCCGACATGGCGAACGATGGGCGCTTCCCGGCCCCGGTCCATGCTGACGACGGGGTTGGCGCGCGCCCAGGACCGGTAGAACAACAGGCCGAAGCGATGCAGCAGCATGTCGACGAAGGCCGCGAAGCTGCGGTCGCCGTGGTGCATCTGGCGCTCGCGCGCGTACTCGGTCAGGTGGGTGGGCAGGGCGCCATTGGGGCCGAACAGGCCGATGACGCGTTGCACCAGGCGTGGCGGCCCATGGGGGTTGGCCTCGAGGCGGGAGATCGGCCCGGGCGGAAAGTCCAGGGCCGGCTCGCCGCTGAAACGGATGGCCTCGTCCCCCGGGCGCAGCGCATCGCCCAGCCGCGGCTTGTGGGCGTGGGCCGCCTCGATGCGGCGCAGGGCCTGGAAGAGATCGAAACGCCCGGGCCGCTCCTTCAGCGCCTGCAGCAGGGCGGCGGCTTCGTCGGCGTCGGCGGCTTGTTTCACAGCAGGGCCCGGGAGCCGCTCAGCGGTGCCCAGCGCTTGAGGTCGCCACGCGTGCGCGACACCAGCAAGGTCTGGACGAAGCTGTTCATCGACGCGTGGCGGCTGAAATAGTGGTGCAGCACCGAGCCGAGCAAGGCCGCGCTGCCGCCCTCGAAGGAGAGCTCGTCCACGGTGATCTGAACCTCCATGCCGCGGCCGAAGGCGATGGGCCCCGGCGCCGGGTGGCGGCGCACGACGGGGATCACGCGCACGTCGCGGAGGCCCTCGATCTGGCGCTGCAGCGCCGGCGCGGCGCCTTGCGCGAACACTCCCACCAGTTCACGCAGGGCCAGGGCGCCGCGCTGGGGGTCTTCGTTCATCAGCGACAGGTAGTTCAGTGACAGCAGCGACAGCAGCCGCCAGGCCAGTGCGCCTTCGCGCGCCGCGCTGATCGGGCGCGACGGCCCGGCCACGATGCTGATGCCCTGCACGGGCGCGCGGGTTTCCAGCGTCAGCGCCGACTCGCCGCCGCCGGTGGGCATGAACAGCGGCAAATCGCGGTTGGTGCAGCGGATCTGGGCGCTGAGCTGGCGCAGTTCACGGCGGTAGGGCGCGCGCTGCAGGTCCACCAGCGACAGGAAGACCTCGGAGCCGACATAGGCCGAGCGCGGTCCCTCGCGCTTGCCTTTTTCGCTGGTCAGACGGGGCTCGCGCTGGCAACTGAAGAAACCGGCGGCGCCGGCCGGGTCGGCATGCGGGACGTCGAAGAGCGGCAGGAATTTCAGCTCGTCGGTGTCGCCGGAGAAGCCGGTGACCGCGCTGACGTCGAAGACCTCGAAATCGGTTCCCGCCAGCCGGTCGGGGATGACCTGGAAAGCGGTGCTGGTGTCGTCCACCGTGATGCGTTCGGCGCGGCGATCGAACAGGTTGATCGCCGGCACGCAGTTGAGCGCGAAGTTGGCCGGCTCGCCGCTGCCCTCCATGGACGGGTCATGCCGGTCGAACAGGAAGACCAGCTCGAAGCTGTTGCCCTGGCAGCGCGCGAAGGCCTGGGCCAGGCCGGCCACGTCGACGAACAGGAAGCGCTGCGGGAAGGCGAAGTACTCCTGCATCAGCCGCGTGCCGGACAGGCCGCGCAGCGTGACGGGCAGCATGGCTTCGTCGTCGGCGAGGCCGACCGGCCGCACATGGTTGGGTCCGAGGAAGACACGCTGCGGTGGCGCCGATGCGGTGCCGCCGGCGCTGGCCAGCACGCCCACGCAGCGGCAGGTCAGCAGCTCGTGCAGCTTGAGTGCAACGTCCTGCAGCCCGCCCATGAAGAAGCGCAGGCTGTTCAGCGGCAATTGCGCGAAACGCATGCCGGCGGGCAGTTCCAGCTTGACCCGCACGCCGCTCTTGGGACGGTCGCGCAGCGGCAGGCTGCTCAGCGGGATGTCGGTGGCGCTGAGGAAATACTCGACCTGGGCGACCTTGATGGGCGTCAGCGTGACGGGCTGGGCGGTGCGGAACTCGCAACGTGTTGGTCCCAGCGCCGTGCGCGGCCCCATCAGCGCGCTGCCGCGCGGCAGCGTGAAGCCGGCGATCAGGTTGGGGTCATTGCCCGGCGTGAGCTGGGCCACCAGCATGGACGGCAGCGGCGCGCCGAGGTTGGGGCTGACCATGTCCAGCAGGCGCTGGGCGAGCTGGGGGAACTCGGCGTCCTGCTTGAGCTGCACGCGCGCGGCCAGGAAGGCGGCGCCTTCGAGCAGCCGCTCGACATAGGGGTCGGCCACTTCCAGGCCTTCCATGCCCAGGCGGCCGGCGATCTTGGGGAACTCGCGCGCGAATTCGCCGCCCATCTCGCGGAGATAGCGCAGTTCCTGGTTGTAGTAGCGGAGGAGGCGGGGGTCCATTCAGCTGATCGTATTCGGGCCGAGACTGGGCGAGGGGCTCATCTCATGTCCCGAACTGCGGCCTGGCCGGTGTCGACGTCGACATCGGCGTTCAGCACCAGTTCCAGCGGCACGGGCTGGTTCCACATCTGGCCCTTGATGGTCAGGCGCAGGCTGGTGGGGCGCAGGCCGGTGCTCATGTCGTTGACGATGCGGACCTCGACCGTCGCCGGGTCCAGGCGCGGCTCGAAGCGGATGATGGACTGGCGCACCTGGGCTTCGATGATGGGGAAGTTGTGCACCGAGAAGGCCTGGCCCGTCAGCGGCAGGATGCCGAAGTTGAGCACCGAGTCACGCGCGTAGGGCACGCTCTGCCACAGCGCCACGCGCTCGCGGTCCGGGTGCCAGCGCGGGTCGGGTTCTTCGCAGACGGCATTGAACAGCCACGACAGGTCGCGCAGCACCGCGTCGCGCAGCTGGCGGCGGTTGAGCACGCGGGCTTCAAGGGTCTCGGACTTGGTGCCGGGATCGTTGTCGGTGAGCCGGTCCAGCAGCGAAGGCTGGAGGCGGTCCTGGGCGCCAAGCCCGGCCATCAGCTGGCCTCGGTGGGCGCGGCCTCGCCGGTGTCGAAAGTGATTTCGCGGATGGCCATCAAATCGTGGTCGCCGATGTCGCTGGTGAGCACGCGCTGGCCGAGGCCGGCATAGCGGTCCTCGCCCGGCAGCGGGGCCCACTCCGTCTTGCGCGCCAGGTTGATGAGGCCGTCGGCGCTCTTCTCGGAGCCGGGGTAGCGCGTCGGCACCAGGGCGACGCTGTTGCCGCCGTTGGTGAAGCTCAGCTGCGCCGGCATCCAGACGCAATCGCGCAGGTCTTCGGGCGCATCGAAATGGACCTTGGCCAGGTGCTTGAACGGCACCCAGGTGTAGTGACCGTTGAGGCAGACCTCGAGCACGGGGCCGAGGCGCGAATCCGCATCGGCCAGCCACTCGAAGGGCTGGCCGTCGATGCTGCCGGCGCTCGTTGGTGCGGCCTCGAAGGCCTTGCTGGCGAGGTCGGCGGCGAGCTGGACGTTTCCTTCGCCCTGCTGCTTGAGGGACTCGATCAGCTGGGCCACCCAGGCCTCGGGCTGGCCGAAGACGACGGGCGTGCGCTTGCCGGCAAACACCTCGGCCCGCAGCAGCTCGCAGCGGATGGCATGGCCGACGGTCTCGCGCATGGGGATGGCGAGACCGTCCATGTCGGCGACGACATTGAGCTGGGTGTGGGCACGCTCCCACTGGCCCAGCACGCTGAGCAGCTGGGACATGAAGGTGCGCAGCTTGGGGTCGGCCGGCTTGGCGCGCACCGCCTCGGTCAGCTTGGCCAGGGCCGCACGCGGGTCACCGGCGCGCAGCGCCTCTTCGGCGGCTTGTTGGGGAGTCAGGTCAGAAGCCATGGCCGCAGTCCGTGCAAAAACGCGCCTGGCGCGAGAGGGTGACGCCGCAGGCCGGGCAGCTCTTGTGCGTGCTGGCCATGTCGAAGCCGCATTCGTGGCAGAAGCGACCGCCCTGGCTGGCCGTCTGGCAGTTGGGGCAGGTCGAGCCGCCACCGCTGGACGCGTCGTAGCCGCCTGCGCTTGAGCCGGCACCGGCGCCAGACTTCGCCGCGCAGTCACGGCAACTGCCCGTGCTGCTGTTCCAGCATTCGCGGCCCACCCATTTGCGGCAGCCTTCGCAGCGCTCGTAGAGTGCCGCCGCAGCCGCCCGGGCTTCTTCCAGCGCCTCGGCCTTGGCACTGCCGCCGCCCGCTTCGGCAAAGGCGCCGGTGGCGCGGCTGGCCTTGTTCAGGTCGTAGAACATGAAGGCGAAGCGACTCAGCCAGCCGGTGATCTGGCCTTTGCGATAGGGCTTGAAGGCCGAACGCGAGGCCTCGCCGCACTTCTCGCAGAAGAACTCGAACTGGAAGCCGGCCGACACGTCGCTCATGGACGTGCTGACATCGCGGTAGTTGGTCAGGGGCATATCGGTATTCCAGCTTCCTGGCGTGGCACGGCGGCGTCTTTCGGGCCGTGCGCTGGGCCGCTCCCGAGCCGGCCCGTCTGGCGATGTGCTTGCGGCTCGCTGCCGCAAGCATCGCCGTTCCCTCGGGGGCTGAGGCCGGACACATGGCGCCCAGCGGGCGGCATGTGCCTGCCGAAGGGCTGCGGCCCATGCCGCAGCGCGGTCTGCAAGACCGACTGGCATGGCCCGCGTTCAGCGTGGCCGTGGCGGGCGAGGGGCTTCATATCGGCGAGCCGATGTTCTTCATCGTGAAGGCGCGCATGGTGCCCTGCGAGGCCGTCTTGGCCGCGCCCTGGACTGCGTTGCCGTGCGAGTAATGCGAGGGCGGATTCTTGTAGACATAGGCCAGCGCGCCGAACTCGCAGGTCCACTCTTCCATCATCTCGGTCATCAGGTCCGACACCGAGACCACCAGCCTGTAGTCGAGCAGGCGGATCTTCTGGATGGTGAACACCAGCGAGGTGCCGTCCGCCGCGGTGGCCGAACGCTTGTGGATGGTGAGGGTGCCCGACGGAAAGATGTCGCCGGCCTTCATCGAGTTCAGCATCTGCGTGCTGGAGAGGTCGATGCGCTTGGTGAAGGTGATCTCGAAATTGCGGTTGCGATCCGCCGCGGCGTAGGCCGCGCTGCGCTTCTCGTCCTCGGAGGGCGGGTCCGCGCTCTTTTCGGCCTTCTTGCCGATGGCTCCGAACGACTTCTCGTAGTCCTTCCAGAGCTTCTTGCGTTGGCCGACATATTCCGCGTGAGCCTCGTGGGGATCCTTGCCTGCGTCCAACGCCTTCAGGTAGGCCTTGTCGACGGCGTCATCCGCCTTCTCATAGTCGGAACTGAGATGCTTGCGCTTGAGCTCGCTGCTTTTTTGAGTGTCGGCCAGCTCTCTCGCCTCTTCGAAGGCGCTGCTCACCTTTTCGGCGTTCTTGCGCTCTTCCTCGTTGTGCAGATTCCATTTCATGGACTCGATCAGCACCTGGCCCTGGAAGAGGTGGGACACGGACTCGCCCACGATCGGGACGCGGGTCGGTCGCAGCAGGATCATGAAGATGTCGGCGTCGGCGCCCATGTCTTGCCTGTCGGTTTTAGAGGTCGCCGGAGGGGACCGTGTAGAAGAACGGTGCCGTGGGCAGGTTGTCCTTGCCCATCGTCTTCATGTAGGCGAGCTTGATGCTCTTGAAGTTCAGCACCCAGCTCTCGATCACCTCCTTGGAGATGCCGTCGTCCCGTATCTCCAGCGAGCAGCTTTCGAAGTAGCCGTTGGTGGCCGCCAGCACGAGACCCGGCTGGTGGATGAGCCGGCCCTGCTGCTTGATGTTGAGCAGCGTGAGCGATGCGCTGATCACGGGGATGTGGTTGTCCAGGCAGGAATGCATCAGCGATGAGCCGACGTCGAACCGCTTCCTGAAGCTCAGCGGCTCCATCTTCATCGTGACCGTGCTGCCCAGACCGATCAACGAACCCGCCGCACTGGCGGCGGCGGCGGCGCGCTCGGCGAGCGTCGTCGGCTTCTTCTTGGTGCTCTTCAGGGCATGCATGCCCCAGTCGAACTCCAGGATCTCGACCGAGCCTTCCCAGCCCTCGAGCAATCCTTCACCCACCACCGGCCCTGCGGCGGTGATGAGTTGCATGAAGATGTTGGAACGGCTCATGAACAGTGAGAGGAGGGCTGCAACGACGAGACCGAATGGGCTTTGGGCATGCAGTGCCCGGCCCGGCGGCTGCCTTGGAACCGGCTTGGGCTCCGGCATCACATCGCCAAGCGATATGAGCCTTCACCGCAGCGCAAGCGCTGTGCCGGGTCACTGGCAGCGCCCCCCGATGGAGGCGAAGCCGGTGGGGGAGAACTGTTTAAGCCGACGGCGAAGCAGTACCGGCCGGGATGTCCCAGTTGTAGGTCTTGGGCGCGCCCAGCTTGCCGGACTTGTTGTCCTGCGGCTTGTATTCGATCTTGACGGTCTTGAAGACCATTTCGACCTTCTGCTGGACGGAGCCTTCCTCGGTGCCGTTCATCTGCACCTTGGTGATGAAGCAGCCTTCCATCGTCATCGTGAAGTAGGTCTCGGGCGTGGCCGAGCCCGTGGTCTTCATCATCTGCAGCTCGACCTTGGGGAAGGCCTTGCCGGTGCAGATATAGCCCATGATGACCGTCGACGAGGTGTCGAAGTAGTGTTCCCAGTTCATCTTGCCGGGGTTGGGCTTGCCGACCGAGGCGCCGCCGCCCTTGGTCCAGCTGGTCTCGGCCTCGACTTCCCAGTCCCAGCCCTGGATCTCGATCCACTTTTCCTTGCCCTTCTGGATGGACTCGCCATCGGCCTTGTCGAAGAAGGTGAGGAATGCATTGACTGCCATGTTGATATCTCCTTAGGGGTTCAAAGCGCGGGTTTGTTGGTGGTGATGAGAGATGACCCGTCCTGCTCCCGCGCCGGCGAGTTCTCTCAACTGTCTTAGGCTGACTTCTCGGACGGCAGCTTGGAGACCAGCCGCAGGGACACGGTCAGGCCTTCGAGCTGGTAGTGCGGCTTCAGGTAGAACTTGGACTGGTAGTAGCCCGGCGCGCCCTCCACTTCCGAGACCTCGACCTGGGCGGCCGCGAGCGGGCGCATGGCCTTGGTCTCTTCCGACGAGTTCATCGGGTCGCCGTCGACGTAGTTCAGGATCCAGCTGTTCAGCCAGTCTTCCATCGCGTCGCGCGACTTGAAGGAGCCGACCTTGTCGCGCACGATGCACTTCAGGTAGTGGGCGAAACGGTTGCAGGCGAACAGATAGGGCAGGCGGGCCGCCAGGGCGGCATTGGCGGTCGCGTCGGCGTCGTCGTACTCGGCGGGCTTTTGCAGCGACTGGCCGCTGATGAAGGCGGCGAAGTCGCTGTTCTTGCGGTGCACCATCGACAGGAAGCCGTTCTTGCTCAGCTCGGCCTCGCGGCGATCCGAGATGGCGATCTCGGTCGGGCACTTCATGTCCACGCCGCCGTCGTCGGTCGGGAAGGTGTGGGTGGGCAGGCCCGTCACCGCGCCGCCCGACTCGATGCCGCGGATGCGCGAGCACCAGCCGTACTGCTTGAACGAGCTGTTGATGTTGACGGCCATCGCGTAGGCGGCGTTGGACCAGGTGTACTTGCTGTGGTCGGCGCCTTCGGTGTCTTCCTCGAAGGCGAATTCGTCGACCGGCGCGGTTTTGGCGCCATAGGGCACGCGCGACAGGAAGCGCGGCATGCACAGGGCCAGGTAGCGGGCGTCGTCCGATTCACGCAGCGAGCGCCAGGCGGCGTATTCGGGCGTCGTGAAGATCTTGGTCAGGTCGCGCGGGTTGGCGAGTTCCTGCCAGCTTTCCATCTGCATGACGCTGGGCGCCGCGCCAGTCACGAAGGGGGCGTGGGCGGCAGCGGCGATCTTGGACAGCTCGCCCAGCAGCTCGACGTCGGGCGGCGTGTGGTCGAAGTGGTAGTCGCCCACCAGGCAGCCATAGGGCTCGCCGCCGAACTGGCCGTATTCCTCTTCGTAGAGCTTCTTGAACAGCGGCGACTGGTCCCAGGCCGTGCCCTTGTAGCGCTTCAGCGTCTTGCCCAGGTCCGTCTTGGACACGTTCAGCACGCGGATCTTGAGCTGCTCGTCGGTCTCGGTGTTGTTGACGAGGTAGTGCAGGCCGCGCCAGGCGGACTCCAGCTTCTGGAAGTCCTCGTGGTGCATGATCAGGTTGACCTGCTCGGTGAGCTTGCTGTCGATGGCCGCGATCATGGCCTCGATGGTCTTGACGGCATCGTCGCTGAGCAGCGTCGTGTTGGACAGCGCCTGCTGGGCCAGCGTCTGCACCGCCTGCGCGACGGCGCCGCGTGCTTCCTCGGTCTTGGGCTTGAATTCCTTGTTCAGCAGTGCCGCGAAGTCATTGCCTTCGAAGGTCACGCCCGCCAGGGCCGATGCTGACTGTTCCGCTTGGGTCATGTTTGAAACTCCGGTCGTTTCAGTGTCTTGGGAGGGACTGCGGCTTATTCCGACTTGGGCGCGTCGGTCAGCGTCTTCAGCAGCGTCGGGTCGGCCAGCACCTTGGCGATCAGGTCGCCGGCGCCGCTCTTGCCGTCCATGTAGGTGATCAGGTTGGACAGCTGCTGGCGGGCCTCGAGCAGCTTGTTCAGGCCTTCGACCTTGCGCGCCACGGCGGCCGGCGAGAAGTCGTCCATGCTCTCGAAGGTGATGTCCACCGGCAGGTTGCCCTCGCCGGTCAGCGTGTTCTCGACCTGGAATGCGACGCGCGGCTTCATGGACTTCATGCGCGAGTCGAAGTTGTCGACGTCGATCTCGAGGAACTTGCGGTCCGACACCGGCGGCAGCGGATCCTCGGGCTTGCCGGACAGGTCGGCCATCACGCCCATCACGAAGGGCAGCTGCACCTTCTTCTCGGCGCCATAGAGCTCCACGTCGTACTCGATCTGCACCCGCGGTGCCCGGTTGCGGGCGATGAATTTCTGGCTGCTCTTGCTCATTTCAATGCTCCTTGCGGACGGGATTCAGGGATTCAAAGGCGTTGCGCCGCGACAGACTGAAGGAGGGGCCTTGATACAGACGACATCGCGGCCTCTCATGCGACTACTGCAGGCTGTCCGGGTCAACACCCAGCATACGGGCCACTTCGCCAACGGCCTCGGGGGCAAACTCTCGTACGAGCTGCAGGAAGTTGCGGTCGATGAGACGTTGCGCACGGCGCAGCAGATCCGCGGCCGGGTTGGTGGGTTCGTTCTTTTCCAGATAGGCGCAGACGAGGTCGATGGCGCGCACGGCGTCGGCGCGGCTCTCGATGCTGCCCATGCCACCGCCGCCGCCGCCGCGACCGCGTCGGGCCGGGGCAGGCGAGTCGTCGCCGCCGGCGCTGTCGTCGATGCCCAGGTCGTTCAACATGCCGGCCAGGTCATCCGAGTCGGCGTCGATGCTGACCGGGCTGGGCGAGACGGCGGCCACGCTGTCCAGCATGCTGCGCAGCGGTGCGAAGTCGGGCAGCTCGCCGTAGCCCAGGCGGGCCGTCAGGCATTCGGTCAGGGCGTCCAGGGCGGCCAGGGCGTCCGTCGCCTGGGTGTTGACCTGCGGGTTGTCGCCCACCGCGTCGGCCAGCATGCTTTCGATCTGGCCCCGCGAGGGCACCGACTCGTCGTCGCGCGGCACCAGGTCGCCCATCGCGATCTCGATGTCGCGCACGCTGATCTGGCCGATGGCGCGGTCGTTCAGCACGAGGCTGGCGCGCACGTCGCCGAGGGTGACATCCAGGCTGGCCAGCTCGCCCAGCACATTGACGCGGGCGAAGGCGTCGCCGTCGTCCGGGCGGGGGTGGAGCTCGTCCCACCAGCGCACCAGCAGTTGCTCGAAGAGGCGCAGCCCTGGCGCCAGCGTCGCGAAGCCCTCCAGGCGCAGGCGGGCGCGCAGCCACAGATTGGCCACGCGCAGGTCACGGCTGCGGCTGTTGAGTTCTTCGGCCTGGCTGAACACGGCGCGCCAGTCCGGCGGCTCGGCCGCGGCGAACTGGGTTTCGGGTTTGCCCGCGGCCGCTTGCGTCAGGGCCAGGAAGTCGTTGTCGTATTCCAGGTCCGGGCCGCAGACGTCGTCTTCGGAGACGCCCACCAGCCAGGGTGCCAACGCCGGGTCGCTGAGCGACAGCGCGGGGTCCAGCGGCTCATCAAAGGGGGTCGTGTCCATGGGCGTCCGGAAAAGAGGCTTGCAGAAGGTGCAGGCAGGGGTTCGGGCGGTAAGTAACTCGGGGCAGCGCTTAGTTCCCTGTGGCGCGCCAGTTCGCCCATGACGGGAACGGAATCGCGCCTGGCGTCACTCACCCGCATGGACGCCCCCCCTGCACGATGAACTCCTCCAGCGACCCGGAAGACAACGACGCGACCATCATCCGGCCCAGCAGCACCGCTGGCCCGGCCGCCGCTGCGCCCGCGCCTTTCGAAAACGCGCCGACGGTCATGACGGGCCCGCCCGCCGCCGCCGAGCCGGTACCGCCGCCGCCGCGCATCGAGCGCATGGACGGGGGCAATGCCCTGCCCGTCGGCAGCCGCCAGGCCGAGTTCGAGGTCACCCGCGTGCTGGGCGAGGGCGGCTTCGGCATCGTCTACCTGGCCCGCGACCACGCGCTGGAGCGCATGGTGGCCTTGAAGGAATACATGCCCGCCGCGCTGGCCCTGCGCGGCGACAGCTCCCAGGTGCGGGTGCGCTCGGAGCGCCACCGCGACACCTTCGAGATGGGCCTGAAGAGCTTCATCAACGAGGCGCGGCTGCTGGCCCAGTTCGACCACCCGGCCCTGGTCAAGGTCTACCGCTTCTGGGAGGCCAACGGCACGGCCTTCATGGTCATGCCCTTCATCGAGGGCAAGACGCTGAAGGACACCCTCAAGGAAATGCCCGGGCCGCCCGGCGAAGACTGGCTGATGAATATGCTGGCGCCGCTGACCGAGGCGCTGCTGGTGCTGCACGGCGAGAGCTGCTACCACCGCGACATCGCGCCCGACAACATCATCCTGATCGGCGGCAGCGGCCTGCCCCTGCTGCTGGACTTCGGCGCCGCGCGCCGCGTCATCGGCGACATGACGCAGGCGCTGACCGTCATCCTCAAGCCCGGCTACGCCCCCATCGAGCAGTACGCCGAAGTGCCCAGCATGAAGCAGGGGCCGTGGACCGACGTCTATGCGCTGGCCGCCGTCGTCTACTGCGCCATCACCGGCCGCACGCCGCCACCCAGCGTCGGCCGCATGGTCAAGGACGACTACGTGCCGCTCGCGCAGGCCGCCCCGCCGGGCCGCTACAGCGACCGCCTCGTCAAGGCCGTCGACCGGGCGCTGCAGGTGCTGCCCGACCAGCGCACCCAGTCCATGGCCGAATTCCGCCAGGACCTGGGCCTGGCCGGCCACTACGCGCCCAAGCCGGGCCAGATGGCGACGCTGATCCAGGCGCCCGCCGCAGCGCCGGCACCGGCCGCCAAACCGGCCGGCAGCCGCACGCCGCTGTTCGCCGGCCTCGGCCTGGCCGGGCTCGCGGTGGCCGGCGCAGCCGGCTGGTTTGCGACCCGGCCTGCGCCGCCGCCCGAGCC